>JARXAF010000215.1 GCA_029865985.1 Verrucomicrobiota bacterium
GAGGACACCGTTGCCCTGGATCACACCGTTGGCATAGCCATTGGCTGTGAAATTATCGGCTGAAACCACGGTGAAGGCACCGCCGTTGACGCTGACGAGCACTTGGCCACCATCAAAGAAGTCACCCTCGAAGGAATAGCGATGGGCGAAGCTCAGGGTCACGGCTAGCGACTCCGGAACCGTGTAGGTCGCGGAATTCAGGCGGGAGTTGTAGGGGCCGCCGCAACCATCGACGGAACCGTCGGCCGACCAGATGCCGTTGGCCGGGTCATACACCCATGGGCCCGGAGGCTCTGGGGTGGTGTTGGTGACCGTGAAGCCGCCGTCGCTCGAGGTGAAGGCCTGCGTCAGGAAGTTGACCGCAGAGGTGGAAAGAGCCCCCTCTTGATTGGTCGGCTGCTGGGTGAATTTCACTTCGGCATTCGGATCCACATAGGTGGACAAGAACTTGCCCTCGATGGGGGCCAACGCGGCCGATGCGGTCGTGTCGGTCGACTTGCGCCAGGCCACCTTGAGCCAGTCGCCGCCGCCACCTTCCTTGAGGAGCGTCAGGATGGCGTACTTTTTGCCGGCCTGCAGATTGATCGGGGCGGCCGTGGTTTGGGGAGATCCGGATTCGGGCTCCAAGAAGCCTTTGCAGCAGCCCGGCTCATTGACGATCGGGGTGTCGGTGGCGGGGTTGGGCATCGTTTCGTTCGCACTGAGGTAAACGCGGGAGGCGTCATCGGAGGCCACGAAGAAGTAGTAATCGCCCGACTCGGTCGGGGTAATGAAGCCGCTGATACGGGCCATGTAGTTCTCATGGCTGTCATCCGGGAACACCGTGCGGGTGTCGAAACGGCCGGTGATGGTTCCGAGCGTCGTCTGGGTGCCGGCGATCACGCGAGGATCCGCAAGGGCAGCGGTGATGGCCTCGTCGCTGGCGCTGGCGAGATTGTCGTAGTGCTCAAAGCGCAGCGCACCGGAGGCCAGCTGCCAGGAGCCAAAGGTGATCGTCGAGTTGGCTGCGGCTTCGGTGGCGGGAACCATCTGATCCTTCACACCAGTGACGGTGACTGTGTAGGTCTTGCCTGCATCCTGCTTGGAGGTCGTCAGTTCGACGATGTTGTCGCCGATGCTGCCGGCTGGGGCCACGAGGGCTGCGCCAGTCACGGTGAGACCTTCGACCTTGTAGTTGGCCGCCAACTGAGCGGTCGTCGGATCCAAGGGTTCTGAGAACCAGATCCGCACCTTGTCGAAGCTGGCAACGCCCGCCGCATACTGGAGCGTCGGAGCCACCGCGTCGACAGGAGTCACCACCAGGGCGACCGGGGTGCTGCTGGTGGTGCCGTAGGTGCTGGAGACGACCAGTTCGTAGGAACCCGCATCGGCCGCGGTGACGCCCGTCAGCAACAGGGCGGGCGAGGTCTTGCCGGACAAATTTTGCCCGTCCTTGCGCCACTGATAGGTGAGGGGAGGCGTGCCCGAGGCCGCTCCGGTCAGCGTCACCGAGTAACCCGCATAGAGGGTGCGGCTCGGGAGGCTCGGCTGCTGGGTGATGGTCGGAGCCACATTGGCCGAGAAGTAGATCGACTGGATGTCGGCCGCGCTCAGCGCTTTGTCGAAGATTGCGACTTCATCGATGTTGCCTTTGAAGTAGTCGCCGGCGGTGTTGAAGATACCGCCGCCACCGATGTTGAAGTTGAAGCTGCTGGTGCCATAGCTGGTCACCGGTCCGCTCAGACGGCCGATTTCTTTGCCGTTGGCATACAGGACCGTGGAAGTGGCGCTGCCGATGACGGCAAAGTGGCCCCAGTCGTTGTCCTTGAAGGGGTAGGGTGCCTTGATGTTGCCGCCGCGGGCGTTGACCCACAGTTCGATGTTGGCGCCACTATCAGCGTCGCCAAACTCGAGCAGGTCGTTCTGGCCGAAGTAGCCGCCACGGCCGCTCTTGATGGCACCGCGGCGGATCCATCCCATCATGGTGAACTCGGTCATGTCGTTCATCTGGAACGGAGTGCCGACATAGCCGGCCGAACCATTGAACCCACCACCGACGTTGGAGGCTTCGAATCCGGTGTAAGTCGGCGGCTTCGGACCTTCCGCGGCTGCCTTCATGCCGGGGTTGTAGGAGCCGGCGATGGAAGCGCCCGCGGTTCCGGTGTTGGCGGCTGGAGGCACACTGGCGGGTGCCGTGTAGGCTCCATCGTTCAGGCGGTAGTAGGCGATGGGAGCCTGAGCCAAAACGAGGCTCTGATAGGTAGCGCTCGGGCTGGTGGCGGTGCCGTTGGCGTAGTGAGCGGAGATTTCCTCAGCGGTCAGGGCCTTGCTGTAGAGGGCCACTTCGTCGGCGGAGCCATTCCACCAGAACGAACTGTCGGCGCGGCTGCCGATGGCGAAGCCGCCCGATTGGCCGGGCACGTAGCTGGTTTGCGCTGCTTCAGCCGCCTGGTCGCCATTGACGAACAGTTTAGCTGTTGCACCGTCATAAACCGCGACCACGTGGTACCACATACCGGACACGGGAGCCGTTCCGCCGGTGATGTTCACCGAGGTGGAGGCGCCGTTTTTGTTGTACATGCGGAGGTTCCAACCCGTCTCGGATTGGTAGATCAACCAACCGCTGCGAGGGGCGGCGAATTGTCCGCTGGAAATGGCGCAAGTCAGGGTGCCGGATCCCGCAGCGTGCTCGACATTCGGGCTGAGCCAGGCTTCCACCGTGAAGGGCGCGGCGGGATTCATTTCCGGCATGTACGGTACCATGGTCACCGAGTTGGCGGTGGCATCGAAGCCCACGGCACTGTCGGTGCGGCCATTCAGAGCACCCGGAACCGGGTGCTGCGCGGTGCCCAGGTAGTAGCCCACGGCGGAATCGCCCAGGGAACCGGCGTTGACCGCCACGTCGGCGGCGGGAGGTTGCGTGGTCTCATTCAGGCGCCAGAAGGCGACCGGCTTGAGGTTGGAGACCGTGGAGGCGTAGTCCGCCGTCAAGGTTGTCGCCGCGCCGGAGACCAGCGCGAGCATGCCCGTCAATTTCAGGATTTGGCGTTTCATGGTTGTTACAAGGTTCGCATCAGACGCCGCTGGCTGGGTTAGTAGCCGTAGGGATCCAGTTTCCCCCTCCTGAAGCTTTGCCACAGTTTTTGGGTCTGCTTCAGCGAAGCATGGCCCATCTCTGTGATCCGGTTGAGCAGGGTGTTACAATTGCGTTAACCTTGGATCATGAGATTTCAGGTGCTCTTTTTATAGTCAACGGAAGTTTGTTTTATGTGATCAATTTTACGTATTTAATGGTATAAATATACTATAAAGCATAAATTAAAATTTGTAATAAATATATAATTAGGTATGAATCTAAATAATAGTTCATTCAAATTGCTACCGAATCATGTTAGAATTTGGAGTTGCCATGGTGCTGTGTTCCGGACGCTCGCCCATTGACATCATCATTTTAGCTCACCGGATCGTTTGCCAAAAATCTGTTCTCCAGGCGTGGTCATCATTAGCTTCGAACTCATGAACACGTCACCCACTCCGGACCTCATCTTTGATGTGGGGATGAACAATGGGGATGACGCGGGTTTTTACCTCGAATGTGGCTTCAAAGTCGTGGCCGTCGAGGCCAATGAGGCGTTTTGTGGGCAAGTGGCGGCCCGTTTTCCGGAGGCCGTCCGTGAGGGACGGTTGGTCATTCGCAACGTGGCGGTGGCCGGCGAGCCTGGGGAGGTGGAGTTCTGGATCAACGAAGATCATCCGGAATGGAGTGCTCTCGACGTGGCCAGTGCAGCCCGGGGTGGGCATCGGCACCGGAAGGTCACGGTCCCGGCGGTCCGCTTTGGGGACCTTTTGCGACAGCATGGGGTTCCGCACTACCTCAAAGTGGACATCGAAAGCGCCGATCATTTCTGCCTCGATGGACTCCGCGAAGTGGGCTTGCCCAATTACCTGTCGGTGGAGGTGTCCGATGTGGCGTTGGTGGATGCCTGTGAGGCGCTGGGCTACCGACGATTCATGCTGGTGGAGCAGAGTTCGCTGCTTCCGATCGACGATTGGTCTGGGCCGCTAGGTTGGACGGCGCAATTTCCGAGAATCCTGACGGCGCATCGGGCCTGGCCGTATCGATTGATCCGCAAACTGGCCGGTTATCAGCGGATCCGCGCCTTGGGTCAGCGATCCCGGCGGTTTCCGGGGCGTGATTTCCCCATCGGATCCTCCGGCGATTTTGGATCGAACCTGACAGGGACGTGGGTATCCGGTGATGCGGTCAAAGCCCTGTGGCACCGCCACTACCGTCACTGGACCTCGCACGGACGTGAGTTCTGGTGCGATCTCCACGCCAGTCGGGATTGAGGCGGCGTAGTTCGAGCAGGAGAAAACCGAGTGAAGACACCCTTGGCTCACTGGTGGAGAAAAGGGATGTCAGCGGGTGAATTTCGACCCGTGACCGTGACTGTGAAAGTCGAGAAGAGATCGATTCGCGATCGGAACGTCGAAAGGAATCCGGGATTCGCCAGCGAAGAGTCGGTTTTGTCGACCGGGTTTTGTCGACCGGGTTTACCGACCGGGTTTTACCGAACGGTCGGATCGAAATATTTGATCGAAAGAGGCTGGCCCGAAGGCGGGGGGGGCGGCTCACGGGACCCATAGCCCTGGTTCATGGCCCTCACTGAAATCCGCTACCGCCCCCCCTGTCGCACGCGGCTACTTCGACTTCACATCAAAGCAATGGAGTAACTCCTGATCCCGGAGATAGAGCCGACCGTTGACGACGACCGGGTGCGGCCAAATACCGCCCTGTGGGCTGCGTTTTGAGGTCAGCGGATTGAGTTTGAAGCGGCTGATTTCCTTCCATCCCTGGGTGCTGGCTTCCACCAGAGCGACGTCTCCGCTGCGCTCATCCAGACAGATCAACTTGCCATCGGCATAGGTGACCGAACCCTTGCCAAACCCCTTGTGCGACCAGACTTCTTTACCCGTCTTTAATTCCTGGCAGACCCAACCGGCGCCATCGGAGTGGCCGTACAGGTGACCATCGACGCAGACCACGCCGCCATGGTGATTCTTCATCACCTTGTTTGAGTAGAGAGGCTCGACCGTATTGTCCTTGCCCAAGCGAATGGCCTCGCAACCGACGCCATAGCCAGCGGTCACATAGACGATACCGTCCTCATAAATGGGCGTCGGAATCACAGCCACTCGTCCCGGAAAATCCTTCTTCCAGAGCACTGAACCATCCTTGGGTGAAACCCCGAAGAACTGGTTCATCACCAATTGCACCACCTGAGATTGGCCCGCGTGTTGGATCAGGATGGGGGACGAATACTGTGCATTGTCGCTGATCTCCTTGGAACGCCACCGGACGGCGCCTGAAGCTTTGTCCAGAGCGGCCAAGGTTCCCTGAGATCCACCGGGCGTACAAATTACCACATCGCCGACCACCAGTGGGGACTCAGTGTACCCCCAGTCCTGGAGTTTCCCGCCCAGATCGGTCACCAGATTCTTTGACCAGATTTGTTTTCCGTCCTTCGCATCGACGCAGATCAAGAGACCCTGACCGCCAATAGCGAAGACGTGGTCACCGTCCACCGTGGGAGTCATTCGAGGGCCGTCGCCCCAGCCATTCGGGTACCGCGTCCCAGCGGGGGAGCTCCACAATTCCTTGCCGCTCGAGGCATCCAGCGCGATCAGGAACTCCTGACCCTCCCGGAGTCCCATCGTGAACAGAGAACCCCTCGCGATCGAATAGCCCGCATAGCCCAAGCCAGCATTTTCGGAGAGCCAAACCCGCTTGGGCCCCTCCTGAGGCCAACGAGACAGCAGACCCGTGTCCGGAGAATGATCCCGGCGCGCTTCCCCCCGCCACTGAGGCCAATCCGCCCCCCAGACCGAAACCGCCGCCAGCCCCCCCAAGACCCAACTCCCCCAAGATTTGCGAATCATAAACCCACCCCAATAAAACAACCCCACCCCCCAGTCAACCCAAAATAGAGTGACAGGTTCAATATTGGTAGACATGAGCATTTGTATGAGTAAAGTGTTGGGCATGCGGTTGGCGCGGATTAAAGGGCGGGGTGGGGCTGTCTATCACTGTGTTTCCAGGACGGTGGGGGGGCAGTTGCTGCTGGATGAGGAGTGCAAGGAGAGGCTGGCTTCGCTGTTGATGCGGTTGGCGCGGTTCTGCGGGATGGAGGTGATTACCTACTGCATGATGGGGAACCATTTCCATGTGCTGGTGCGCGTACCGCTGGCGGTGCCTCTGAGCGATGGGGAGTTGCTCCGCAGAGCTGAAGATTTTTATGGGCGCAACGGGCTTCTGGTGGTTTTGGCCCGAGATTCGATGAAAGAACACGGGCGAATGCCGGCCCATGTCCGCGAAACGCTTCTGGGCCGAATGGGGGACGTGTCGGTGTTCATGAAGGAGTTCAAGCAGCGCTTCAGTCGTTGGTATAATCGACAAACAGGCCGATTTGGCACTTTGTGGGCGGAGCGTTTCAAAAGTGTTCTGGTGGAGGATTCTCCGGAAGCGCTGCGGGCCGTGGCCGCCTATATCGACCTGAATCCGGTGCGCGCTGGCTTGGTGAGCGATCCGAAGGATTACCGATTTTGCGGATATGCGGCCGCATTGGTGGGCCAAAAGGAGATCCAACACGGGCTGATGAGTGTCTTCTCAGAGCGCCGTTGGATCGCTGCTGCGGCGCGGTATCGGGAATTGCTGTTCGCTCAGGGAGGTGTCAGTGGACACAGCTCGAAGCAAGCGCTGGATCGGGAGGCGATTCGACGGGTGATGAGCCAGGGCGGGCGGTTGAGTGAGGCCGAAGTCTTGCGGCTGCGCGTTCGGCACCTAACGGATGGGGTAGCGTTGGGGTCTCGAGAGTTTGTGAACGGGGTTTTTCACCGGTACCGCTCGCTTTTTGGCGCGAAACGCAAAGATGGAGCCCGGCCCATTCGCGGAACTCCCTGGACGAATCTTTCTACGCTGCGAGACCTGCGGGTCGATGCCGTGGGATTACCAGAAATACTCTGAAAGACTGAGTCTCTGTTCGTCTCGTAAAGCCAGCTCCCGTGACCTGCTCTCAGAATCCTCTCGCCATGGGTTGATCGACTGCCGTTTGCTCAACACCGACGATGGCGATGCGAACAAGACGCGTACTGCTGGTGGATTCTGTGATTTGGCCGCCGGGTTTGGATCCGGATCCGCGGCGTGATGTCTGCGGTTGGTTCAGCCGTTGGACCCCAAAATCGCTTTCCGTGGAGTGGTCCCGCGCCGGGGTCGACAACGATATCAATCGCACCCATTCCCCCGGTGATTGGGACGGGGTGATTCTGAGCGGTTCGCCGCGCGATGCCTGGAATGATGATGCGGTGAATCTCCAAGTCGGCGAATGGATCCTGCGCTGCCGCGACGCTGGTGTGCCGGTCCTCGGTGTGTGCTATGGACATCAACTCATGGGCCGGGTATTGGGAGCCAAAGTGGCACCGCACCCCCAGGGTTTGGAGTTGGGCAATACTCCGGTCACGCTGACTCCCGCCGGCCGATCCTCGAGGCTTTTCGACGGGATTCCCGACGCATTCGACGCGCTTTCGAGTCACTCGGACGTGGTCTCCGATCTTCCCGTCGGGTTGACCCACACGGTTGCGGGAACGTTCGCTGCGATCCAGGGCATGCACGATTCCACGGGGCTGCTCCATGGTGTGCAGTTCCACCCGGAGACAGATCCCGACACGCTCCGCCTCATCTGGAATCCGCGGCGCGATCTCTGGCGCCCCCGCGTTCGCTTCGACCTAGACCAGGTGTTGGACAACCTGAAGCCCACACCGGCTGGACGACTCATCCTGCACAACTTTCTGCATCATTTCGTCCGAGGATGACCCTTGGACCTTCAGCGCGATTGAACCATTCTCTTCCCACCAAACAAACATGAGCCTGACTGCCTTTTCCTTCCCGACTCGAACCCTCTACGGCGCCGGAGCACTGGCTGAATTGCCCGCCGCATTGGCCAAGCTGGGCGTATCCCGCCCGCTGGTAGTGACCGACGGTGGTTTGGTGAAAACCGAAGCATTCGCACAGCTCGCTTCGGTGTTGGGCGCCAGCAATCAAGGCAAGACGTGGTTCGTCTTCGACGGAGTGCATCCGAACCCGATCGAAGAAGACGTGCGCCAAGCAGCAGCGGCCCTGCGTGAAAACCAGTGTGACGGCGTGGTCGCCATCGGTGGCGGAAGCCCGCTCGACGCCGGCAAGGCCGCGCGACTCCTGGCCCGCCGTCCCGGATTCGATCTCGCCAAGTTCTACGATGAGTCCGACTGGAGTGGCCTGCTGCCGCTGGTAGCCATCCCCACGACGGCCGGAACCGGCAGCGAAGTGGGACGCAGTTCGGTGATCACCCTCGACGCCACGCATCGCAAGGCCGTGCTCTTCAATCCGGAGATGCTGGCCAAATTGGTCATTCTCGATCCCGCCCTGACCGTGGGATTGCCTCCGCACCTGACAGCCGCGACTGGCGCCGATGCGCTCACGCACTGCATCGAGAGCTTCACGTGCCCGTCATTCCATCCGATGTGCGATGGCATCGCCCTCGAAGGAGCCCGCCTGATTTTTGATGCCCTGCCGAAGGCCTATCGCGATGGCCAAGACCTCACGGCTCGCGGTCACATGCTGGTGGCGGCGGCCATGGGTGCCGTGGCTTTTCAGAAAGATTTGGGAGTGGTGCATTCACTGGCACACCCGCTGTCTTCCATTTGCGGAATGCATCATGGATTGGCCAATGCGCTGTGCCTGGTGGCCAGCATGCGGCTGTGCAGTGCGCGACGTCCGGGATTGTATCGACGCGTGGGACAAGCCGCTGGCCTGGAGGTTATTCAACTCTCCGATGCCGAGGCTGACCGGGTGACAATCGCCTTTATGGAATCATTCCTCGCGGGCCTGGGTCTGAACAGAAAGCTCTCGCAGTTTGGCGTGAAACCCGAGCACCTCGATGCACTCGTAGCCCAAGCCTGGGAAGACCCCTGCCATCAGACCAATGCCGCTCCGGTCACCCTCGCCGACTTGCGTGCTCTCTACCTCGAAGTGCTCTGATAGTCCCTCGACTTTGCCCGCATTGCCCACATTTCCCACGTCGCTCACGAGTCCCCCGATTTCCATTTCTCTCCAGACTCCCCAACCATGATTCCCCACCAATTGTTCTTGGACGGTCGCTACACCAGTGTCGATGGCACGCCGAAGACCCGCTTGGTCAATCCGGCCACGGCCGAGCTGTTCGCCGAGATCGACGCAGCCACCGTGAAGGACGTGGATGCGGCCGTGGTTTCGGCCCACAGCGCCTTTGAAAATGGCTGGCGTGATCTTGCGCCCGGCAAGCGGGCAGCGGTGTTGTTCAAGATCGCCGCGGTGATTCGGGAAAATGCCGAGGAGTTGGCTCGCCTCGAAGTGATGCACGTGGGCAAACCGCTGGCCGACGCCCGAGACGAAGTCGCGCTCGGGGCTCGGGTCTTCGAATACTACGCCGGCGGCATCAGCCGGTTCTTCGGTCAGACGATTCCGGTGGCGCGTGGCGGGCTCGACTTCACCCTGCGCCAACCGCTCGGCGTCGTCTCGGCGATCGTTCCGTGGAATTTCCCCTTCGCCATCGCCTGCTGGAAGGTGGCCCCCGCGCTG
>JARXAF010000003.1 GCA_029865985.1 Verrucomicrobiota bacterium
TGGGATGGGGGAAGGGTGGGACATGGGGCTTCAGTCGATGCGGAGGCGTCCGGCGATTCCGGGACGGATCTTGCCCTCGGGGTTCTCAAAAACGGCCTTGATGCGCAGCAGACCACTGGCCGCATCGGCGACGGGTGACAGGTAGATCAGGGTGCCTTCGACGGTGACGGGAGAATCGCCCACCAGCACTTCCACGCGGACCTTTTGGTCGAGTCGTAGGGACTGCGCCAGACGCGGCTCCAGGTTGGCGACCAGGTGGCATCTCCGGGTGTCCACAATGCGGACCACTGGTTGCTGGTCTTCGCATTTCTCGCCGACATCCTTGTAGAATTGGGCGACCTGCCCGTCGATCGGCGAAATCAACTGGCGACGCTTGAGCACGGCCGCAGCCAGCTCGTGGTCCACCTTGGCGATTTCGAATTCGCTACGCTTCTTCTCGATCTCCTCCTTGCTCACGGAGATGGCGTTGCGCTGGGCCAACGACTTGAGTCGTTCGAGTTCGCTTGCAGCCAATTCGCGGGCCAGTCGTTTGCGCTCGAGGTCGAGTTCTTCCAACTGCTTGTCCAACTCGATGACCACCTGGTCCTTGCGGACGATGGATCCTTCCTCGATTGGGCGTCCGCCAACCACCCCGACAATGGGGAAAGCCAAGGTCACGTCCTTAATGGGTTCAGTGACTCCAGCAACCCAGTTGGCCTCTGCGCCGAGGCTTCGGGCCGAGTGGAGAAAAGTCGCGCTAGCAACCAACCAAGGGGCGGCATAACTCAGGAGTCGAGATTTCAATAAATTCATGGGTACCGGTGAAACAGTTTCAAGGGGCCTTGGGAGGGTCGGTGATTGGGATGGCAGGGGCCTCGTCCACCTTTTTGTCGCGGTTCTTGCGGAGAAATTCCTCGGTGCGTTTGCGCAACTCGAACAAGTCCACCTCGGCATCGCGGGCTAGGAGCAGGGTGCCGCGGACCGCCTCCAGTTCGAGGCGGGCCTTGCGTTCCATCACCATGCTGTCCACGGCTGTGGCTCGGGCCTCGGAGAGCTTCTCCTCGGTCTCGAGCACCATTCGGCTGTCGACGGCGCCCACAGCCAAGCGATCCATCTGTGCAGCGAGGAGCTTTTCGTGGAATCCGATGACGGAGCGGGCGTTGGTCAAGCTGCTCCGGTGCAGTTGGATTTTGCGCAGGGCGGTGTCGACCAAGTTAAAGACCTGTACCTCCGCTTCTTTGAGGGCTGAAAGGGCGCGGATCTTGCCGAGCTTTCCAGCTTCAAGTTCGTTGCGTTCCTTGATTCCGCCTCCGAGCGGAACGCGAAATTCGAAGCCAAGCGACCAGGCTGGGTATTCCCGTTTAGCCCAATCATCCATCGACTGAACGACGTTGGAGCTGAGTCCGTTGAGGCCGTAGCTGGCCTTCAGATCGAGTTGGGGCAGGCGCTGGTTCTTCAGATAAGCCACCCGCAGGTTCTCCTGTTTCACCTGCTCGGCCCGGATGAGGTAGTCCGGATTTTTGCGGAAGGCTTGGGTATAGCTCTCGATCTTGCTGCTGGAATCTTCGATGAGTTCCGGAGCATCGACCGCCCTGGGAAGGATGTTTTGGTTGCCGATGGCACGGGAGTACAAACTGCTAATCCTGCTGGCGTAGTCGAAAGCTGTTTGTTGTGCCTGCTCGAGCTTGGCTTTGCGTGCTGCCAGGCCTGCCTGTGCCTGCATGACCTCCAATTCGGAGGATTTACCCACTTCCAAGCGTGCCTGATTGTCTTTGAGGATTTTTTGGGCAGTGGCCAAAGAATCGGAACCGATTCGGACTTGTTCCTGGGCCAAGTGAAGATCCCAGTAAGCCGCCTCGGCGCTTGCCAAAACGAGAAGGATTTGGCGGCGGTATTCGTGGAAGGCGATCTTGGAGGAGATGGCCGAGAGCCTTATCTTGGCCGTGGTGGCCCCCCATCCCGCATTCTTAAGCAGGGGTTGGGTCAGATTAAGGCCTGCAAAGCTTTCATACTGTTGCCCCATCAGCTGTCCTGGGGTGGTCTCGGCTGCCCCGACGTTGTTGTTCAAGTCCCTCAGCATGTATCCCGTTCGAAGCTTGGCACCTGTGCCCAGCAGGAACTCGATACCGGCGTTGTAGAGGGTGTTTCGCTCTAAATAGAAGGGTCGCGCAAAGAATCCCAATTGCGCGGATTGCTGTCGGTTGTTTGGGCGGCTGGTGTCAAAATATTCGGCGCCACCGACCAACTGAGGTTCGAAGATCCCCTTCTCAGCCCTGTGGAGGCGTTCGCTGACTTCCGCATCCTGCAGGCGCATCTGGATTTGGTCGTTTTGTTCCAGAACCATCCTTCTGAGATCGTTGAGTCTTAATGGCGACTCCTGTTGGATGGTGTCATCGGCCTGACATGCACTCATCAAGACGGCCCAGAGGACTGTGATCCCAAGGCACTTGCTTGGCGAAAACAGGTGTTTTTTTGAAGCGATCTGCTGACGGGCTGACGGGTCGTTCGTGGGCGCGGGATTCAGGGGCATGGAGGGACGGGGGTCGTTACAGGCTCGTCGGGAAAATGGAATCAAAGGTCAAACAGAATTCATATAAAATGTACAAAATACTGTTTAAAGATATCAAGTGTATATGTTACATTGTTGTCGTTTTGACTGCTTTGTTTAGCGGAAGTTAAGAATAGTTGGCGAACCCTTCTGGATTCTTTCTTCGACATCGGAATTTGCGGTAGATGCCGTTCTGGGCGTTAGGCGTGCTCCGCGGGATCGGTTCTGCGCGCGCAGGGAAGCTCGGGGGAGGTATGGACTTTTCGCGCTGTGCGCGAAGGGGAAGGGTGATCGCTTCCAGTGCTTGCTCCGGCCCGATCCCGCTGCCGCTTGGTGATGTCCGAGGTGATGTTGCTGGATTTTGGGGACAGGCTCCTGTGGGAGGATTGGAGATTGGTACTTTTGGGGACAGGCTGTGGTGGTGGGGAGGCTCGACATTTGGGGGGCGGTTGGAAGAGAGTCGGGGAGAGATGCAGCCGTTCCAGATCATCTTCAATCCCACCAGCGCCGCCGAGTTGTCCAAACTGCCGAAGGATTTGCAGTTGCAGGTGCTGGGTCAGTTTCGGGGGTTGCCTTCAGAGCTGCTGCGCGAGGCCGGGGATTTTGGAAACCTTTCCCGACAGGGCCGGACGCTGACGCGATACCGCCTGGGAGATTATCGGGTGTATTTCGAGCGGCATCCGCTCGGGGTGGTGGTGCACCGCATCCTGAGCCGCAATACCCTGAAAGATTTCCTCTACCGTTCCAGCTTGCCCACCGGTGAAGACGAACAGTTGCAGGATAATCCCAAGTTCTGGGAAATGATTTCGGCTGCCAAATCCGTTCGTTGAACCATTTGCTGAGCGATTTGCTAACGGGTTCGTTTTTTGCCGGGTGACGTTGGTCGTCATCAAGGCGGACCTCAGGCGTGGACTGGCGGTAGAGGAAACGACCTGTTGGGTTCAGTTCAGATCCATCCCCTCATTTCACCGATTGGACCGGGTTCCGATCGGGTCAGCAGAAACGTCTCAAAGGTAGAGCGCTTTGCGCAGTTCGTGGGTGAGCACGGACATGGAGGGGTAGCGCAGGGCGGGATCTTGCTCGAGGCACCGGAGAACGATTTTTTCCAGCGCGACCGGGATGTCTGCGTTGATCTGGCGAGGCGGGATGAAGTCGGAACGGTCCCGCTGGGCACGGAAGACGGCGTCGGCGGATTCTCCGGGGAAGGGCTTGCGATAGGTGAGCAATTCGTAGGCGCTGACACCAAAGGCCCAGATGTCCGCCCGGTGATCCACGGGTTCACGGGCCAATTGCTCCGGTGACATGTAGTGCGGCGTGCCCGGGTTCTTGTCGAGTTTGCGAGGTGGATCAGGAATTGGTTGTGCGAGGTCGAAATCGATGAGTTTGAGCCGTGCATTGCGCGTGAGCAGCACGTTCTCCGGCTTCACATCGAGATGCATGTAGCCCCGGTCGTGAACCACCTCCAACGCCTCGGCGAAGTCGATGAGTACTTGGGCGATGTTCTCGGCCAGCACCGGGTCGCCGGTGGCCATGCGCAGCTTGAGGTTCTCTCCCTCGACGTATTCCAGCACCAGGGCCAGCTCGCCGCCGATCTTGCCGTGCTCGATGTAGCCGATGATGTGGTTGTCGTCTTGGCAGGCTTGCAAGGTCTCGCAGCCTGTGATGAAGCGCTTGCGCTCCGTGAAGGCAAAGGTCGAGTTGTTGAGCATCAGGCGCAGGGCCACGGCCTTGCCTGAGGGGTCTGTGCCCAGCCAGATCTCGGACATGCCACCTGAGTTGATCTCCTCGTGGAGGGTGTAGGGGCCGATTTGGGTTCCGTGTCGTGACATCCGGTTGAGGCCGCGGAGTAAACCGTGGAGTTTTCCCAAAATCAATCTTACCCCTACGGTGGCAGCGCGATTGACCCGGGCACCGAACCGCATTAACACGGACGGAGACTCCTCATGAACCTACCGTTCAACCGTCGCCAATTCGTTGCCACTGCAACCGCCGCCGCCGCTCTGGTCGGCCTTTGGGGCTGTTCCAGCCTCCAAGCCTTGAACCAGCCGCCCAAGGGTTTTACTCCGCTCTTCAACGGCAAAGACCTCACCGGCTTCCGCGGCGGAGATACCTTTGATCATCGCAAGTTGCTGGCCATGCCTGAGGCGGACCGCGCGGCGCAAATTGCCAAGTGGACCAAGACGCTGACCGAGGTAGACGCCAAGACGGGCAAGCCCAACTGGCACGTCGAAAACGGTGAACTGGTCAATGGCGGCAATGGCGCTTACGCCACCACCGAGAAGGATTACGGCGATTTCGAGCTGTTGCTGGAATACAAGACCGTGCCTCTGGCTGACTCGGGCATTTATCTGCGCGGTGTGCCGCAGGTGCAAATCTGGGATTCCACCGAGAAGGCCAAGTTTAATATTGGCGCCAACAAGGGCTCCGGCGGCCTTTGGAACAATTCCCCGGGAGCTCCGGGCAAGGATCCGCTCGTGCTGGCTGACAAGCCGTTTGGCCAGTGGAATTCGTTCCGCATCGTCATGGTGGGTTCGCGGGTGAGCGTGTGGCTCAACGGCCAATCCGTCGTCCAACATGCGGTGATGGAAAACTTCTACGATCGCAAGAAGCCCATCCCCGCCCGTGGCCCGATTCAGTTGCAGACCCACGGTGGTGAGATCCGTTGGAAGAATGTGTTCATTCGCGAAATTGGTGGCACTGAAGCCAACCAGATCTTGGCCAGCCATGGACAGGAAGGCTTCAAGTCCATTTGGAACGGCAAGGACCTCTCGGGTTGGAATGGTGCCGTGGCCGATTACGAAGTGGTGGATGGGTCCATCCGCTGCAAGAAGGGCAAGGGTGGCTGTCTGTTCACCCAGGCAGAATACGCCGATTTTGCCTTCCGCGCCGAGGTTCAGGTGCCCAGCGCCGGCAACAACGGGTTTGCCATTCGCTATCCCGGTTCCGGTGATGCGGCCTATGTCGCCATGACCGAGTTGCAGGTTTTGGCTGAAGATTACGAAGCCAAGACCGGTTCCAAGCTGGATCCCCGTCAGGCCTACGGCGGCGCCTACGGCATGGCCCCGGCTCATCAGGGCTATCAACGCCCCAATGGCGAGTGGAACTTCCAGGAGACCTACGTGCAGGGCAGCCGGATCCGCACCGAGCTCAATGGGTTCGTGATTCTCGATGCCGATCTCTCCACGATCACCAATTACATGGCCAATAGCCCACACCCGGGTAAGACCCGCACAAAGGGTCATTTTGGGTTCGCCGGTCACAACGACCCCGTGGCGTTCCGCAATTTGAGCGTTAAGCCGCTCTGAGCGGTCATTTCGGTTTTTTGTCCGATTTCAACACCGGAGAGTCAGAGTTTCACTCTGGCCTCCGGTGTTTGTCTGGAGATTTGCGTAACCGGCGGCATGCTGTGAGGGTCTTCGTCGTCAACGGGCCACGATGGAGTTCCGTCGGTTTGCCCGTTCCTGCTTGCCCATGAATCCGTTTTCGCGACTTTTCGCCCATTGGCCCTGCGCCGGTTTGTCCGGTCATGCACCATTGAACTCATTGCCGGCGGTGCGAGGGCCGGTGGTTTTAGTGCTGGCAGCCCTGCTTCTGGCGACCGGTTGCGATCGATTCAAGAAGCCAGTGCCCGTGGAGTTCAAGACCGAGGCAGCGGTGCGGACCAACATGGTTCAAAGCGTGAGCGCCAATGGCGGCATCGCCCCCATCCGCCAAGTCCAAGTGGGTTCCCAGATCTCGGGCACCATCACCGAGATGAAGGTCGATTTTAATTCCATCGTGAAGGAAGGGGATGTTCTGGCTCACATCGATCCAGCCACCTACGAGCGCGCGCTGGCTCGTGCCAAGGCCGATTTGGCCAATGCCACCGCAGGTCAGGCCATGGCCGAGTTCAATTCCAAGCGCGCCAAGGAACTCTTCGCCGCCAAGCTCATCTCCGAGACCGAGAATCAACAGGCCGATGTGGCTTTGCTCCAGGCTCAAGCCGGGGTCAAGACCCGCGAGGCTGCTGTCGAGAGCGCTCAGGTCGACCTCGATCGAACCACGATTTTCGCGCCCATCAGTGGCGTGGTGGTGACTCGGAGCGTGGATGCGGGCCAGACCGTGGCCGCCAGTTTCAGCACGCCCACCTTATTCCTGATCGCTCAGGATCTGGCGCAGATGCAAATCGAGTTGGCGGTTTCCGAGGCGGACATCGGCAATGTGCAAGAGCAGCAGCGCGTTGAGTTCACGGTGGATGCCTTCCCGAACCGCAAGTTCGACGGGCGCGTTCGCCAGGTTCGTTTCGCGCCGACCACCAATCAAAACGTGGTGACTTACACCACCGTGGTGGCGGTCAACAATAAGGACCTCCGGTTGCGCCCGGGCATGACGGCCACAGCCACCCTCATCACTCTGGAAAAAACGAATGTCGTCCGAGTGGCGGCTTCGGCGACCCGGTTCTCTCCGCCGGCGGGGGTCACGGTGTTGCCAGCCACCAACACGGTTTCGACCAATGACATTGTTCGATCCGCCCGGCCGCCGGGAATGGAGGGCCTGCCGACGCCTCCCTGGTCGGCTGAAGGGCGTCGTCCCACCGATGAGGAACGCAAGAAATACGAAGACTCCCTCACCGGAGAGCAGAAGGTGCAGTATCAGGCCATGCGCGAGCGCATGCGTGCCATGATGGCCGCCGGCGGCGGTGGCGGAGGAGGCATGGGTGGTGGCGGTGGGGGTATGGGCGGGCCGGGCGGAGGCATGGGCGGAGGAGCCCCTCGTCCGAGGGCCGTTGAAGGCCCGACTCTGAAGACTGTCTATGTCGTCAAGCCGGCTGACCCGGCGACTCCGGATGCGCCACCGGTTTTGCAGGCCATCAACGTGAAGGTGGGCATGTCCGATGCCTCCGGTTCGGAGATCCTTGAAGGGTTGGAGCCAGGGCAGGTCGTGGTGACCGCGCTGAAGTCTTCGATGGCCGCGGCTGCGGCACCGGCGGGTAATCCTTTCGGTGGTCCTTTCGGCGGCGCTCCGCGACGTTGATCCGCTCGTCGACCCATCCAACTCATCGAAATCATGCCAGCGGTCATACAGTTAGAGGATTTCCAGAAGATCTACCGCACCGGCGAGATCGAAGTCCGCGCGGTCCGTGGGGTCAACCTGAAGGTGGAGCCGGGCGAGTTTGTCGCCATCATGGGTTCCTCGGGTTCCGGCAAGAGCACGCTGATGAACACCGTGGGTTGTCTGGACCGCCCCACGCAAGGCAAGTGCCTCATCGACGGTGTCGACATCGGATCCCTTTCCCGCAACGACTTGGCGGATCTCCGCAATCGCAAGTTGGGCTTCGTTTTTCAGGGCTTCAATTTGCTGGCCCGTACCACGGCGCTGGAGAATGTGCAGCTGCCCATGTTGTACGCGCGGCCCAAGATCTCGGTGTCCGAGCAGAATCAGCGTGCGGCCGCCGCCCTCGAACTCGTGGGCCTGGGCCAACGGATGGACCACACCCCCAGCCGCCTTTCCGGCGGGCAGCAGCAGCGCGTGGCCATCGCCCGGGCGCTGGTGAACCGGCCGACCTTGCTCTTGGCCGATGAGCCGACGGGAAACCTCGATTCCCGCACCAGTATTGAAATCATGGGCATCTTCCAGAAGCTCAACGATCAAGGCATGACCGTCGTCATGGTGACCCATGAACTCGACATCGCCCACTACTGCAAGCGCATCGTGGTCATGCGGGATGGATTAATTCGCAGCGATGCGCCGGTTCTCAGTCGCCTGAATGCCGTCGACGAAATCCAAAAGCTGGAGGCCGAGCAGAAGGCTGTTCAACTCACCGCCTGAACCATGTTTGCCACACTTCGCATCGCCTTGATGGCCATCCGGCGCAACGTCCTCCGGTCTTTTCTCACCATGCTGGGAATTATCGTGGGTATCGCCGCCGTGATCGTGGGCGTCAGCATGGGCACCGGAGCCAAGGCTGAGGTGGACAAGCGCATCGCGGGCATGGGGCAGAACCTCATCACCGTGATGTCGGGCAACATGACCCGGGGTGGTGTTCGAGGCGGCTTCGGCATGGCTCCCAACCTGTCGATTGAGGATTTTGATGCCATGCGCCGGGAAGTTTCCCAGATCACGGCCGTGAGCCCGGAGGCCCGGACCTCCGCCCAGGTGGCCGCCGGTAATCAAAATAGTTTTGTCCAAGTATCCGGCGTTTCCGACGAATACATCATGGCGCGTTCGTGGGCCTTGAAGAGCGGCGAGAACTTCACGGCAGCCGATGTGCGCAATGCCTCCAAGATTTGCCTGATCGGGGCCACCACGGCCAAGACCCTCTTCGGAGAGGGCGTTGATCCGGTGGGTCAGGCGGTGCGCATCAAGAATGCCCCCTTCACCATCGTGGGATGGTTGGAGGCCAAGGGTTCCGGCAGCTTCGGCCAAGATCAGGACGATGTGCTGCTCGTCCCGTACACCAGCGTGATGAAGCGCTTGTCGGGCGACAGCAAGTTCCGGGCGGTCTTCGTGCAGGCCGAGTCGCCCGAGGCGATTCCATCCGTTCAGGAACAGCTCGCCGAACTATTGCGCCGCCGGCACAAGATCACCGACGGCAAGGACGATGACTTCATGGTTCGCAACCAGCAGGAGACCAGTGATTTCTTCAATGCCAACAACCGGATCATGACCGTGCTCATTGGTTTCTTCGCCGGCATCTCTCTGGTGGTCGGTGGTATCGGCATCATGAACATCATGCTGGTCAGCGTCACCGAGCGGACTCGTGAGATCGGGATTCGGTTGGCCGTTGGAGCCCGCGGACGTGATGTGCTTCTGCAATTCTTGGCCGAGGCGGTCTTGCTCAGCATTCTCGGAGGTGGGGTGGGTATCGCGGTCGGCTACTGGTTGGCCCCGCTGCTGACGCAGTTGTTCCAGTTCCCAACATTGATCTCCCAAGCTTCGGTGATCCTGGCCTTCACGGTCAGCGCCTTCATCGGCATCGTCTTTGGATTCTTCCCGGCCCTCAAAGCGGCCAATCTGGATCCCATCGACGCATTGCGCTACGAGTAGGCCTCCCATGGATTCTCCGGGAATGTCTCTCACTGCGCCCAAGGAGGCATTGCGAGAGGAGCTTCGGCGGCGCCTGCGTGGGTTGACCCCTGAAAGCCGCGCCGAATCCTCGATTGCCATCCAGAAAAGGTGCATCGCCTTGCCCGAGTGGAGTCGCTGTCAGTGTGTGGCTCTGTATCATCCCCGACCCGATGAGCCGGATTTGTGGCCGCTCGTCGAGTTGTCCTGGGCGGAGGGAAAGACGGTGGTCCTACCGGCTTACGATGCATCCAGTGCGGCGTATCAATGGTGTCGGGTGACCGGTTTTCAGGATCTGGTTTCGGGTCGATTTGGGATCTTGGAGCCCCACCAAGACTGCAAGCGGGTCGATGCCGTGCTGCTGGACTTGGCTTTTGTTCCTGGGCTAGGTTTCTCGCGAGATGGGGGGAGGTTGGGACGAGGGCGAGGGTTTTACGACCGCTTGCTGGAGTCCTTCAGCGGTCAGTGCTTCGGAGTCGCCTTCGAAATCCAGATGCTTCCGCAAATTCCCCGTGAAGATCACGATGTCGTTTTGGACGGAGTGATCACTCCATCGGGTTGTCGGTACGCACCGTCGGGAGCGCCTTTGAAACATGGCCAATGAATCCTGGTTTCTAGCGGTTGGAGGAGTGGTTGCGGGCACAGTTGTGTCCTATGTCATCCATCGCTTACGTGAGCGGGCTTTGCGGGCCGAATTGATGGTGCGTGAGCGCGAACGGGCTGATCAATCCCGCAAGGAAACCGAGGCTCTCCGAGTTGAAGTGCGTCTTTCGGCACAGCAAGACCTCAATCGATGGCGCGCGGATCAGGACCGGGATCTCGAATCCGAACGATCGCGTCTGGCGGCCACCGAGTCCCGATTGGCCGAACGGGAGGCTTCGGTGGGTCGACAAATGGAGCGCCTGGCTGAGCACCAAGAGGAATTTCGTCGCCGTTCCGATGCGTTGGAGTTGTATCGGAACCAGTCCGAACAAGACCGGTTGGAAATTCGTCGCTTGTCCGAGGAACGAAAGAGTCAGCTCGAGTCGTTGTCGGGATTGAGTGCCCTCGAAGCCCGGACGTTGCTCCTCAAGGAGGTGGAACAAGAGTCTTCCCGCGATGCGGCCCATCTGAGCCGTCACATTCTGGAAAATGCCAAGACCGGTGCGGAGGAACAGGCTCGACGCATCATCGCCACCGCCATCCAGCGCTACGCTGGCAAGCACACCAACGAAACCAGCACGGCCACGGTGGCGCTGCCCAGCGAGGAGATGAAGGGACGTATCATCGGACGCGATGGGCGCAACATCCGTTCCTTCGAGAACGCCACCGGCATCACGGTTCTAGTGGACGACACGCCCAATGCGGTCGTGCTTTCCGGCTTTGATCCCGTGCGGCGCGAGGTGGCCCGGCAGTCCATGGAGCGACTCATCTTGGATGGTCGCATTCATCCGACTCGCATCGAGGAAGTGGTCGCCGCGGTCACGGTCGAGATGGACGACTTCATCCTCCGCAAGGGAGAGGATGCCGTGTACAAGGCAGGCCAACCGCCGGTGCATCCCGATGTGGCACGCATGCTCGGCCGTCTCCATTTCCGACATAGTTTCTCGCAGAACGTCCTCGAGCACTCCATTGAAGTAGCCCACTTGTGCGGGTTGATGGCGGCCGAACTCGGAGAAGACATCTTGGCCGCGAAGCGCTCGGGTTTGCTCCACGATATTGGCAAGGCCATGTCGCATGAGGTCGAAGGGCCTCATGCCAAGGTGGGGGCCGACTTCCTCAAGCGCTTCAATGAGTCGGATGCGATCATCAATGCGGTGGCATCGCATCATGAGGAGGTGCCGCACGAGAACGCCCTCGGCATCTTGGTGGCGGCGGCCGACGCCATCAGCGCCACGCGTCCAGGCTCTCGCAGCGAGGGCATGACGACCTACCTTCAGCGCCTCGAAAACCTCGAGCGTATCGCCTTTGAGTTTGCCGGCGTGGAACGGGCCTTCGCCATTCAGGCGGGTCGTGAGCTGCGTGTGGTGGTCAAACCGGAAGAGGTGGATGATCAAGCCTCCTTGCGCATGGCCCGCGAATTGGCCCGCCGCATCGAGGAAGAGTTGCTCTATCCGGGCCAAATTCGCATCACCGTGGTGCGTGAGACCCGGTGCGTGGAATACGCGAAGTAATCCAGCCTGATTCGGCGGTCGCAGTCTCCGTCACGGCCCGTTTCTGGTTTCACACAGAAATGCCTGTTGCAAATGAGATGACGTGTGTTGGGCTCCAATCATGTTCCGCGATCTGCGCGCCATCGGTCTTGCCTGCATGAGTGTCACTGTTTTTGCTCAGATTCCCGACAATCTGGTGGTTGAGGGGATTCCCCCCATCCCGGTCAGCCTCAAGCGCGATGCCTCCCGCTATCTGGAATTCCGGACCGCGGTCTTCGCTGCCTGGCATCCGGTCCGAAGGGAAATGCTCATTGGAACGCGGTTTGCAGAGACGCTCCAACTGCATGCCGTCGCCCAACCGGGAGGTGCTCGACACCAATTGACCTTCTCTGCCGAGCCTGTGGCCGGCGGGCAATTCGAGCCCCGCCAAGGTCGGTTCATCGTCTTCAGCCAGGATGTCGGCGGTGGCGAATTCTACCAATTGAACCGTCTCGATTTGGCCGATGGCCGGACGACGCTCCTGACCGACGGTCGGAGTCGCAACGGCAATGCCCGTTTTTCGAAAGACGGTCGCTGGTTATTCCACAATTCCACCCGACGGAACGGCCGCGACACCGATGTGTGGCGGATGGATCCGTTGAGGCCCGAATCGGCCGAGATGGTATTGCAGGTCTCGGGCGGTGGTTGGGCGGTGCTCGATGTCCTTGAGGATGGATCCCGGGTACTGCTGCAAAACCGTCGCTCTATTACCGACAGCGAACTGCACTTGCTGGAGGTCGCCACGCGGAAACTGTCGAAGCTGACGCCGGCCCACGAACGGGTGGTGTCGTATGCTTCGGCGCGGTTTTCGCGAGACGGCCGCAGCGTGTTTGCGACCACCGATTTGGATTCCGAGTTCCTTCGGTTGGTGCGGATTGATGCAGCCACCGGGAATCTCGTGCCCCTGGTACGGACCGCTTCGAAAACGCCGACTTGGGATGTCGAGGCCTTCGAGGTTTCTCCGGACGGCGAACATCTGGCCTTCGTCTCGAACGAGAACGGTTCCAGCCGCTTGTCGGTCCTTCAGTTGGGCTCGGGTAAAGTGCGTCCGTTATCCGCGATACCGTCCGGAGTGATGACCGGCCTGGAATGGCATGCGAACGGCCGTGATTTGGGGTTCGGTTTGGCCCATGCCCAATCGCCTTCGGATGCCTATTCGGTGGACATCAAGACCGGCCGTCTGACCCGTTGGACCGAGAGCGAAACCGGTGGGCTGCCGGCCCAAGCATTCCGGGAACCGGAGTTGATCACGATCCCGAGTTTCGACCAGTTGAAGGTCAGTGCCTTCGTTTATCGCCCGGATCCGCAGCGTTTTCCGGGCAAACGACCGGTGGCGGTGATCATTCATGGTGGCCCTGAATCGCAGTCGCGGCCTGGGTTCATGGCCCGGTACAACTACTTCCTCAATGAGTTGGGTATCGCCTTGGTGGTCCCCAATGTGCGCGGATCGGCGGGCTACGGAAAACGGTTCCTGACCCTCGACGACGGATACTTGCGCGAGGATTCCGTGAAGGACATCGGCGCATTCCTCGATTGGATCGGGATCGATCCGGGACTGGATCCGTCCCGCGTCTCCGTGATGGGAGGCAGCTACGGTGGCTACATGACGTTGGCGTCATTGGTGCACTTCAGCGATCGGCTACGTTGCGGCGTAGACGTCGTGGGTATTTCCAACTTCGTCACCTTCCTCACCAACACCCAGGAATACCGTCGGGATTTGAGGCGGGTGGAATACGGGGACGAGCGCGACCCCCGGATGCGGGCCCATCTGGAAAAGATTTCTCCGCTCAACCAAGTCGACCGGATCCGGGTGCCGCTCTTCGTGGTTCAAGGCAAGAACGACCCCAGGGTGCCCTTGAGCGAGGCCGAACAAATGGTCCAAGCGGTGCGTGCGAAGGGGCAGACGTGTGCCTACTTGATGGCCAAAGACGAAGGACACGGTTTCGCCAAGAAGCCGAATGCGGACTTCCAGTTCCTGAGCACCATCCAGTTCCTGCAAGAACACCTGCTGGGCCGGGAGTCGGTTCGATAAGTTTTCTGTAATGGGTCGATGACGTTCAAGGCGGGGCTTGGTTGCCTGCGCCACTCAGCGGAAGAGTCCGTCGGCCCATTGCAGTCGAAACCACGGAAACATCACCTCCACGGCGACCAGCCCAAGGAACAAGGTGCTGATGGTTCCGTTGAGCTTGAAGAACGCAACATTGATGGAGGCGGTGTCCCGGCGGCGGGCCAGCAGATGCTCGGCCAATAGCAACACGCCGATGACCACCAGACCCAGCCAGTAGGCCAGTCGGAAGGCGGCCAATGCTCCGAAGATGGCCAGGAGGATCCACAGCAGCAGGTGGGCGATGAAGGCGACGCCCAGGGCATTCTTGGGTCCCCAGCGCACTACCAACGAGCGCAGTCCCTGACGGCGGTCGAATTCGTAGTCTTGGGTGGCGTAGATGATGTCGAAACCGAAGAGCCACAACAGCACCGACAGGGCCATGACCAACGGCACGAAAGCGCTGTGGCTGAGCTTCAGTTTGCCGTCGATCATCGGGAGAAATTCCACACCGCCTTTGACCGCCAACCAGGCCCCAATCGGGGCGATGGCCAAAGCGATGCCCAGCCAGACATGGGTGAAGTCGGTGAACCGCTTGGTCAGCGAATAAAAGCAGACAAAGAACAGCGCCACCGGCGACAGGGCAAAGCACAGGGGGTTGAGAGCCCAGCTGGCGGCCACCAGGCCCGCACCGCTCAAGAGGCACAGGCTGACGGCGCTGGTCATCGAGATGGCGCCCGCCGGCAAGTGTCGCCCGGCCGTGCGCGGATTCAGGGCATCGAACCGGCGGTCCACGATGCGGTTGAAGGCCATGGCGCAGGTGCGGCCGCTGACCATGGCTGCCAGCACCAGCACGAAGACCCGCCATCCGGGCCAACCGCGTTGGTCACGGGCGGCCAGCATCATGGAGGCCAGCGCGAAGGGGAGGGCGAACACCGTGTGGCTGAACTTCACGAACGAGGCCCACTTGGAGAGTAGGGAAATCATCAGAGCGTATTGTCGGAGGCGATCACTGGAGATGGCACGTGGGGCACGTTTTAGTGGCCCGGACCGTGTCCACGAATCATGGAGTATGGGGTGGCGAGAAGTGAATCCATTCGATCAGTGGGCAAAGAACTATTCGACTTCTTCCTGCCAGCGCACGCTCAAGCGGTGGGCGATTCCCATGTGGTCGAGCACGCGGGCGACCACGGTGTCGGCGACGGACTCAACCGTGGTGGGTCGGTTGTAGTAATGGGGGTTGGCAGGAATGAGTTGAACGCCAGCGAGGAGGAGGAGTTCGAAGTTCTTCACATGCACCAGCGAGATGGGCGTTTCGCGCGGGACGAGGATGAGCTTGCGGCGCTCTTTTAGCATCACATCGGCGCAGCGGAGCATGGCGTCGGAGCTCAATCCGTGGGCGATGCGTCCCACAGTGCCCATGCTACAGGGAATCACCACCATCACATCCGGCGGGTTGGAGCCGCTGGCAAAGGGCAGGTTCATGGAGCGGTGATTGTGGACCTGGAACCCCTCAGGCAATCGCAGTCCGCCGGGTTGCTCGGCCTCGACCACTTGAGGGGCATACTGGCTGAGCATGACATGGACTTCGTGTTGACGGGGATCCAATTGGTCCAGCAGGCGCTGGGCGTAGATCGTCCCGCTGGCTCCGGTGATGGCAATCAGCAGTCGCATGACCGGCACACCATGCCGCTAAAGTGCCGTAAGCCAAAGTAGAAGCGGTATCCTGAAGCCTGCGAAGTCTTGAGACGGCGGGTTGGGATGGGCTCCCGGATGGGTGGCCGAAGCGTCGTTGCCGTCCTTTTGTCACAAACTGAATGCGCCGCTTTCGATATTTTTTGCAACCTGTCACTTGAATCCCCCCCACTCGTTCCTACAGTCCCGGCCTTGCGTCGTTGTCACACATGAGCGAACCGAAACCTGTCCCTGCTGCCGCCACCGCCCCGTGGGACATCCCCACTGCGCGCTCTCTCTACAACATCGACCGTTGGGGAGCGGGGTACTTTGACGTGAACACCGACGGAAACGTGGTGGTCACACCGCTGCGCGAAAAGGGGGCGGCCATCGAGATTTCGGACATCATCGAGGAGGCTCGCGAGCGGAAGCTTCAGTTCCCGCTGCTCATCCGTTTCCAGGACATTTTGCGGGATCGCGTGGCACATCTGAACAACGCCTTTCGCAACTCTATCACCGAGTTCCAGTACAAGGGAAGCTACCGCGGGGTGTTTCCCATCAAGGTGAATCAACTGCGCGAGGTGGTTGAGGAAATCCTGGATGCGGGCAAGGCCTTCAACTTCGGTTTGGAGGTCGGTTCCAAGCCCGAGCTGTACGCGGGCATGGCGCTGCAAGACCAGCCCGGTGGTCTGATCATTTGCAACGGCTACAAGGATCAAGCTTTCATCAAGCTGGCCCTCTCCGGCATCAAGCTGGGCAAGAAGGTCATCATGGTGGTGGAGAAGTTGGAGGAGCTTCGCCAGATCATCACCGTCTCCAAGCAGGTCGGCGTGGAGCCGATGATCGGTATCCGTGCACGTCTGCTCAGCAAGGGAGCGGGCAAGTGGGCCGAGAGCGGTGGCGAGAATGCCAAGTTTGGCCTGAGCACTTCGGAGTTGCTGGCCGCGGCCGAGCTGCTGCGCTCAGAGAATTTGTCGGGAAGTTTCAAACTGTTGCACTTCCACATCGGCTCTCAGGTTCCGGACATCTTGACCGTGAAGAAGGCTGTCCAAGAGGCCGCGCGTTTTTACGCGAAGCTCAAGAAGATGGGTTTCCCCATCGAGTTCATGGATGTTGGTGGCGGTCTCGGCGTGGACTACGATGGATCCCGCAGCGCCTTCGACAGTTCAACCAATTACACGCTTCAGGAGTACACCAACGACATCGTCTATTACATTGCCGATGTCTGTAACGCGGAGGGGGTTGCGCATCCGGATATCGTCAGTGAGTCAGGTCGCGCGCTGGTGGCCCATCACTCGGTGCTGGTGGTGGAGGTGTTCGGGTCGATCGACAAGACCCGCCAGGAGATCCAATTCCAATACGGGACCGACGAGCACCGCTTGGTGAAGGAGATGCTCGATATCCGGGACAACCTCGGAAAGGTCAACAAGCTGGAGTCCTTCCATGATGCGCTGGAGCGCAAGGAGGACGCGCACCAGATGTTCACCCTTGGGGTTCTGGAGTTGCCGGAGAAGGCCAAGATCGAGACGCTTTATTGGGAGATTTCCAAGGAAGTCGTGCAGTCGTTCCGTGGGCAGGCCTATGTGCCCGAGGAGATCCGGCAATTGGAGGACAGTCTGGGTGACCAGTATTTGTGCAATTTTTCGGTGTTCCAATCGTTGCTGGACCATTGGGCCCTGGGACAGCTGTTCCCGGTGATGCCGGTGCACCGATTGCTGGAGCGTCCGACGCGCGAGGGCACGCTGGTGGACATCACTTGTGATTCCGATGGGTGCATCAACAAATTCGTGGATTTGCGCGATGTCCGCGACACCTTGCCGTTGCATGAGTTGCGGGAGACTCCTCAAGGCCAGGAGCCGTACTACCTGGGTTTCTTCCTCATGGGGGCTTACCAGGACATCATGGGCGATTTGCACAATTTGTTCGGTCGCGTTAACGAGGTGCATGTCTTCCTCGAGCCCGATGAGCCCTGCGGCTACTACATTGAGGAAGTGATCGAGGGTAACACGATCAGTCAGTGTCTGACTTCAGTGCAGTACGAAGAAGGGGAGCTGAAGCGGCAGATGAAGGCTCAGGTGGATGCGGCCATCAAGAGTGACAAGCTCAAACCGACCGAGGGCATGCGTTTGCTCGATGAGTACGAGCGTGGGCTCAAAGAATACACTTACCTCGATATTCACCCAGCCGCCCCGGCGGGGAATGGTAATGGGCATTCGCGGTAGCTCCGCGGGGTCGGGCCTTCGTTCGCTGAGGAGGCTCTGGGGAGGATGAGCTTTCGCGCTGTGCGCGATGGATGAGGGTGTTCGCCTCCAAGGCTCGCTACGGCCCGACCCCGCTCCGCTCGGGTCTTAGGTGGGCTGCGCAGGTTTTTGGGTGGGCTCCGCGGGGTCGGGCCTTCGTTCGCTGAGGAGGCTCTGGGGAGGATGAGGTTTCGCGCTGTGCGCGATGGATGAGAGTGTTCGCCTCCAAGGCTCGCTACGGCCCGACCCCGCTCCGCTCGGGTTTTTTGGTGGGCTGCGCAGGTTTTTTGGTGGGCTCCGCGGGATCTGGCTTATGTCTCGGCGGCAACCCGGTAGATGCAACCCATTGTCGACGTGCCGGCGCGTGCGGTGATGTTTCTGGGTGGATGAAGGGGGGTGATCGCTTTTGAAGTGCCCCAACGGGGCACGGCATACCAGCCCGGGTGGAACCCCGGGGATGGCAAGCCGTAGCCGTCGCGTTCTAAAGGAACGCCGCATGGCGCTCATGACTGTCCAACGACGCACCGGGATTCGGTGTGCTTTCAAGAACCCCAGATCAACGCCCTCCGGACCATCCTTGCCCGTGCCAGTCCACGCCCCCATGCTAACGCTGCGGAATCTGCATCTTTTGGAAGATTATGAAATTCGGCTACCTCATCGATATGGACGGTGTGATCTACCGCGAAAACCGGTTGATCCCCGGGGCGGTAGAATTTGTGAATGCGCTGCTCAGCACAGGGACACCGTTCCTGTTCCTCACCAATAATTCCGCGCCGACGGCCGAGGACCTGACGGTGCGACTGCGCCACCTGGGAGTGAACGGGCTTTCTCCAAAACATTTCTACACCTCCGCCATGAACACGGCGGATTTCCTGGCAGAGACGCACCCCAACTGCTCGGTGTTTGTCATTGGTGAGGGAGGTCTCTTGACGGCCCTGCACGACTACAAGATCGCCAATGATGCCATCCGGCCGGATTACGTGGTGGTGGGAGAAGGGGCTGCTACCACCGAGAAATTGGCCAAGGCGCACGAGTGCATCGAACGGGGCGCCCGACTCATTGCGACCAATCCGGACAATTGGTGTCCGGTGTCCGAGGAGAAGACCCGCCCCGGTGCGGGGGCCATCACCGCTTTCCTGGAGGCCAGCACGGGTTCTCGCGCCTACTATCTGGGGAAACCCAATGGCTATATGTTCCACCGGGCGCGCCGCAAGCTGATGGACTCGGCGCTCAACTTCTCAGGTCCGGTAGCCATGATCGGCGACACCATGGAGACGGACATCCGCGGCGCGGTGGAGGCGGGGTTGCACGGGTTCTTGGTGCTCACCGGTTCCACCCAACTGGAGAATGTTTGCGACTACGTGTACCAACCGAGCCGGATTCTCCAGAGTGTGGCCGACCTCACCGAAGAAATTCTCACGGGCAAGGCGGCCAGCCATTTCGAAACCACCTTGGGTGCGCCGCGCAACACGGGCGGCAAGTCAGGCCATCGGCATCAAACCGATGTGTTCGCGTTCCATAAGCCTCGGCCTCGCCCGGCGATGACCAAGTAGCCCGAGCACCGTCGGGATTGCTGGGTTCAACTGATTCGTCAGAGGGGCTGGGATCGGCCAATCCCGTTGAGTGAATTCCGTTCAGCGGATGAGCCGGAGGATGCCGTAGGCCAGCAGGGCCGTCACGGGCAGGGTCAGAACCCAGGCCCAGAGGATGCGCTCGACCACGCTGAGGTTGAGGGCGCTGAAGCGTTTGGCGCATCCCACTCCCATGATGCTGGTGGTAATCGCGTGCGTGGTGGAAACCGGCATGCCGAAGTGGCCGGCGACACTCAACACCGTGGCCGCGGTGGTTTCGGCCGCAAATCCATGCACCGGTTGGAGCTTCACCATCTTGTGCCCCATGGTCTTGATGATCTTCCAGCCTCCGGCAGCCGTGCCTGAGGCCATGACCAGCGCGCAGGTGATCTTGATCCAGGTGGCGATGCCTTCCTGGCCGTTGCCATCATTCACCATGGGGTGTGCCAAGAAGCTGGACCATTCAGGGAGATCCTTGAGCAGACCTGATTTGTCGGCACCGACCAACGCCAAGGCGATGATGCCCATGGTCTTTTGCGCATCGTTGCTGCCGTGGCTGAAGCCCATGTAGGCGGCGCTGGCCAACTGGGCCTTGCCGAAGACGCGGGTCACCCAGCGCGGAGTCCAAGAGCGCAGCAGCAGGTACAGCAGGGTCATGACCAGCAAGCCCACCAACAAGCCCATTACAGGCGACAAGAACATGGGAATGACGACCTTGTAGAGCAGCCCGTCATATTTGTACCAAGGCATCCCTTCCTTGACCTTGGAAAAGATCACCACTGCGAGATTGTTGTCGGCCGCCGCGAGTCCGCCTCCGACCAGTCCTCCGATGAGTGCATGACTGGAGCTGGAAGGAAGGCCGAACCACCAGGTGACCAAGTTCCAGATGATGGCCCCCAGCAGCGCGGCCACGAGCGCCTTCTGCGAGAGGTCGGTCGGGATGAGTTTCTGGTCGAGCAGGCCCGAACTGATGGTCTTGGCCACCGCGGTTCCGTAGAGGGCTCCGATGAGGTTGGTGATGGCTGCCAGTCCGATGGCCATTCGGGGTGTCAGCACCTTGGTGGACACCACGGTGGCGATGGAGTTGGCCGTGTCGTGGAAGCCGTTGATGTATTCGAACACCAGGGCGACCAGGATCACCGTCAGCAGCAAAGTCATGGAACGGGGATGGCGTCAGGAGTTCTTGAGCACGATTTGCACGATGATGCTTCCGGCATCACGGCAACGGTCGATGACCTTCTCAAGGAGGTCGTAGAGGTCTTTGAGCGCCACCACGCTAATGGCATCGTGCGGTGTATTGTAGAGGTCCTTGAGTCGCTCGACCATGAGCTTGTCGGCCTGTCCTTCGAGATACTGGAGCTTGAGGTTCTGGTCCTTGATCTTCGCCAGATCCGGCGAGGAGCGGAGTTCCCGCACCATCAACTCCAGTGTTTCCATGGCTTGCTGAAGGAGTTCGGACTGACGTTGGAAAGCGCTTTTGGGCAGGTTCGGTGGGCTGATCTGGAAGCGCTCCGCAAACTTCTCCAAGGTTTTGGGAATCTTGTAGAGGGCCAGCGCCAAGGCATCGATGTCCTCGCGCTCCAGGGGCGTGACGAAAGTTTGGGTGAGTCGTTCGCTGATTTCCTCGGTGATGCGCTTTTCCTTGCGACGCACGATGGCGAATTGATCCAGAGCAGCGGGGTCGGGCGAGGCGAGGTTCCTGACGAAAATCTGGACGCTTTCGTGGGCTTCACCGGCGCTCTGTTCGAGCAGGTCGAAGAAGATGTCGCCGCCGCCTACCAGTCGTTGCAGTGAAATCATTGCAGTAATGTCAGGGGTTGAGTGTGTCGAAACAGTGTCGAAAAGGTGAACGGACGGTGAGTTTTGGGCCATTCAACGGAAAGCATCCGGCACCGACTCCGGGATGCCCACCATTTCCCGGTAATCGGTGATGATGCGCAGGACTTCTTCCGGCGAGTCGGCCAGTTTCAGTAGGTCAAGGTCGCCAGCGGAAATCATGCCTTGAGCCTCCAGAGTGGAACGCAGCCAGTCCAGAAGGCCTTTCCAGTAATCACGGCCCACCAAGATGAGCGGGAAGCGCGGGATGCGGTGGGTTTGAATCAGGGTGGCGATCTCGAAGAGTTCGTCGATGGTGCCGTAGCCGCCAGGCATGAAGACAAAGGCCACACTGTATTTCACCAAGGCCACCTTCCGGATGAAGAAGTAGTGGAAATGGATGGCCACATTGGAATGCGGGTTGGGCTTCTGCTCCTTGGGCAAAACGATGTTCAGCCCCACGCTGATCCCTTCGGCCTGCGAGGCTCCTTTGTTGGCAGCCTCCATGATGCCGGGACCGCCGCCCGTGATGACAGCGAACCGCTCCCGGGCCAGTGCCGCAGCAATGGCTTCGGCCATGCCATGATGGAGATCACCGGGTTGGGTCCGGGCGGATCCGAAGATGGTGACGGCTGGCGGGAGCCGCGAGAGCGTGTCGAAGGATTCAACAAACTCCGCCATGATCTTGAAGACCCGCCAAGGATCCTCGTGGATGCGTTGTGAGTGGGAGGCCTCCATGACGTGTCGGAAAACTAGCGTTTTGCTGCACCAGGGTCAGCCGGAGAATGCCCTGTTTGCGGCTGCCGAGAAGGATTCCGCAAATGGTGCCGCACCAATAGCCGCGCGAA
>JARXAF010000075.1 GCA_029865985.1 Verrucomicrobiota bacterium
CGGCCGGAAGCCAGACGGGCCTGGTCGTTCAACTGCTCGGCCACCAAGCCGGCCAGCGCCGCATCGTTCTGACGCAACTGGTTGAGCTTCACGATGACCGGGTGCCTGGGGTTGATTTCCAAGTCCGGCGCCGCGTCTTCACCGGCCATGGCGTCGCGTCCCATGGACTTGAGCGTGCGACGCATGCTGGCGGTCATGTACTTGTCGCTGTCGAGGGCCACCACCGGGCTATCGACCAGACGCTTGGATGAGCGCACTTCGTGGACCGCCTCACCCAAGGTGAGTTTGAGCCAACCCGCCAGCGACGTGGCCTCGTCGTCAGACAAGGCGCCCTCCTTGGAGGCGTCTTCCACATCGAGTTCGGCCTTCTCGGCGGCTGTGATGCTCTTGGAATCGAACTCGCGCAGACGATCCATCACGAACTCGTCGATCGGATCATCCACGAACAGCACCTCAAACTTGCGGGCCCGAAACACCTCGAAGTACGGACTCGCCTCGGCGGCGGCCCGGTCCTTGGCCAAGAGGTAATAGATGTCCTTCTGACCTTCGGGCATGCGCTTCACATAGTCGGCCATCGACGTCTTCTTGCCGGCCTCCGTTGCTGAGGACTCGTAGCGCACGAGCTTGGCCAAGGCGGCCTGGTTCTCCCAGTCGCTGAGCACACCCTCTTTGAGGAACCGGTGGTACTCGGAGTAGAACCCGTCGTAAGCCGCGGCATCCTTGTCGGCCTCTTCGGCCAAATGCTTGAGGAAGCGATTGGTCAACGCCTTGCTGAGCTTGCGCATGAGGTCGGAGTCTTGCATCCGCTCGCGAGAGACATTGAGCGGCAAGTCTTCGCTGTCCACCACACCTCGCACGAACCGCAACCACTCCGGCAAGAGTCCCTTGGGCTTGGACTCGATGAGCACCTTGCGGCAATACAGGTGAACCTCGGACTCCTGCCGCACCATGCCGGGCATTTCCAGACTGCGCGAAGGCACAAAGAGCAGCGCCTGGATGGCGATGGGCGCATCGGCCGTGAAATGCAGGCGGTACTTGGGAGCCTCGTTGTCGTGGGCCAGGTACTCGTAGAACTCCTTGTATTCTTCCTCCTTCACCTCGTTCTTCGAGCGGGCCCAGATGGCCTGCACCGTGTTGACCCGCTTGCCGTCCAACTCGAGCGGGAAGGCCACGAAATTGGAGTAGCGCTTGACGATGCGTTCCAGATTGCCGGCCTGCGCGAACTCCTTGGCTTCGTCCTTGAGGCTGAGGGTGATTTGAGTGCCCGGGGCGGCATCCGGAGCCGACTCGAGCGTGTAGCCATTGCCACCCTCACTGGTCCATTTCCAACCCTCGGAGCCGGCCGCCTGAGAGCGGGTCACGACCGTCACCTGCTTGGCCACCATGAAGGCGGAATAGAATCCGACGCCAAATTGGCCGATGAGCCGGGTGTCCGGCTTCTGCTGCTCGGCCAATGCCTTCAGAAAGGCCTTGGTGCCCGAGTGAGCGATGGTGCCCAGGTTCTGGACGAGCTCATCCCGGTTCATGCCAATGCCCGTGTCGGCGATGGTCAGCGTCGATTCCGCCTCGTTGGCAGTAATGGTGATGGAGGGGCCACTATCACCCGTAGGCGACTGCCCGCTGGCCTGAAGAAAACGGAGTTTCTCGCAGGCGTCGGCAGCATTGGAGACCAACTCCCGCACGAAGACCTCACGATCGGTGTACAGGGAGTGGATGACGATGCTCAGCAGTTGCTGGATCTCGGCTTGGAACGAATGCTGTTCTGGCTGACTGATGGGTTGACTCATGGTGTGTTTAAAAAACGAAGATCCAGACCGCCATTGGCCCGGGCCACGCTGCGGCGAACCGCAAGCGGGCGATGATTTTACTCGCTCAATCCGAGGCCCTGTCAAGGGAGGGACCGTCTGGGCAGCACCGCTTCCAGATCGAAGTTCGGCGGGCGGGCGGTCCCGAAACCGATCCGACCCCTACGCCACAATCGGCCCCTTAAAGACTCACCAGACCCGGGCCCAGATCACCTTCAGATAGCGGCTTTCCGGGCAATTGGACATCACCGGGTGGTCTTCGCCAGGTCCCGTGCGGTCGAGGATCTGAAGGCGACGGCGAGTCCGCACCGACATCCGGATGACGATGTCCTCGAACTCCTCGGCCGAGATCATACCTGAGCAAGAGCAGGTCACGAGCAGACCTCCCGGACGGGTGATCACCATACCCAGTCCATTGAGGTCTTCGTAGCGCTGGCGACCCTCGGCGGCGTCTTCATCGTCCCGGCTGTGGACGAGCTTGGGCGGATCCAAGATCACCACATCCCACTGTTCGCCATTGTCCCGCATCTGACGGGCGTAGCTGAACGCATCGCAGTCCACCCAGCTGACGCGGACCTGATTGAGATTGGCATTGCGCTTGGACATGGCGATGGCGGCCTCGTCCAGATCCACCCCGGTCGCCTCGTTGGCCTGCCCCAGCAGCATCGCCGAAATGGAGAACCCACCGGAATAGCAGCACAAATCCAACACCCGCTTGCCACGGGTATAACGAGAGAGCTTGAGACGATTGTCGCGCTGGTCGCAGAAAAACCCGGTCTTGTGCCCCTCCTTGAAGTCCACCTCATAGCGGATGCCGTGCTCCCGAATCTTCACAGCCCGGACGGGATCGGACTTCACCGTCGTGGGAGAGATCCCCTCATTGCGTGCCACCGTGTCATCCACTTCGAAGACCACCCGCTGAGTGCCCAGACGCGCATGCATCCGGGGAATCCAAGAGGCCAACCGCTGGGCGATGCCCAAGCTGTGAACTTGGATGCTCAGCACATCAGCAAACTTATCGACCACCAGCCCACTGAGGCCGTCGGCATCGGAGTGCACCACCCGGAACGCATCGGTCACCTCCGGCAGGCGCAGGAAATCGATCCGATGGTCCATGGCCCGATCGAGCAACTCGACCAGCAGCGATTCCTCGACAAAGGATTCCCCCCAGTGGAACAGCCGCAGAGGCACCTTCGCGCGCGGATGCCAGAGACCATTGCCACAAGGCGAACCCGACTTGTCGTACACATGCACCCAATCACCCGCCTTCGCCCCAGCGGAGGCATCGCGGATCATGGCCGGGTACACCGTCGGTTGCTGACTGTGGTACTTCAACCAGACCCACGGCGTCTGCCAATGCGTCGTATCAGCCTGCGGCAGCGCCGGAGGACCCGGGCGCGGCCCAGAACGCGGGCCAAAGCTCGGGCCAGAAGGAGAAGAACCCTCGTAAGGTCTCCGGGGCCGGAACGGGGGACGATCAAAAGACGCCATGTGGCACAGTTGATACGGCCAAAACGCCTCCGAGCCAAGCACCGTCCCCAACAACACCCCCCCGAGGCCCCCCTCTCAGGGTCGGAGCGTCTGCTTCCCAGAAGACCCAGCCCGCCCCCAGCGACAACAAAACCGAGCTGAAGGCAGCCTTGGAGGCGAACAACAGAATCCCTCGCGCACAGCGCGAAAGCCACTCCTCCCCCGAGCCTTCCTGCGAACGTAGGACCGATCCCGCGGAGCGACCCATACGCCCAAGCGGAGCGGGATCGGTCCGCAGCGAGCATAGGAACGTCCTCACCCTATTTCCCCTCGCGCGTCAGCGCGAAAACCCAGCCTGTCCCCACGTTCCCTGCGAGCGCAGGACCGGTCCCGCGGAGCGACCAGAGTCGCCTTCGGCGCGCCGCCCGGTATGCTCATCGCCGTGACCGACACGGTTCAGCGAAAACAACGAATACTGGTGGGCATGAGCGGCGGCGTAGATTCGTCGGCTGCCGCCGCCCTCCTTCAGGAACAAGGATTCGACGTCGTCGGCGTCACCCTCAAACTGTGGCCGCAGGACTGCGTCAACCGCGCCGAGGACAAATGCTGCGGACCCCAGGCCGTCATGGATGCCCGCAGCGTCAGCGCCAGCCTCGGCATCCCCTACTACCTCATCGACGAATCGGCTGAATTTCAAAAACGTGTCATCGGCTACTTCGCCGAAGAATATCGGGCCGGACGCACACCCAACCCCTGCGTCATGTGCAACCAGCACCTGAAATTCGGAACCCTCTTGGACCGCGCCCGACAACTCGGCTGCGACTGGGTCGCCACCGGGCACTTCGCCCGCGTCGAACGCACGGCCGAAGGGCGTTCCCTCCTGCTCCGCGGCCGCGACCCCCGCAAAGACCAAAGCTACTTCCTCTTCTCACTCCGCCAGCACCAACTGGCCCGAGTGCTCTTCCCACTCGGCGAGAAAACCAAGTCGGACACCCGCGACGTGGCTCGCGAGTGCGGACTGCGCACCGCCGACAAAGAAGAGTCGATGGAGATTTGTTTCGTACCCGACAACAACTACGGACGATTCCTCGAACAGTCGAAACTTGTGGAGCGGCACTCCGGCGAAATCATGGACACTCAGGGCCGGGTGCTCGGACACCACGACGGCATCGAATTCTACACCATCGGCCAGCGCAAAGGCCTTGGGATTTCCTCCGCCCATCCGCTGTACGTCATCGAATTGGACCCGGCCAACAACCGAGTCATCGTCGGCGACGAATCGCAGCTCAACCGCTCCGAATTCACCGTCGACCACTGCAACTGGATTCCGTGGGACCAACCGCCCGAATCCTTCGAGTGCGTTGCGAAGATCCGATACAATCACCCCGGCGCGGCCGCCACGGTCCGACCCGGACCGCAAGAGACCGCCACAGTCCGCCTCCATGCACCCGCTCGGGCCGTGACCCCCGGACAAGCCTGCGTCTTCTATGACGGAGACCAAGTGATTGGCGGCGGATGGATCCGGCGCGAGCGATCCCATTCCTAAGCCAAAACAATCCAATTGGATCGGTCGTGCTGGCTGCGTCTTCTTCCGCTAGAGCTTCGTTGTTCGCTCGATCCGGGTCTCAACCATGGGCCTTCCATCGGCCCGCGCCTCGCTCTCGGCTCAGCTTCACCCGATTTCACTGCGCCGTCACCGAACGGACCCGATAAAACACATTGCCACCAATCGGAGCCGGCCGACGCAATTCCCGAACCTCCAGCGGATCGGAAACCGCAGTCCAAGCAGGGGCATCCAAGGCATCCGCCTGCTCGACCACAAAGCGCTGGGCCTGTCGACGTTCGCCGCTCACCCCATCACGAACCTTGGCCACGGAACCATCCCAAGCGATGACCACATCAACCCCGTCCCGGCGGATGGATCGGATCTTCGGCTTAGGCTGGTAGGCGATCACACCCCGCAGCGGGAACCCCAAAGTGCCCGGCAACCAAGGGTCGGCCGACCAAGGCGAGAGCATCTGGTCACCGCTGGCCCAACTCGTGCGATACCGCACATACTCGGTGCCGTCATTGTCGATCCAGAATCCATAAGCCAGCATGCCGTGGATCTCCGGATTCACCCCGGCCACACCGGCCACGTTCCGTGAAAGCTCTCCCGAAGGCTGCATGAAGAGCAGCACCGGGCGACCCGCGCGGATCTCCGCCTTCAGGTCCGCATAAGTGAACCCGTGCCCCCCGGAGACCGTCGGATTAAAAGCAGTGAGTTGGCAAAAACTGACCGCATCGCTGCCCCGATAGCGTGTCCAAGCCACCAACCCGGAAGGGATGTCCGAACCCAATGGAATCGCAGGTTCCTGCCCCAACTGAACCCATCGCCGATCCCCGCTCTTGTTCCAGTGGACGTAAGAAAACCCATCGATATTGCCCCGGCACTCGGCCCCGAGATCCGCCCACTTGTTCTGGCTGAGCCCGATGAAATCCCCGATGCAGTCCGGCGTGTGTTCCTTGCGACCTGCAGTGATGTAGGGATCGGTGAACACACTCTCATAGGCAAAGTAATAGTCGTCTTCATGTCCCGGCTGGTTGGACGGCCGTCCATCGCGGCCCGACTTCGAAGCCCACAGCGAGAAAATACCCTGATTGCCCTGGCTCAATCGGCTATTGAGCGGAGCAACGCCATTACCGGTCGGCCCCGTGTAGAAATCCGGAAAACCATTGCGATCCCAAAACCCCATCAAATTGCCCGTTGCCGTCCCGAAACAACCCATATGCCACTCGTAGTCCGGAACGTCTTCGACCCGAACGTCCTCCAATTGAGCATGGGCTCGAGGCATGGCCAAAATTCCTGCCAGGGCAGCCACACATCCAACGAACCCTTCAAGACGCCGAGACTCACCATGCATGCAATGACCTTCGCTCCCCGGCCCCCGCTGTCCAGACTATCCCGTCCATCGCACCCCGAAGGCCCAGTCCGTGATAACTCAATGCCACCCTGCGAGCGGGATCGGTCCGCAGCGAGCCTTGGAAGCGAACACCAAAATCCCTCGCGCACAGCGCGAAAGCCCCTACTCCCAGAGCTTCCTCAGCGAGCGTAGGACCGCACTCCAAAAAGTACCCCAGCGGAGCGGGATCGGTCCGCAGCGAGCTTTGGAGGCGATCAACCTTTCCCTTGGCGCCTCAGCGCCATAGCTTCTCCTACCCCGAGCCTCCCTGCGAGTGGAGGACCGATCCCGCGGAGCGCCATCAGCATGCTTGCACCCAAACACCGCCGACCGTTGACTCCCCGCGCGCCTCATCGGATCGGCGCGTTACCGTGAAGTCCAACCCGCCTGGAAAAACAGGCTACTTTGTGCTCGAAGGCACCAATGCCTTCGCCGCCTCCTATTATTTCAACTACCTCATGTTCTTGCTGCAGCAGGATCATGGGTTTTCCAACCTCAACAACCTAACCCTCGGAGCTGTCCATGGATTCCTCTACGTAGGTGCCTCCTGGTTTGCTGGACGCTTCGGCCAACGCCACGGGTATTTCACCAGCCTGCGCATTGGATTTGGTGGCATGGGTGCCGGCGTCGCCTTGGGCTGGCTCTTCCCGGGAACCATCGGACAAATCGGGGCCCTCCTCCTCTGGACACTGGCCATGTGCTTCACTTGGCCCATGCTCGAAGCCCTCGCTTCCGAGCGCGAACCCAAGGATCGCCTCCCCAACCGCATCGGTCTCTACAACGTGATCTGGGCCTCCACGGCCGGTCTGGCCTACTTCGTCGGAGGTTCGCTCTTCCAGCGCCTCGGAAAAGAAAGCCTGTATTGGCTACCCCTGATCATCCACGCCCTTCAGTGGATGAGCCTCGGCTGGTTGGAACGTCGCCACGCCCAGAATGCGGCGATGGAAACCCATCCTTCGACAGCAGCGCAAATCACCGCCGAGACCGCGAAACGGGATCCCAGAATCACCCAAGTCTTCCAGAAATTGGCTTGGATCGGGAACCCCTTCGCCTACATGGGCATGAACACCATCATCGCGGTTGTCCCCAGCATCGCTGAGCACGCCGGTCTGGGCATCGAGGCGGGCGGGCGACTGATGTCCGCTTGGTTCATCGTTCGGACCCTGACCTTCGCCGTCCTCTGGGCCTGGCACGGATGGCACTACCGGGTAGGCTGGTTTCTCGGATCATTCCTCCTGCTCATCGTCGGATTCATCACCGTCATGACCTCCCATCAAATCTGGATACTGATCTTGGCCCAGATCGCCTTCGGCTGGGGCACTGGCCTGATTTACTATTCGTCACTCTTCTATGCCATGGACGGCAGTGACACCCACGGCGAGCACGGCGGAATCCATGAAGCCTTCATCGGGATTGGCATCGGCTCCGGACCGGCGATCAGTTCGCTGGCTCTCTGGCTCTCCGGAGCAACCATGGCACCCGCCATCGCCGTCGGAGCGACTTTGGTTGGCGGCTGGACCTGGTGCTGGAAAGTGGCCCGAAGGACCCAAGCCGACCCAGGCACCCGTTGACCCGGAGCCGGAATCGGCGATGGTGACGGACACCATGGCGACACCCACACCGATCGTTGTTTTTGGTAACGACCCATCGGCCCGTCCGGTCTCGCCATCCAAGTTCATGATCCTCCAGCCACCCTCGAAGCAACAAGGCTTCACCCTCATCGAACTCCTGGTGGTGGTCGCCATCATCGGAATCCTCACCAGTATGCTGCTTCCCTCCTTGGCCGCAGCCAAAGGATCCGCCCAGCGGATCGCCTGCCTCAACCACGAGAAGCAACTCGGACTGGCCCTGCACCTCTATGCCGGAGATCACGCAGGCCGATTCCCGCCGCGGCTCCTGACCAATCGCTGGTGCACCACGTTGCGTCCCTACTACGTGGACCTCAAAATCCTCAAATGCCCCGTCGATTCCAGCGCCAAAGGCACCACCAACATCCCGGGTGCTGGAGACCGTGTGGCCGAGTACGCCCCTCGCACCTACATCATCAACGGCTTCAACGACTTCTACCGGCGACGGGTCGGATCCGGCCAAATGCCGGAGTTTCGGTCTCAGGGCAACGGCGAGGTTGTCATCGGCGAAAACGACATCCCCGAACCCTCGCAAACCATTAGCTTCGGCGAACGCGATTCCAGCCGCGTCGTCCATTTCCACATGGATTTTGATGCCCTCGACGACCTGAGCGCCCTGCACCAGAACCGTCATGGCACCTCCATCAAGACCGGACGCGGTGGCGGTTCCAACTACGCCATGGTCGATGGCCACGTAGAATTCCTCCGGTACGGCCGGTCCTTCAATCCCATCAACCTCTGGGCTGTCACCCCCGAAGACCGCAACATCGGCGTCAGCCTGCAATGAACCCCGACCACCGATGAACCCGAACCGCCGCACTTGGAGCCTCCTCGCCCTGGCCCTGTTTCTGGTCGGGGCTTACGTCACTGCCTTCACCGACTGGCTGTCCCCACAACCCATCGAGATCGCCTCCCAAATACGACCGGTCATCCAGCCTCCCCGCTTCGGTCGACGGGGGCCCAAAGCCGCCACAGACAACGCCAACAAGCCGGCTGAAGCGGAGCCCGGATCCAGCGTCGCCCGCGTCACCTTCAGCCTCGACGGTCGCTACCGAATCACCTCCCTGCGCGTCCTCGCCCTCAATGCCCAAGGCGAGCCTGCCAAGAAAGTCTGGGACCTCACCGGAAAGAGCCGCGAACTCAACTCCCTGATGTACGGCATGAATCCCGCCGGATTGTCGCCCACCGAAGGCTCAGAAGCCGCCGCACCGCTCGAAGCAGGCCTGACCTACCAACTGGAGATCCATGCCGGCCGCCGCACCGGCTCCCACCGTTTCAAAACCGCAGCCGTGGCCCCGGCAGAGAACTGAAGGAAACCGCTCATCGAAGCGGAGCGGGATCGGCCCGGAGCCCGCTTTGGAAGCAATCACCCTCACCCCTCGGGCGCAAAGCGCCAAACCTCCAACTCCCTGGAGCTTCCTCGCGGGCGAAGGGCCGATCCCGCGGAGCCAGCCTCCTCCCGGCTTGTCCTCGAATGCCGAGTGGGTAAGATTCGTCACATCGCCCGTCACACTCAACACACTGGAATTATGTCCACTCCTCAACCCTCCTCCCCATCGAATACCGGCTCCTCCCGCCGCGAATTCCTGAAGCGCACGGCAGCAGCCGGTGGCATTGCAGGCATCCTGGCCAACCAACCTGCCGCCGCGGCTGAAACCCTCACCAAGCTCGCCGCCCCCTACGCCGGTCGAGTCATTGGCGCCAACGACAAGATCGTCCTTGGATTTGTCGGCGTCGGCGGTCAAGGCGGCGGAGCCCACGTCGGCCTCAACCTCGAACACTATCAAGAGAACAACGTTGCCTTGGCTGCCGTCTGCGATGTCTCCAAGCACCGTGTCGACGACCACGTCGCCAAAATCCAGAAGAAGACCAACGTCAAGCCCGACGGCTACGAAGACTTCCGCCGTGTCCTTGAGCGCAAGGACATCGACGTCATCTTCTGCGCCACGGTCGACCACTGGCACACCAAGGTCAGCTGCGAAGCCATGGAGTCCGGCAAGCATGTCTATGTCGAGAAGCCCATGACCCGCTACCTCGGCGAGGCATTCCAGATCTACGACACCTGCAAGCGCACAGGCAAACTGCTGCAAGTCGGTTCTCAAGGCTGCTCCGATCGCAAGTGGCACAAGGCCGCCGAATGGATCCGCGCCGGCAAGATCGGCCCCATCGTCATGAGCCAGGGCAGCTACATGCGCAACAACCCGCACGGCGAGTGGAACTACACCATTGCCCCGTGGGCCAAGCCCGACGACATCAACTGGAAGATGTGGCTCGGCGAGCAGATCAAGACCGGCCGCAACTTCGACCCCGACCACTACTTTCGTTGGCGCAAGTACTACCCGTACTGCTCCGGCCTGCTGGGCGACCTCTTCCCCCACAAGCTGCACCCGTACATGCTGGCTACCGGCAACCCCGAGTTCCCTGTGCGCGTGGCGGCCGTCGGCAGCAAGGCGTTCAAGACCGATCTGAACCAAGTCGGCCGCAAACCTGAGCAGGCCACCCAATACGTCCGCGACGTCGAAGAGATCATCCAGCTCGTCGCTGAATTCCCCAGCGGCTACGTGATGCACATCACCTCCAGCAGCGTCAACGAAGTCGGTTCCTCCGAGATGATCCGCGGCCACAAAGCCACGCTAACCATGGGCGGCAACAAGGTTCAATTGAACCCCGAGCGTCCCTTCGCTGAAGACATCGAACCGGAGACCAGCGAATCGTTCGCCGGTGAGAGCGTCGCCGCCCACCACAAGAACTTCTACGAGTCCATCCGCGCCAACAAGCAGCCCAACGCCGGCATCGACCTCGCCACCAAGGTTCAGACCGTCATTTCACTGGCCGAGATGTCCGACCGTTTGGGCGTCATGTGCTACTTCGACGCCAAGACCCGCAAGGTCACCGACAAGTCCGGCAAGGAGATCTCCCAGCTGACCTACGGCTGGGACAAGAACTCCTGAACGGTTTCGAGTCCCGTTTGAGTCCTTCATCACGGCGGCCCTGCCCTCCAAGGCGGGACCGCCGTTTTTGTTTACCAGACACCAGACACCAGGCGGCAGCGGGACCGGGCCGAAGCGAGCATTGAAGACGATCACCCCAGCCCTCGCGCGTAGCGCGAAAGCGACTCCTCTCCCAGAGTCTTCCTGCGAGTGCAGGACCGGTCCCGCGGAGCCAGTACGAGAACGCCAATTTAGTATGATGTGGCCCCTTTTGTGTAAATAGGTGGGACCGACCCCATGGAAGTTGGGATTGCCGGGAGTAGTCTAAACGGCTTGGCTTGGAGCGATGAGTTCCCGCTCCGCCTCTGCCCGTCCGATTTCTTGCGTTGCCCCGGATTGGTGGGATTATACCACGCTTGACCCGGAATTGGTGGCCGACGCCGCGGCCCTCACCCCGGAGAAAATGCAGCGCCTCTCGCGCCCCGGTTTCAAAGTCACCTTCTACGACACCCTCGAAGATTTCTATCTGGCCGAAGCCCTCGAATACGTCGCCGCCTGGAAACAAAGCACCGACGACAACCCCGTCGGCATTTGCGGCCCCATCGGTCCCACCGAGCAACTGCCACTGGTGGCCCGCATCGTCAACGCCCTCGGCCTCGACATCCGCTCCGGCCACTTCTGGGGCATGGACGAATGGGTCATCGACGGCAAGGAGGCGCCCGCCACCCATCCCCTGTCCTTCGAAAAGGCCGACCGAGAGCTGTGCTTCAACCGCATCGCCCGCAAACAGGTCATGCCCGACGCCCACCTGCATTTCCCCAAGGCCGACACCCGAGCCTATCGAGCGTCTTGGGATTCCGGAGTCCGCTGCGCCGTCATGCAAGGCGGCCAGGGTGACGTAAAACACTGGGCCTTCAACGACCCCGTCCGTCGGGCCGGCAAATACCGCAACGCCCCACCGACTCCGGAAGAGTATCTCAAGCTGGGAACCCGCGTCGTGGACTTGCACCCGCTCACCATCGCCCAGAACGCCCGCACCAGCGGCGGCGGCAATGTGTCACTTGTTCCCACTCAGGCCATCACCGTCGGCCCAGTCGAAACATGGAAGGCCGAGGCCGTCTCCATCTGGCATGCCGGCCAGCACGATAATCCCTTCGGACAGCGACTCACCTGCCTCATGATCGCCAAGGGCATCGCCGACACCGCCGTGCCCATGTCCCTCCTGGCCCTGCATCCCAACGTCCGGTTCAACTACTTCCGCGGAGGCATCGGGCGCTGCGCGATAGAAATGCATTGAGCCCACAGTGTCGGTGTCATGGGTACTGTTTCAGCGGCATTCGCTAAACCCACCGACCAAAAAACGACCAAGGCCGATGGGCAACCCCATCGGCCTCGGCGCTTTGGATCGTGATTCGACGGAACCGAATCAGTGGGCCGCCAGACTTTGCGCCGCGGCCAAATCCACCTTGCGCTGGTTGAGGCTGCGGAAGAACTCGTAGCCCTCGCGGCATCGACGGACCATGACACTCTTGTCCTCCAACATGGTCTTGATGATCCGCAAGATCGGACCCGGGCGCAGGTAGTACTGCCGATAAAAGCGATCCACCGACTCGAAGATCTCGTCCTTCGACAAACCCGGATACTCCAACGTGGATTGCTGGAAGCCGTCGCCGTGGACGATGTCGGTCTTGTCCTTCTTGGAAAACCACCCGTTCTGACGGGCCATCTCGTAGAGTTCGGTGCCGGGATACGGTGCGGCCAGTGATACCTGCATGGAGAACACGTCGAGATCCTGAGCAAAGCGCATGGTCTGCTCGATGGTCTCCTGAGTCTCCACGGGCAACCCAAGGATGAAGGTTCCATGGATCACCACGCCCACACGATGGCAGGCCTTGGTGAAGCGGCGCATTTCATCGGTGGTCACACCCTTCTTGATGCGCTTGAGGATGTCGTCATTGCCCGACTCGTAACCCACGAGGAAGAGCCGCAGACCGCAATCCTTGAAGAACCGGATGGTGTCTTCATCGAGGTTGGCCCGGCTATTGCAGCTCCAAGTCAGACCCAGCGGGGCGAGCTTCTTGGCGATTTCGCGGGCGCGCGGCAGGTTGGCCGTGAAGGTGTCATCATCAAAGAAGAACTCCCGAACCTGCGGGAAGAGCTTCTTCATATAGGACATCTCAGCGGCGACATTCTCGGCCGAACGCACCCGGTACTTGTGGCCGCCAATGGTCTGAGGCCACAGACAGAACGTGCACTGAGCCGGGCAGCCACGACCCGTGTACATCGAGATGTACGGGTGCATCAGGTAGCCAATGAAGTACTTCTCGATCTCCAGATCGCGCTTGTAGACGTCGGCTACCCACGGCAGCGCATCCATGTTGTGGATGAGCTCACGCTCGGGGTTGTGGATGATCTTGCCCTCCTTGCGGAAACTCAGCCCCGAAATGGATTCCATCGGGCGGTCTTCGCAAACCTCCTTGCAGGTGAAGTCGAACTCCTTGCGACCCACCCAATCGATTGCCGGGGACGCCTTGAGCGTCTCGGTCGGCAAGACAGCCGTGTGGGCCCCAATGAATCCGATCTTCGTGTCCGGGCTCTGAGCCTTGATGGCCTCGGCCACCTTGCAGTCGTTCTTCAGCGACGGCGTGGACGTGTTGATGATGACGTGCCCGTAGTCTTTGGCGATGCGCAAGGTCTCCTGCATGCCGATGTCATGGGGAGGACAGTCGAGCAGTCGGGAATTCGGCACCAAGGCGGCCGGCTGGGCCAACCAAGTTGGGTACCAGAAGGAAGTCACCTCACGGCGTGCTTGATAGCGGGCACCGGCGCCGCCATCGAAGCCATCAAACGAGGGAGGGGATAAGAACAGGGCGGACATGGAAATCAGGATTTGTTGAAGGAAATTGAGGGAATTCGGAGATCGACCAGCTCCTGTGTCACTCCGACTTCACTTCGATCTTCTTTGCAGCGGCCATCTTGGCCTTGAGATCGGCCAATTGATCGACAGCGGCCCCGGAGGCTCCACTGGAGCAACCCCCTGAACCACCGGAATGACCAGAATCTCCGTGGGCATGGTCGTGGGGCAAATCATTGCCACCCCGGGCGAAGGCCGACTTCACGCCGGCGAACTCGCGGTTCACGGCTTCCTTGGCTTCGGCGAGGTGACCCTTGCCGATGGTGGCTCCATTGTACGCCGCACGGGTCAACTCCGGGCTGGACGGATACGGAGCCGGCCGGGAACCGAAGTTGTACTTGAAGTTGATCCACGAATCCCGCGGGCTGCTGCTCAAGGCACCCGACGGCTCGAAGCCGGAGTGCATCATGCAGTTTTCACAGCGGGCATCCCGACCGCATCCATGGTCATCCACACCGAAACGGTCCCACTTCACCTCGGCCAACATCTGGGCGTAGGTGGGGTAATGACCCTCGGTCATCACATAGCAGGGGGCCTTCCATCCGCGGATGTTGTAGGTCGGCACCGCCCAGGCGCTGCAGGCCAACTCGCGCTTGCCCGCGAGGAACTCCAGATAACCCGGGGTCCCGAAAATGGTGAACATCTGACCCCAACGCTCGATGTCCTTGAACTTCTGGCGGGTCATCTCACGGGTCAGGAAGAATTGAGCCGGATCCTTGCCCAGGCGCTTGACCATGTCTTTCTTGGCCGCGTCGTAGTCGTAACCCGGGGAAATGGTGTGACCGTCGACCCCCAGAGAGCTGAGGAACTTGAACATTTCCTCAAGTTCGGCCGTTTCAGTCTCCTTGTAGACGGTGGTGTTGGTGGCGACCTGATAGCCCAGGATCTTGGCCATTTGGATGGCCGCCACGCACTCCTTGAAGACGCCTTCGCGCTCGACGATGAGGTCATGGGTGAATTCCAACCCATCGACGTGGACGTTCCAGTAGTGCCACTTGCTCGGTCGGATCACGACCTTGGATTTGGCGGCCGCGTCGGCCTTGCGGATGGATTCGGCCTCCTTTTCGGTCACCAATTTCTCGGTCAACAACTGAGCCAACTGGGGTTCGAAAGCCGGCGTGTAGGCACTGGCCAAATACTCCCGCATCTTCTTCCGCATGAAGACACCGTTGGTGCAAATGTACACCATTCGGCCCTGTTCATGGAGCCCAGCCACCAACTCCTCGATCTTCGGATAAATCAGGGGCTCGCCACCGCAAATGGAGATCATGGGCGCATCGCACTCGGCCGCGGCGGCCAGACACTGCTCCAGCGGGACCATGTCCTTCAGCGACGTGGAATACTCGCGGATGCGGCCGCAACCCGTGCACGTCAGATTGCACGTATGCAGCGGTTCCAACTGCAGCACCATCGCGAACTTCGGCGTGCCTTTGAGCTTATGTTTGACGATGTGCCGGGCGATCTTAGCCGTCGGCGCGAGAGGAAAACGCATGTTTGAAAATCAATTGGCAGGCACCCGGTCCTTGGCGGCCATAGCGACCGAGCGGGTCGCCGTGGCTGTCGATACGACCCAATTGGTCGAAGTGCCAGGAGCCAGAAGAGGAGCGGGCTCCACTTTGAGCAGACCCGGAAGGAGGATCGAGGCCGGGGAAACGCTATGGGACCCACTGAAGCCCCCGCAACCCGAGAACAAAGCGGCGGCGGCCATAACAAACCACACTGCCATTGCTTGAAATCGGTAAGATCCCTTCACGGCCGACAGAATAGGCCGGGCGGGTTCAGGGGCAACCCTGATTTTGGCAGCAATCCGGAGGAAGGGCTTGTCGGTCCGGGCCGCTGAGACCACCGTGGTCCCTAGCGACCATGAAATTCATTAGCCTCTTGGGAATCGTCGCCATCATCGGCGTGGCCTGGCTGCTCTCCGAGCACAAACGACGCTTCCCGTTCCGGGCGGTACTCTGGGGGTTGGTCCTGCAGTTCTTCTTCGGATGGTTCATCCTCAAAACAGGCCCAGGAGAGGGCATTTTCAACGCCTGCCAGCAGTTGATTTCCCGCTTCATCAGCTTTGCCAACGAGGGCAACAAACTGATGTTCGGACCGCTGGCCAATGAAGCGGTGATGACCAAGGCCTTCGGCCCAGAAAATGCGCTGTTCTTCGCCCTGGTGATCACCGGCATCATCATCTTGATCAGCACCGTTTCATCGGTGCTCTACCACTACGGATTCCTACAACTCGTGGTCCGGGCCGCCGCCTGGGTCATGCGACGGGCCATGGGGACGAGTGGCAGCGAAACCTTGAGCGCCGCGGCCAACATTTTCATGGGGCAAACCGAGGCCCCGTTGGTCATCAAGCCCTATCTGGCCGGAATGACCCGAAGCGAGCTGCACTGCATGATGGTCGGGGGTTTCGCCACCATCGCGGGCAGCGTGATGGGGGTTTATTCTGGTTTGCTCAAGGTTCCAGCCGGTCACCTGCTCACGGCCAGCGTGATGAGCGCACCGGCCGCACTGCTCATCTCCAAGATCATCATACCGGAGACCGAGACCAGCGAAACCGCCGCCGGTTCGACCGCCAAGATCGAACGCGAGACCGTCAACGGCATTGACGCCGCCTGCTCCGGCGCGAGCGAAGGCATGAAACTGGCCATCAATGTCATTGCCATGCTGCTGGCCTTCACTTCTCTGGTCGCGGCCGTGAACTGGATTCTCGGTCAGGGCTTCAGCCAACTGGGCTGGGTGACCCAAAAACCTCTGCAAACACTGCTCGGCTATGCCAACGCCCCCTTTGCCTGGCTCATGGGCATCCCTTCCAAGGATTGCCTGGCCGTGGGCCAGATCCTCGGAGAACGCATCGTGCTCACCGAATTCGTCGGATACATCTCACTCGCTCAGCAACAGTCGTCGCTGGACCCGCGCAGCTACGTGATCGCCGCCTATGCGCTGTGCGGGTTCGCCAACTTCGGGAGCGTGGCCATCCAAATTGGTGGCATCGGCGCCCTGGTTCCCAGCCGCCGCAAGGACCTCGCACAGGTGGGCATCAAGGCCATGGTCGGCGGGCTTTTTGCATCCTACATGACAGCCTGCGTGGTGGGATTCCTGATTTGATGCCTCCGATGCCCACCCAAATCCATCCGACTGCGGTCATCCACCCGTCGGCTCAACTCGGGGAAGGCTGCCAGGTCGGTCCCCACGCCGTCATCGACGGAAACGTCATCGTGGGGCCCCACTGTCAGGTGGGTCCTGGCGCCTATCTCACCGGCCATACCCAATTGGGCTCCGGAAACCGCATCCATGCCGGAGTTGTGCTGGGAGATGCGCCGCAGGACTTCAAATACGCCGGACAACCGACCCGTTTGCGCATCGGCAACGACAATGTCTTCCGGGAGCACGTGACCGTGCACCGTTCGAACCGACTCGATGAAGACACCGTCTTGGGCGACGGGAACTTCCTGATGGCCGGGTCCCACGTCGGACACAACTGCGTCATCGGAAACCACAATGTCCTGGCCAATGGATCCCTGCTGGGCGGGCATGTGGTGTTGCAAGATCGGGCCTTCATTTCGGGCAATTGCTTGGTCCACCAGTTTTGCCGGATCGGTCGCTTGGCCTTGATGCAAGGGGGATCGGGCATCTCTCTGGACCTGCCGCCCTTCACGCTCGCCCGCGACAACAACACCCTCTGCGGCCTGAATCGGGTGGGTCTGCGTCGCGCGGGCATCAGCGCCGAAGACCGTCGGGCCCTGCAGCGCCTCTACCACCTGCTCTTCCGCTCGGTGCTCCCCCGCGCCGAACGGTTACGCCAGGCCGCTGACCAGTTTCCGCAAGCCGTGTGCCAGGAGATGATCACCTTCGCGGCCGCCTCCACCCGGGGTCTTTGTGCCGATCCGGGGCGTTGGAGCGGATCCGGTTCCGATGAGGAAGCCTCGTCCGACTGACCTTGCAACCCCAGACGCCCCTCAGGCCCGACGACGTCCGACCCCCGAGCCTCCCGACATCGATGGAATTCGCTTACTCTTTGGTCCAACTGGCCAACGGCACCACCAGCATCCGCTCCCTGGCCGAAGGGGAGACTTTTCACCCCGTCATCGGCCCCGTCGCCGAGGCCGAGGCCTTGTATGTCCGGCAACTCCGGCTTCCGGAACGCCTCCAGGCATCAACCGATGACGAGTGGGTGCTTTGGGATGTCGGTCTGGGCAGCGCCGCCAATGTCACCACTGCGATTCGGCATCTGGCCGAGATTCCCCAGCGGATTCGCATTGTCAGCTTTGACCACACCCTCGAGCCGCTGCGTTTCGCGAGAGATCACGCCCAGGAGCTGGGCTATCCCGTTGGATTCGAAACGGCCTTCGGTGCGCTACTCGAACGGCAACATTGCGAGTTCACCCACGGTCGGCTTTCAGTTCATTGGCAAGCGGAGGTGGCTGATTTTCCGAGCCGCATCCAATCCACGGAACCCTTGCCTGCGCCGCACGCCATCTTCTACGACGCGTATTCGCCTGCGCGGAATCCGGCGATGTGGACCCTGCCGTTGTTCCGACGCCTCTTTGAGCGCTTGAATCCCCAGCGACATTGCGCCGTGGCCACTTATTCGCGGGCCACGCTCCTGAGGACCACCCTGCTGCAAGCCGGCTTCTTCGTCGGTGCCGGCGAAGCCACCGGCGAAAAGGAGGAGACCACCTTGGCCAGCAACATCCCCTCGCTCATCCCCAGGCCTCTGGGGTCCGACTGGCTGGGCCGGGCCATGCGCTCCACCAGTGCCGAGCCTCTGGAAACGGCCGTCTACCGACAGGCCCCCCTGACCGAAGCCACCCGGGCGGCTTTGATGGATCACCCACAGTTCCGACAAGCCTCATTCAGGCAGCCCTGAATGGGTCTGGGTTAAAAATAGCCGGGAAACCGATCTTGTTCGAAGAGTCCGATGAAACCCAGACCACTCAATCGGGGTTGGTTCATGGATTCAACGTGGCCGTCGAAAAACCAGCCATTGGCGCGGTTGGAATGACGACCATGGATTTCATAATCCTCATCGATTCGGAAGACATGAAACTGTCGGGCTGTAACGCCTAAGCGACCTCGGCTGGTCGTGTCAGCCACGTGCAGATACGCGGTGGGTTGTTCTATCCGATCACTTTGGAGGATTTCCTGAAGTGGCCCAGTCCGCAGCGCTTCGGGAGGGTCCACCCACACACCGTACGTCATCAGCCAATTGGTCCAAGAACGAGGCGGGTATGTCGGACAGAGAAAGACAGAAACCGGTAGATTCTGGTGAGCTGCCAGCGACTGAGCCCACGTATTGGTGATGGCCAACGGAGACTGCAGACGAATCGCACCACGATGATCTTGTGCATAGAGCAGGGTGGCCAGTCCCACTTGTCGCAAATTGCCCTGACAGTGTGCCGAACCCGCCTTGGCTTTGGCTGTAGCCAAGGCCGGCAACAGCATCGCCGCCAAGATGGCAATCACGGCGATCACCACCAGCAACTCCACTAGGGTGAACGCCATCGACCGGGCGGTCTGCGACCTCATGACGGCCAGTTTACAAACATTTTGGCCGGTGCGCCATCCTCTTCACCCGGAACTCTCAAAGCACGAACTCGGTGAGAGACAAACCGTGCTGATCCAGAACGATAAAAAACAGCGGTCAAAAACCCAGGCCTGAGCCAGAAGGCTCGGTTGAGAGGAAAGGGGTGGCGTGGCGGATTCCCTCGCAGGATGAGGCGAGAGCGAGGAATGGGCCCTGCTCAGGCTCGTGCTTGAAGCCCGTAACAAGCAAACACCGTCGCCCTTCCGGAAGAAGGCGCCGCCAGCACGACCGATCCCATTGAATGGTTCCGGCTGATCCGTAACGACGCTGACGGCGCAATGGGGTTGAAAAATCGCTGTTGTCTGATGGGTTTAGAAACATTCGATTCCGATTGGAAATGACCCTGTATTGATCATGGATGTCTCCGTTTAATTGGAGTCTTAACGGCAAAATCGCTGACCCTTTTGATCAATGTTATTAACACGTTGTTAACACCAAAAACCTCGGTTTTACCATCGGTCCAATCCACACAGTCTCATAAAGATTGAGACTCACAAACACTCATATTTTTGGGGCTTTTGGAATGGTTTCACCTTTGTCTGACAAGCTCAAAACCAGAGCATTCATCCAAATCCAGATCGATTCATGATCTAGTATTTCTGGCCCACTGTGGGTTCATCCATTTAGATTTATTCTTGCGTTGTTTATTCTGATGTTTAACGTTCGAAAACAACGCGTTACTTCCAGTCGAGAAACGGCTTGGGGTATTCGCTTCCGAAACCAGAAAATACACGAATATGGATATCTCCCAGCAGATTGCACGTCAGGCCGAAGAACTCCAGAAGAAGCTGGACCTGTTGCGCGACAACAACCTGACAGAACTGATCAGCAAGAAGGCCTCGCTCGAAAGCCAATTGGCAGATGTCGAAGCGGAAATTGCCTCTACCTGCAAGCGCTTGGGTATCACTGCTGCTGGTGCCTCTGCTCCGGCCCGTTCTGAAAAGCGGACTCGCATGAACGGCGAGGTCATCCGCACCAAGATCAATGAAGTGCTGAAGGCCAACCCTCAGGGCATTTCCCAGATCAAGATCGCCGAGCAGACCGGTGTCTCCTACGCCAGCGTGATCAACTTCCTGAAGGACAATCAGGACACCATCCGCACAGAGGGCGACCGCAAGAGCAAGCTCGTCTTCCTGAAGTAAGGGTTCCCTTCACTCAACCGGCCCGGGCGCTGTTCAACAACAGCTTCAACAACACCCGCTCGGTTCGGTCGAAAACAAGGCCGGTGTTCACAACCAGTGAACACCGGCCTTTTACGTTAAAGCCTTTTAATTGAGGGCTCTCAAAGCCCAGCCCATCTCCTTCAGGGATTGAGCAACCGAATGACCTCGTCGTGGAGTTCTGGAATACACGCCACTGCTGAAGTGGCCCCGGCGTGATTGGCTGGGGCTCCCTGCCAATCCGAGATCCGGACTCCGGCCCCCTCCAAAACCGGCACCAGTGGCAAGAGATCCCATGGGTTCATGATGGGATCCACCATCACATCCACCCATCCGGAACACAAAAGCAAGTAGCCATAACAATCTCCGAAACCCCGATAGAGTCGAACCGAACGGGTCAGAGCATCGAAACCCGCCCCATTCTGATACTTGGCTGGAAAAAGAGGGTCTGTGGTCAGCAGTGATGCCTCAGAAAGACGGGCACAAGACCGCGCCCGGACCGGCTGACCATTGAGAGTGGTGGTAGTTCCATCGCCGATCATCAACTGCTGGAGCACCGGTTGATGAATACAACCCAGAATAGGCCGATCGCGATGCAGCAAACCAATGAGGGTTCCAAACAGGGGGACTCCCAGAATGAAGCTCTTGGTACCATCCACCGGGTCGAGCACCCAAACGTACTCGGCATCGCCCCGTTCGGTTCCAAATTCCTCACCCACAATGCCATGCTCAGGAAATCGCTGGGCAATCATCTCCCGCATCACCTTCTCGGCACCGCGGTCGGCCAGCGTTACAGGCGAAGCATCGCTCTTCAGTTCCATGCCCATGTCTCGAGATCCGTAATAGGGCAGGATCACCCGGGCACTGGCCTCGGCAAGTTCCCGAATGAAGGCGACAAAGGGCTCGTGATTCATGACGACGGCCCATTGAAACAAGAACGCCCGTGTTTGGAAACCGAAGACCCAAGACGCACTCGGTTTGAGTCCATGGCATCCGACCGACTCCGCCGGAAATGCTGACCCGCCGATGGAGCGTGAAACACTCCGATGCTCAAAAAGCGACGGCCCACTCAGCCGGAACGAACGACAGCGTCAGGGCCGGACGAAAGACGCCAAGAGCCGTTCGGCCAACTGGCTGCCCAAGCGATCGGCCTCTCGGACCGCTGCCTTGGCCTCATCCCAGCGGCCCACGCCGTCACGGAAAACGGCCACCCGCAGGTGCAACTGATGCCCGACGACTCGGGCGTAGCCAGCGATGGGGCTCTGACAACCACCACCCATTCCTCGAAGAAACGCCCGCTCGGCCAGTACAGCCTGATGGGTATTGAAGTGGTTCAAGACCGAAACCAAGGAACCGATCTCCGCATCGCCAGCCCGGATTTCAAGCGCGACGGCCCCCTGCCCCACCGCCGGCAGGAATTCTTCCGGCTCCAAGATCGTCCCGAGAATGCCCTCGGGAGGCGGATCGAAGACCGATCGTTGCGCCGGGGTCAGCCGATAGTCGGGACGCAACACGGCTTTGGGGCTGAGGTCGAAACCCAGACGAGACAACCCAGCCGCTGCCAACAGGGTGGCATCGATGCCATCGTCTTGAAGCAGCTTGGCCAACCGAGTGCCGACATTACCCCGGATCGGAACCACCGAGATATCCGGCCTCATCGCTTTCACCAGCGCCGACCGTCGAGTGCTGCTGGTGGCCACCACCGCACCCTCCGGCAAGTCTTCCAGCATCAGGCCCGGACCAAAGCCCGAGCGCTCCTTGCTTCCCGGCACCCAGTCCGCCACGGGATTCTTCTCAGCAGCGACCCGAACCCCGTCCCGATACAGCAGAACCTCACGGACATCGGCACGCGGACACACCGCTCCCAGTGCGAGTCCATCCGGCAGTTCCGTGGGCAAATCCTTGAGGCTGTGGACGGCCAGGTCGGCACGGCCTTCCAGGAGGGCCACCTCCAGCTCCTTGGTGAACAATCCCTTGGGCAAGGTCTCCGAAGCCAACGGCGCCGAGGTCTGGAGCGCATCACCCGTGGTTCGGATCACTTCCAATTCGAAGCGTTCACCCGGAAAGGCCGCCTGAAGGTGGGATTGAACCTGACGGGACTGGGCCAATGCCAGGGCGCTGCCCCGGGTGGCGATGAGGATGGGTCGATTCAGGGACATGGAAATCAGGCGGCCGGTGAGCGGAGGGCGAAGGATCCGAAACGGCGAGCGACCTCAAACTCGGCGGCCGCTTCGCGGATCATGATCTCGCACCGGGCCACTTCTTCCCGACGTTGGCGGGTGGCGGTGTCAGCCACCGACTGAAGGTCATCGACATTGGCCAAGAAGACCTCGGGAAGCAGGGTGACCGCGGGATCAATGTCGCGCGGCACGGCTAGATCAATGAGCAAGATCGGTCGGGGCCTGCGCCCGGCCATGAGCCGTTCGAGCCGGTGGCGATCGAGGATCGGATGCGGAGATCCGGTGGCGCTGACCACAATATCCACGGTAGCAAATTCACGCTCCCAATCCTGGAAGCCGATGGCCCTGCCTTCCAATTCCTCCGCCAAGGCCGCAGCGCGATCAAACGAACGGTTGGAAACCAAAATGCCCTGGGCTCCGCGGCCCCGAAGCGCCCGAGCGGTTTTTTCACTGGTGTCACCGGCACCGATCACCAGCACCTGGCGGCGATCCAAGTCATCAAAGATCCTTTCGGCCAACTCGACGGCGACCGCGGCCACCGAGGTATTACCTCGCTGGATCTGGGTCTCGGTGCGGATGCGCTTGGCCATGGCAAACGCCCTTTGGAACGAGCGGTTCAAAATGCCACCCGTGTGCCCCGACGACAGGGCCAGCGAGTAGAAGCGCTTGATCTGACCCAGAATCTCAGTCTCACCCAGCACCAGCGAATCCAGACCGGAAACCACTCGAAACAAATGCTCCAATGCCGCGGTTCCCAAGTGGGTGTAGACGGTTCCCGAGGCGTCGCCCGTGTAACCCCGATCCCGCAGCAAAAATCCGCGCAGTTGCTGGGCCAGCGCCGCCGGATCGCCCGCTGGACTGGCTGCATAGAGTTCAACGCGGTTGCAGGTGGAGACCACCAAGGCTTCGGTGGCCAGGCCCAACGCTCGGATCCGACCGGCCGCCGCCGCAAGATCCGCCTCGGCAAAAGCCATCTGCTCACGGATTTCCACCGGCGCCGTCTTGTGACTGAGACCCACTGCGACGAAAGGCATCAGGCGGTGGGGCGTGGAACCCGGTTGTGCATTTCAGAAAGCAGGTACATGCCCCAGAAAGTGAGCATGAGCACGGCAAAGCCCAGAACGGAACCCCAGGCCAACCGACGCCCCCGCTGACGGAACTGCCAGGCTCCGAGGATGAGGCCACCGTAGAGGAGCCACGTGACGCAGGAGTAAATCACGAAGGGATCCGCGACGAACCAAGCACCGCGCGCCTGACGCAAATAGAGCGAGCCTGACGCCAGGCCCGCCGACAAGAGACCCCAACCGGCCCAGAGCAAACCCGTGGTCGCCGATTCCAGCCGGGTGATGGGTGGCAAGAGCGCCCGCAAGGCCCGGGCCTTGTCAAAGCGCAGGCTGTGTTCCTGGCGCAGGTACATGCCTGAGGCCAAAGAACCCAAACCGAAGGATCCGTAAGCCAAAAGCACCAGCGCCGCATGAATGGGTCCCCAGCCACTGGAGAAATCCGGACGAACCGCCATCGACCGATCCAGAACGGGAGGATCCAAGGCAGGCATGAGAGCGAAAACACCCAGGAGAGTGAGGACCGGCGCCGCAAAAACGCCCAGAAACCGCATGCGGCTGAAACCCCCGATCACCAAGTAAGCCGCGGAAATGGTCCAAGCCACAAACATGGTGGCCTCGAACAAGTTGTGGATGGGGCAACGTTCGAGGGAAAATCCGCGCCGGAACATGGCCCCGGTATGCAGCACCCAGCCCGCTGCCATGAGTCCGTAAAGAGCACCGCTGTCTCGCTGGAACTGCCGACGCCAAATGATCACGGCAAAGCCCGCTGCCAGCGCATACAGCGCCACGGCAGCGGCAAACCATCCACGATCAGAAAACGGCAACAGCACGAGGAGGCCAAGTTAAACGCCAACCGGGGCCGAGCAAGCCGCGGTTCGGTCACACCATGGGGAGCATACCTTTTGGTCGACCGAACCTGCGGCCCCTGCCGGTTCATTCATCGGCCCGTCCATGGACAGGCCTCAGAAGAGGATCAGTTCTTCTTCACCCGCACGTTGCGGTACTGAACGATCGACTTCGGATCGTGGGCCTGGAAAGCGATGGTGCCCTCGCTGAGCTTGCGCTCGAAATCCTTGCCAGCCTTGCGACCCGCCTCTTCGGTGAAGTCGTTCACCAACTTGCCATTCAAGAAGATCTGGACGCGGTTGCCCTTCACAATGACGTGGTGGGTGTACCACTCATTGTCACGAACCACGCCCTCGAGCTTGTCGGCCTTCACGTCCTGCACCGAATAAATGCTGCCGGACTTGCGCCAGTCGCCCTGGGTTTGGTTGACCTGGGTCTCGTAACCGCCCCAAGGCCATCCGGAATCCTGATACTTGGTGTGGATGTAAATGCCGCCGTTGGAATTCGGAGCGGTCTTCACGTCGACCTTCAACTCAAAGTCCTTAAATGGAGCCAACGGACCGGTGTAGAAATTGTGGGAACGCTCGCCCTGGGCCTTGAAGCCGCCATCGGCCAAGCTCCAGGAAGCCTGGTTCTCGTTGACCTTCCAACCGGTCCAGGACCCGTCGGAGATCAGGGTGAAGCCCTGGGAATCCACGTGACCGATCTGGCCCGGCTTGGGCTTGGAGGAGGCGGAATCAGCGGCATTGGAGGCACAACCAGCGAGGATCGCGGCGGCCACGACGATGGGAAAGCACAGGGTCTTCATGAGCTCAGTCTAGGAACAGGTTGTACATTGCCCCCGGTCCGGTCCGGTCGGCAAACGGGAATTCATCGACGGGATGGATTGCGAGCGAGCCAGCTTCCCGGTGAAGTGATGCCGTGTCCGACGCGACAACCATCCAAGCCTGCGCCGCACCGACGTCCCCGCGTCGGTCGCGTCGGGCATGGCAACCGTTCACCGGCAACGGGCTGTCCCGCTTTGCCGATGCGAGTGCCAGCCGCGCCCTCGGATTCCTCGGAGCTTTTGCCCTGACCACAGCGCTGGTGCTCGGCTGGTCCCTGCACACCATCGGTTGGCCGGTAATCGACAATGCCGTGCGGGAATTTCCCGAGCAGGGACCAGGTCTGATCCGGGGTCGATTCCATTGGCCCGAGACGGCACCTCGAGTCTTGGCCGATTCACCGCATCTGGCCGTCGCAGTCCGTCCCGGTGATTCAGAAACCTTGGGCCGAACGGCCGATCTTCAATTGGAACTGCTCCCGGGAAACCTTCGTCTGGCCGGAATCGCCGGATTCGTCGAAATTCCCTGGCCGGCGACCGCCGACCTTCCGCTCGGACGGCTACAAGCCCGAGCTGCCTGGGAAGCATGGCGACGCCCGGTCCTCGCTGCGCTGATCATCACCGCAGCGGCGGCCATGACCTTGGTGTGGAGCGGACTGGCCTTTACCCTCACTCTACCGCTTCGGTTCATCGCCTTTGTCTTGCAACGGCACATCACCTTGGGCGGGTGCTGGCGACTGAGCGTGGCTGCCTGCATGAGCGCGTCGCTGGTGCTGAACCTAGGGCTCGGTGGTTACGTCATGCGGTGGTTGCCTTGGCCGGCGCTGGCCGCAGTGGTGGTGATCCACCTGCTGGTCGGAGGCCTTTTCCTGATTTGGGGTCTGCTGAGTCGGCCTAGGAAATCCCGCTCGGCATCAGCCCCCAATCCCTTTCAACCGGGGGCCGCGAAGGACCGCCCCAAGAAGACCGGGAGCAATCCCTTCGGATGACCAGCGCAAGCTGATCTCTGGCCATGGGGTTGAAACCATTCAAACCCCAGAAACCCTTCCGTACGACCCGGAGCCCGTCAGCGGGCGGGCGGATTGATCCGAGCCCCCTTGGCCTTCAGTTCCTCAACCTGAACCTTGGACTGCTTCGAGAGCGGATTGCCATCAAGATAAACCCGCACGAACGGGGCGAAGTTCCGGGTCTTCTCCAGATCGGGAGTCATCCAACGGCTCAAGGGAGCCAGGTCTCGGATGCGATTGTGGGACAACTGCAGGAAAGACGGCGCACGGATGCCCGACAACGGGGCCAAATCGCTGATGCCATTGTGGGAGGCCGAGAGCAGGGTCAAATTCCGGAAGGCTCCGAAACCTTGGATGGAGCTGATTTTGTTGTGATCGATGTAGAGAGTCGCAACCCGCGGCAAATTGGTCAGTGACGCCACCGAACTGAGCCGATTGGCCGAAAGATAAATCGAAGCAAGATTGGTAAGACCCGACAACGGCTTCACATCCTTCACCTGATTGTGCGAGAGCTCGATGTACTGCAAGGCAGGCACCGAGGCCAACGGAGCGATGACCGAGACCAAGTTGGACGCCAGGTTGACGTACTGGAGCTGCTTCAAACCGGACAGGGGCGCGAGGTCGGCGATCTTGTTGCCCGGAATCTCGAGAGAGGCCAAGGCGACACAATGTTCCAGACCCGACAAACTGGTGATGCCTGAGAAGGGCGCGGACACGGTGGACACCGTCGCCACATCGGATGCCGTCAGCGGATCCTGAGATTCGCGCTTGGCGAAAACCTGACGACGCACAGCCGCCTCCAGCTTCTTGTCCTTGAAGACCGAGACCGGTGCGTTGGTCACCGCGGGCTTTTCAGCCGGCTTGGCCGCAGGTTCCGCTGCAGAGAGAGGCACCGAAGCCAACAGCAACACTGACGCACACAGGGAAGAAAGGATCGCTCGCTTGCTCATGGAATTCGAAGCACATCATGCCGAGCCGTGGAATCAACGGAAGTGATTTTCCGATCGAAGTCTCCACCCATTTTCAAACAGGCTCTCAGCGCTGTTTGGACGGCGCATTGGTCTTGAAGGCACCTCGGAAGAGCCAATGCCGCTTGAGACCTCCCACGAAATCGGAGGAATTGGTCAAAACCCCGTCGACCGCCGGTAGGGTGTTCGAGCGAACCGTTCCCAAGGTCCGTTCCACCTCGACCAATGTGCCCGGAAGCGTCGTGTTGAGATTGGAGACCAACGGGCCCACCCCTTGGATTTGCTGGTTCACCTGAGTCACCAGGGGCGGGACCGTGCGGCCCAGGTCGGTGAGCAGCGGAGGCAGCGTGGTGTTCAAGTTGGTCAGGAGCGGAGGCACGGTGGAGTCGAGGTTCGAGACGAGCGAACCAATGCCGCCAATTTGCGCGTTCAAGTTGGTGAGCGTCACCGTCAGCGCGGCGCTCAAGTCGCTGGGGATGATGATCTCCCCCAGTCCGCCGGGTCGGTCGAAGCGTGCCGACAAGTTGGTGGGGAAGAGCAAGTCGCCCAAGCCACCGGGCTTGGTGAAGGCCTCGCGAATCTTCGGCACCAGCAGGGTGAGTTCGCCGATGAGATCCCCCGTGACCTCGGTGCGTATGAAGTAACCCTTGTCATTCGGGGTAAACGGATCGTAGCGGATGAAATTCGTGACCTCCGGGCGACCCAAACTGTAGGCGTATTTGTCCCACAAGATGCCCAGAGCCGCACCGGCCGAAGCATTGGTGGACGGGGCCGTCGTGGGAATGCCCAGACCCTGACTGCGGGTCACCTCCAGGAAGTTCCCACCGGCGATGTCAATGGGCATGCCACTGACCTTGAGCTTGGAATCGGTGAAGATGTACCCCTGATAGGGGTCCCGCACCAGGAACCGGACAAACACATTGAACCCTTCGCTGCGGTGCCAGGAATCATCCGGGGCCGTGTCGATCTGAACCACCTCACCGATGGTGAATCCCAACATCTTCACCGGAGTGCCTACATTCACCGAACTGCCGTCCCGAAGGTAAGTGTAGTAAGGCACCCGTTTGACCCACCAACCCCGCTTGTCACCCGTGGTCTTGATGAAAAAGCCCAGACCGATAAGGCCCACGATGACCGCCCCCAACAGAAAGATCACAACGACCCATTCCACCCTGCGAAGGCGGGTCCGGAGTTGGGGAGTTAAATCCTGCAAGGCCATGGTCAGGGACGGATATCCGTGGGGTTGTGGTAACCATCCTCGCCGGTACTGGCCAGAACAGTCTCCATGTCGGGAAGGATGCGCCATTGCCCATCCGCGACCAGCGCGAAGCGCGAGTCCAAGCCCGAGTAAGGGCGCACCGCATCGGCCGTAGCAATGACCGCCAGGGGTTCACCGCCGAGCATGGGATGACCGGCCATGGCCTCCGTCAGGAAGCCGCGCCACCAACGGAGATGGACCGCATCCAAACCGGCCAATGGATTGTCGAGCAGGAGAAGCCGCGGCTTCAGCACCAGGCAGCGGGCCAGAGCGACCCGACGGGACCACGACCGGCTCAAAGAACCGGGAGTCCGCAACAGGAGCGATTCCAACTGAAGGTGGCGAATCAAGGGTTCCAGTTCTGCAAGGGCCTCGGCCGGAGTGCGGTTCTGGTGATAACACCACGGCAAGAAGATATTCTCCTGAACGCTCAACGCCGGGAAGAGTCGACCGCTCCCGTCAAACACCAACCCCATGCGGCGGCGGGTTTCCCACAACCCCGCATCATCGTCATCAGCTCCGCCAACCGGGCGACCAAACACACGCACCTGGCCCGCGGCGGCCGGAATCAATCCAGCCAGCGTGTCCAGCAGCGCGGTCTTCCCGGATCCTTGGACACCCGCCACCACCCAGAGCTCACCGGAAGCCACCTTCCAATCCATCGCCTGAAGAACGACTCCTTCGGTCAAGGACGGGCGAGCGATCTCAAGAGACTCCGTCTCCAAGGCGGTGATGGTGGAGTGCATCGTCACAGGAGCAGGTACACCGTGATGAAGAGCGCATCGAGCATCAGACAACCCACCACGCAGACGGCCACTGTCCGCGTCGTCGCTGGCCCCACCTCTTCCAAGGTCATCGGCCGAGCCAGTCCCTGATAACAAATCACCCAACCAGTCAGCGCTCCGAACAAGAGGGTCTTGAGAACCAAAAGCGGAAAATCCATCGCAGTCATGGCTCCAGCGATCGCGGTGAAAAACTCCATCGGAGAGGCCTTCAATCCACGGGCATAGGCAAACACATAGCCTGAACCCAGCGAGATGAGGATGAGGTAAGCCGTCAGCGACACCACAGCCGCCGCAAAGCCCACAACCCGAGGCACCACGAGATAATGAATGGGATCAATGCCCAGGACTTCCAGAGCCTCCACCTCGCCCAGGGCGCGGGCGGTCCCCAGTTCCACCACGGAAGCCGTCCCGACCCGGGCCAGCACCAGGAGCCCGGCAATCATCGGCGCCATCTCGCGGAGGAAGACGGTGACCATGAGTGTGCCCATGAAATTGCTGGCACCCACCTGCTCCATGAGTGAAACGGTCTGACCCACGAAGACGATTCCCAGAACGACACCGAGAAATCCCACGATCGGCAGGAGGCGGACTCCGCATCGGTGGATTTCCCCAAGAACCTGCGGTCGAATCACCCGGGAATTGTCGCGGTAGCGCCGGACGGCCGTCGCCAGGGTGATGAGAATGAAGGCACCCAGACGAGTCAGGCTTCGCCACTCTCCGACGAACGCCGCCAACCATCCGGACCCGCCGACAGAACCCTCGGTCGTGCCGGTTGTTCTGGAAGGGGGTGAGATCGCCGCCATGGGCTTTGGAGGGTCAGTGGCCAGTCGTCTGCGGTTCGCGCTCAATCGACGGCACGGCCGCCCCGATGAGCCGCGACATGCGCTCGAAGGTGACATCCTCAGCCCCCGGCTCGCTGAGCGAGAAAAAGGAGATGTAGGCCCAACGCGGGCTACGCCCCTTGGAAAGAATGTCCCGAACCATTTGCCATTGGCGAGTCGAGTGGCTGGCCGTACGAATCCCGTCGGCCACGAACCAGAACACATAAACCCCGTTGATGGTCACCCTGCGACCATCATCGCGCTCCACCGAACGAGTCATGTCAAAGCGCTGCACCTCAAGACTTCCGGGAGCCCATCCAGGGACCTCAATGCTTCGGACGGTCTGCGAGAGGATCTGCCAACCGATGCCCGTCATGCAGTACTCGGGACGATGGATGCTGGTTCGATCAGCTCCCATGAGCACCACGCTCGCCATGACCGGAGGTAAAGATTCCCCGCCATGATAAGACCGGCGTCCGAAGGTCGTATCCGGAGGCAGGAAGCTCAGCTCGAGTTCGGGAATGGCATCCAACTGCGAACGATAACCGGGCAGGTTCGCCGGCAGGGACACCGAATTGGAAGTGGCCAGACGACCGCCTTCGGTCAACAGCGGAAGACCCACAATTCGCACCCCGGGTTCACCCATGCGGACCCGTTCCTTGAGCCAACGCAGAGAACCGGCCGCGGCGGCCACCAAGACCAACGCCACGATCGTGGGAATGGCAATCCGTGGATTCATGACGTAGTGGGTCCACTGCTGGCAACTTCCGCAGCGGTTGTGCCCGATGATACATTCACGGAATCGGGTTCCTGCAGCCATCGGGCGACCAGGAACACACAACCCAAGGCGATGAGGAAGGTGGCAAAACCAAACTTCGTCTCGACGGCCTCACCCGCGGCCTGCCCGGCCGCTTCGGCCACGGCGAAGACCACGATCAGTCGGATCACATTGGCCAACACCGCAAAGGCCGGACTGAGCAGGATCAGGAAAATCCGTCGCCACGGTGTCCTGAAATTGAGGAAGGCGAAGGTGACCGTCAGGAGAAGCACCACCGTGGCGCTGCGAATGCCGCTGCAGGCCGGAGCGACATCAAACCGAAAACCCTGGGCGGTCGCTGAAGCCTTTTGGAAGACGATCGTACCGGCTCGCTCCAAATTCATGTTCAGGACCCACTCGCAGAAGGTGGCCGAAAGCAACGTGCTCAGGAGGCGCAATCCGTGGGTCAGAGTGTCGAGAAAGACGGAGATCGGGACGCAAAAGAAAAACAACAGGTAGGGAAAGGCAAAGCCCCGCATCCACGCCCGACCCCAGTACATGCCCATGATCCCGAAAAGCCCGACCAGGAAACCCACCACCCCGAGGCGCGTCTGCTGGACCACATATCCCGAAAGGTGCAGGAGCAAGCCCATGGGGACCAACGCCAGCGCCGGAGTCCAAGGTTCCTTGGCAATGGCGGTCAATTCGGAACGCCGCATCACAATGATGGCGCCCACCAACCACGGGATCATCAAACCCAATTCATCATCGCGTCCCTGCTGGGCACCGCCTTCATAAACCGCCTGCAGCCAACCAAACATCGAATCGGTCTGGATGTAGCCGAGAGTGGAGTTGCCCAAGAAGTGGAAGAGAGCGAACCACGCCGCAACGACCAGCCCAAAGGCCGCCTTGTGGGGAAGGCTATCCCACAGCGATCGCAATTCTTGAAGCATCGACGGTTGCAAGTGGGTTAAAAGTGACCCGTCCCGACGCCACCACGCAAGGGCAACGTCAATCCATCACCGTGACGAACTGGGGTTGCGGACCTCCCAGGCTCCTGTCTGATCGCCGTTTGCTGGGTTTGGTTCACCGGCGGCGGCACGCCACCATGGCCAGCAATCCCAATCCGAGCAGGAGCACGCCCGCCGGTTCGGGCACTGAAGCCACCGCCTTCACTTCCCAGGCCTTCAGCAGGCCAGTGCCACCGCCCTCCATATCTGCAACGAACAAGGTCCATTGACCGTTCGGATCCATCTGGCCCAACGGGGTCAACAGAGCCGATCTGGGCGAGGTATCCATCGACACCATCGGGTCCACACGCCGCCCGTCGGGTTGCCAGATCCCCGTCACCGCACCGGCCGGCTCACCACCCAAAGAAACTCGATATTGGTGAATGTCGTACTGGGCTGAATCCGTGAAGGTGAGTTGAAAACCCGAATCGCTATACCCATTGGGTGAACCGGTCGACGAACCCACCCGATTCATCAACACCGCCAGACGAAACTCCGAACCGGACGGGGTTTCGTGAAGCAAATAAGCATAGTAGTCGCCGTTGAAGGCTCCAAACTCGCTCCCCTCAACGGAGAGTTGAACGGTCAGATCATAGGGAATCCCAACCGTGAGCCCGCTCGTCTTGAACGATCGAGCGATCCCCGATGGATCATTGTCGGGAATCGCCAGGCTGATCCCTGACTCACCATAGGTGAAACCCAGATCCTGTTGGGCCTGCAACGAGTGACAGGTGACCCCAACAGCGAAAATCAGAACCCGGAGCGGGATACGAGGCGTGTTCATGAAATGATTATCTGATCGGTTGTTCACTGGATGGTCCCGAGCAGGCGATAGAATCGAACTTGAGAATTCGTCTCTGGATCGAGCAAATCCAAACGTCCAGCCTCATCGGCCGTCGCCTCACCCAGGTCGGTCCAAGGCACGCTGGAATCCAATGAGGATCGACCCATGATCCGATAGGTTCTACCGGGAACTGCGGCAAACCTCAGTTGAACACCACGGGCCAAGGGCAGAACCCTCACCAGGTTTTGAGCCACTCCGGTCGTCCACTCTCGAGCCACCAGGTTGACACGGCCGCGGGACGTTTCCTTGCCATTGCCCATTTCATAACCGAAGGAATCGACCATCGAATCGGCCAAGCCCAAGGGCGGGGTGTAGATGATCCACCCGCCATCGAGTCGGACGCTTCCTCCCTGCGTCGTGAGGGGATCAACTCGAACGAGCGCTGCAGATCCCTCGACGACGAAGTCATTGGCCAGGATTTGTTGCACCTTCCACTTGAGCGGTTGTCGGGGGATACGAACCAAGAAATCGGCATTGGCGATCACCCGATTCTGGATCACCAGATTCACCCCATTGCTCGGGAGACTTGAGACGCCGGAACTGTTCGAGGCCACCGCCGTGAACACATGTTCGCTCACGGACAACGGCGCGGGCGGCGTGAAGGTCCAGACACCTTGATCATTCGCCTGAGTCGTTCCCAGAAGGTTCAATCCGTCATACACGTTCACCGTGGTTCCGGCCACCGCCGTGCCCGAAATCTGCGGTTGGAGCTCGGCTGTGGGGCTTTGCAAGGCGTTGACCTCTGGCGCCGCAATCGTCGCATCCCGGGTCACATAGGCCAGGATGCCCGGGTCGAAGATCGATCCCACCTTGGGGTCTTCATCGCCCCGTTCATTGTCGACGAAGTAGACCACCACCTCGTCGAACTCCGAATCCGCATCGGTGTTCACGAATTCGGCCCCCGTGTAGAGCACGTTGCCGGCGGCATCCCGACGAGGGACCCCGAGCGAGGTCGTCAAGGCTGTCTTCAGAAACTCATACCGAGTTCCATCCGAGGCCGATTTGACGAAGGTATTCACTCGGCTTCCCACTGGCAGGAGGAATCTCACGACGTTCTGCTTTGCGGCAAATTCCGCACGCACCGCTGATTCGAAGGTGGCCTGCTCCGAGGCGGATACAGAACCCTTCACCTCGACGGTGGGTTCCAAAGAAAACCCGAGCAGGCCCAAATCGGTCCGCAGATCATTCACTTCCGATCCTCCGAGGACCGCCTTCACGGCTTGCCGGTCATCGGCAGAAACAGCACCCACCTCGACGCTGCTGATCTTGACCGTCGCACTCAATTGCCCGCCGTCGGAAGCGGTCTTATCCAGCGCTGCCGCATAAGGATTGTCCTGACCCGTAGCCGTGATCGAGAGGTAGGTTTCTGGATCTCCCGGATCGGAGTTGAGCACGGGCAATGAAGCAACCGCGTTCTGCTGGGCGTCATTGATGCCATCCCTGTTGCGGTCGCCGGCGAAGGCCTCGGTGAAGTTGTCCACGCCATCGCTGTCAAAATCCACGGTGATTCGGACGAACATCTCCCGAACCAATCCATTGGCCTGAAGCAGCAACTTCATGTCCACGGCGGAAACAAATCCTGGAGGCACATTCACCTGCACCGAGTCACCTTGGACCCCGGCTACAATGCCTTTGGCCGACAGCTCATCAGGGTTGCCGATCGAGGCAGAAACGGATCCCCCCTCGGGGTTGACGAAATACTCATTGATTGAGAACCCACCGGAACCGCCCCGCTCGTCGGCGGTGATCGTCCAATTGAGATCCCTACCAAGCCGCAACTCCGCAGGCTCGACCACATTGGAGACCAAGACATTCACCGGTTGGATGGCCTCACCGCCGCGACCGTCCACCACCACCACCGCCAATTGGTAGCGGCCAGCGAGGGCGGCATCGGTGGGATTTTCAAAGTCAAAAGCCTTGCGGGCGCTCACCCGCCCCGAGCTGGTCATTGCAAACAAGGCTGCATCGCGACCCACCAGACGATACGACATCGGATCTGAGTCGGGGTCCGATCCACGGGCCGCAAACGCGACGGTGCGATTCTCAGGAAGGACGATCGAAACCGTTCCATCGACTACCTCTGCGGGCAGCGATCCATCCGGGTTGGATTCGTCGGCCGCCCAAATCACAAGCGTGGGCGTGCCATTCGGTTGCACGAGTGAACCTCTCAACTGCACCGGGAGTGTCGTCTGCACCTGAGCACCCTGCGGATCAGTGGCGGTCACCTGGATCTCTGCCGTCGATGCCACCGCCGACAGGGCGGTGATCCGAAGCTCCCTGTCCACGGTGCTGGCATTCAAACCAACGCCCACGGAGTCCACCGAATAGGACAATCGAGCCACGTCATCCGGATCCCGATCAGCGAAAAGCCCCACTAAGCTCAACGTCATGCTCTGGTTTTGAGCCAATGAAATCACCGGGACCGTCAGGGACTCAGGCGTGTCGTTCACATTACGAACGGCGATGTAGATGAATCCCGACGCCGTATGAACGACCGTGTTGCCATCGGTGCTCAACAAGTCCACGCGGTAGGGCAAGGTCGCGTATCGGAATGCGTACTCATCGGCCGCCGGAACAAACAGAACTTGTCCGGACACGAAATCTTGCAGCGATACCGTGACCGGATTGTTGAGGCTCGGTGATACCACCGTCCGCACACCTTGGTTCTGGATGGAAAGGGTTCCCTTGGAATTGCCCTGGGAATCCACGGCTGGACCCGTCAGCACCATCCGTCCAATGAGGTTTTGATTTCCCAACTGATCGACAGGAAGCGTCGTGCCGTCTCCAAAAACGAGCGACACCGGTTGGCTGGCACTCGTCGCCAAAGCCCCTCCCACGTCCTCATTCAAAATCAGGAAGTAGGTCGCATTCAGGCTCAACTGAAGGGACTGGCGAACCACGGCCACTTCAAAGGTCGAGATCGCCGACAAGGGCGACACACCAGAGTCCGTGGCGGTGACTTGAACCGTGTAAGTACCCAGGGTCGACGGGGTTCCGCTGAAGGTCAGCGTCTGCGGTTGGAACACGACACCCGGAGGCAGGCCGCTGGCGGCATAGGTCAACGACTGGCCAGCATCGACATCGGTGAACGTTCCTGCGGCCAGCGACCAACTCGCCGCTTGTTGCAGCGACAGCGTCTTGCCCGGGACCGAGGCCGCCAGCACCGGGGCGTCATTCTGATCCAAGACGGTCACCACCACCTCGCGAACCGTGACCAAACCACCGTCACTCACTTCAATGCTCAACCGGTGGGTTTGTTTGCTTTCAAAATCGAGGCTCTGGCTGGCGCGCAGGGCACTGCCGTTGACATTGAATGAAGCATTGTCTGCAACACCCGGAACCAAGCGGTACTGGAAGACCGTGTTCCGATCCGGATCGGAACCTTGGAGTGTTCCAACGACTGCATTCGGCCCTGCATTCTCTGCCACCGAAGACCCCGTCAACACGAGCCCATCGGGCGATTCATTCACATTGATCACCGTCACAGCCAATGACTGCTGGGAGACGTTGGCCGATCCATCGGTCGCTCCGATGACGACTTCGTAGACATTGTCGCGATTGTCATCGATTGGCGTCTCAAAATCCGGAGCGTTGATGAAGCTCAGGATGCCCAGATTGCTGAGGGTGAATTTCGCCGCATCCCGCCCGCCGACCAAACTCCAGGTGACGGCTTCATTGGCGGTGAACGCATGGACCGAGGTGTTGTTTTCACTGACGGTTTGAACCGAGGACAATCCGGTCAAGCCTCCCGGACCCGCAATCAGAGGAGCTGTGACATCATTGAAAGTCAGTGCTACCTCAGTCTGGCTGGTTCCACCATTCTTGACGTCAGCCCCTCCGAGGGTTGCCACCACGATGCCCACACCCGCGCTAGACGGAGCGGTCAAGAGGGCAGTGTAAGTACCATCTCCACGGTCGGTGACGGGTCCGATTTGGCCCACACCCGACTTGAGACGAATGACAACCGTCGATCCGCCGATACCCAGATTGTTTCCAAGAGCATCCTTCGCCGTAACCGTCAGCAGCTGGGTACTTTGACCATCGCCGGGGAGCAGAACCATCGCGGGGGTCAGGGTCGAAATCCGGGCATCGGCCGCGCCCACGGTGACACTGAAGGCGCTAGAAGTACCGCCGGTCAGCGTCCCGCTAACCGCAACCAAGGTGTAACCGGTACCGGCCTTGTTGATCGACAATCCCGCGAAGGTTGCGACACCGGCCACCGCATTCACCGACGAACCACCGGTCAACGCCCCACCGCTAGTGTTGTTGTCCAGCACCAGCGCTACGGAATCCGTCGCAGTGGTCACGCGGTTTCCGAATTGGTCGCGCACCTCCACCGTGACCGAGGGATTCATGGTCACTCCAGCGACAACGGACGACGGCTGAGTCACAAAGGCCAACTGCGTCGTAGCGCCGGCCGTCCCCGTCGCAGAGATCGTCAGCGGAGAACCAGCCAATCCGGCCGATGTCACTCGCAGCGTGTTCGCACCCGCGATGGTTCCCAAGGTCCAGGTCGGGCTCGTTGCGACGCCGGTGCTATCGGTGGTGACCACTCCAGTCGAAGCCAGCGAGCCGCTGCCGCTCGCCACCGCGAAGGTCACCGACACACCACTCACCGCGTTGCCTTGGGCATCCGTCACCTTCACTGACGGCGCGATCGCTACCGCGGTTGCGACCGTCGCGCTCTGGTTGTTGCCGCCGTTCACCGCGATCTGCGTCGCCGCACCGGCGCTCACCGTCACGTTGGACGAATCCGCCACCGTCAGCGTCGGTGTCGAGCTGAACCGCAACACGTAGTTCTGACCCACCGTGCCGGCCAAGGTCACCCCACTGAAGGTCGCCACGCCGCCCGTCGCCGTCGCGGTCAGCGTTCCACCCAAGGTGCCACCCGTTCCACTGGTGATCGCAACTGCAAACTGGGTCGTACCGTCGGTCGTCACCGTGTTGCCGTACTGATCTCGCACCGTCACCACAGGCTGCACCGTCAACACCGTGCCACTCGCCCCGCCCACAGGCTGCGTCGTAATGGCCAACTGCGTCGCAGCGCCGGCCGTCCCCGTCGCCGAGATTGTCAGCGGAGAGCCAGCCAATCCGGCCGAAGTCGCAGTCAGCGTGTTCGCACCCGCGATGGTTCCCAACGTCCAAGCCGGGCTGGTTGCGATGCCCGTGCTGTCCGTGGTGACTGCTCCAGTCGAAGCCAGCGTTCCACTGCCGCTCGCCACCGCGAACGTCACCGACACACCACTCACCGGGTTGCCTTGGGCATCGGTCACCTTCACCGACGGGGCCGTCGTCACTGCGGTCGCCACCGTCGCGCTCTGGTTGTTGCCGCCGTTCACCGCGATCTGCGTCGCCGCTCCGGCGCTCACCGTCACGTTGGACGAATCAGCCACCGCTAGCGTCGGTGTCGAGCTGAACCGCAGCACGTAGTTCTGACCCACCATGCCCGCCAAGGTCACCCCACTGAAGGTGGCCACGCCGCCCGTTGCCGTCGCTGTCTGGACACCACCCAAGGTGCCGCCCGTTCCACTCGTGATCGCCACTGCAACCTGGGTCGCGTTGTCGGTGATCACCGTGTTGCCGTATTGATCACGCACCGTCACCACCGGCTGCACCGTCAACACCGTGCCACTCGCCCCGCCCACAGGCTGCGTCGTGATGGCCAACTGCGTCGCAGCGCTAGCGCTCACTCCGATAGAATCCGTCGCCG
>JARXAF010000035.1 GCA_029865985.1 Verrucomicrobiota bacterium
AAACACCTTCTTACCGCGCTTTTCACCGGTGGTCTTCACCGTGTCGGGGTTTTCCTTCACCCACTTCATGACGGCAGAATAGGAGCAACCGGTGGCTTTGCTGAGGTCGATCTGACTCATTCCCTGCGGCGCGTTTTTCAATTCGGCGACCAGTTTTTCGGAAATGTCGGACGCCGACATGGTAGACCGCTCGCGCAGGGGGGCCTCGACTCCGCTGGCCCCGGATCCAAGATCCACGCCGATTTCTTTGCACAAGGATCTCAACTTCGCATCGATGTCGGCAATCTTGGCCTCATGAGCCTCGCGCTCCTTGAGCAACAAGTTCAAAGGATTGGCGGCAATGAGGGCCAACTTCTGCTCCACATCGCGCTTTTGGGCCTCGATGAGCTGGTTGATTTCATTCATGGTGCGATTGGAGATTTCAGGGGAACCCGGAATGACCGCTGAGAGAATCGCCTCGATTTCGGCCTTCTGGGTCTGGTTTTTCTTCCCTCCCATGAAAAACGAATGCAAGACCACCCGCAGGTGATTGTCGGCCAGAAAGACCTCCTTCTGGCGGCATTCCACCTTCACCGCCGAAATCCGTTCTGCGATTTCCGCTGTCGTTAGTTTGATTCTTTTCAATTTTGAGGTGCTGCACGAAAGCGCCGTCCTGCCTTTATTCAACCGCCACCCCCCTCCGGGATGTCATTCTGGCCCAACTCCAGTCTGAGAACGAAACAGACTCTGAAAATTCAGCAACCATCCACCGATGGGGAGCAACCCTGACGTGTTTCAAGCGAACAGTGCTTCAAAACCCAGCCATTGTCACCCAACAGCTCCAACACACGCACGATCGGTGCTGAGACCCAGGCGGTGACGGAGCCACCCAGACCTCTGCCCGATGCCAAGGGATTGCAGTCCACTGTTCGACCAAAACACGGAAATTTGCGTATCCCCTGAGCGGCGGATCGAGTTCGCGCCCTCGGGGGGCGATGGTGAACAAGGCTCCCAAACAGTGTGCCGCTTATCAGGCAGGCTCGCCCGGTGTTTTCGTTGGCCATGCCCCCGGTCTGGTTTAGCCTGCTTGTCGCGCTGAGTTTTTGGACGAGCGCGCTCGCCCAAGACCCCGCCACGCCGGTGATCAGCGAATTGCTCGCGAGCCATTCTGAAGGGCTGAAGGAGGAGGGCGAGACTCGCCAACTCAACGCCACCGATTGGCCTATCGACGTCCTCGACTCAAGATCCCAGTCTCATCTCATTCAGACACCTTGGTTGCCTCACCCATGAAGACCTTGCAACGACTCCGACTCCTCCCCGCCGACGGCATCCGTTTCGGATTCTGGCGGAGTTTGCTCGTCAGTCTGCTGACCGGGCTGGTTCTGAGCTCCGTCGTGATCCTGGTATCCGAGGAGGATTCGTTCTCCACCCGCCTCGGTCTGGGTTTTGCCTTATCCCTGCCAGGTTGGTTGGCGCCGCTCGTCTGGAACCGCCGGGCCGTGGCGCTCGGCGCACCCGGGTTCTGGACGGTCTGGGGGCGATTTCTGCAACGCCTGGGATTGGCTGCGGTGGCTCTGGTGGCGCTGATCTGCCTCGCCTTCGCCATTGAGGGCATCCGGGCGGCCTGGGCCTGGCAGGAGGTCGAGGCTCACCTCAAGCAACGCCGCGAACCGTTGACCTTCGAAGAACTAGTAGGTCCGCGCGTACCGGATGCCCAGAACTTCGCCCGTCACCCGCTCATAGACGGCCTTCTGAGCCACACCGCGACGAACGATGCGAAGGGGCGCCCCACCTTCCAGTGGACCGGTCAGCGGAAGATCGCGGAACTTCAGGAAGCATTGCGGTTCCCCGTGGTGATTCCGGATGAATCGAAGAACAACAAGCGGTTGCGCCGCACCGGGCCCGACCTCGAGGCGCTGGCCAGCCTGCTGAAAACCGGCACCCACCGGGAGAAGCGGACGGTGTACGACCCGGGCCGCGCCGAACCGCGCGAGACCAACGATCTGGTTCACCTGCCCATCCCACCGGCTGGGTTGCCCGCTGCGCAGGCGGTCCTGTATGCCTTCGAAGGCCGACGGGAGATCCTCAATCAAGTCACCGAGGCGGCCCGACGCCCGCGGGCCCAATACGACCTCCGCTATGCCGACGGCCCCAATGCGCTGCTACCCCACTTGGCCATCCACAAGTCCATGGCCGTGAAGCTGCGGACGCGATCTGCGGCGCGGGTGGCCGCCGGCGACACGGCGGGCGCCGCCGAAGACATCGATACCCTGCTTCGGCTCGCGGAACTCACCGGCGAAGACCCCACTCTGATCGGCTACTTGGTCCGAGTGGCCATCCAAAGCATTGCCTTCAGCGCCTTCTGGGACGGCACCGCGCAGCACGCGTGGTCCGACGCGCAGTTGGCCGCGTTCCAGCAGCGCTTCGAAGGACTGAAGCAGCGGGACAGCCTCGTGAAGGCTTTTCGCGGCGAGCGCCTCTTCGGCAAGACCACCTTCGAGTTGATGCGAGAGGGCCGGCTCGATCCGGACACACTCGGAGCAATGGAAGACGACGGAAGTGGCCAATCGTTCGGATGGGGGCTCGTTCCGAGGGCGTGGTTGTTGCAGAACCAAGCCTACCACTCGAAGGTGCTGGATCAGGTCGTGGGTGCGCTGCAGCGCTGCGACCCGGAACGCGGCATCGCCGCCAAGGGCTCGATCTGGGAGACCGAGCGCGTCGAACAGACGGTCTTCAACACGGCAGACCGACGGTTCCATCCCTACCGGATCTTTACGCACTTGCTGTTGCCGGGCCTGGCCAAGGTCCACGCCAAGGCCGACCGGAGCCTCACGACCAGTCGCTTGGCCATCACCGTGGCCGGGTTGGAACGCCATCGCCTCGCGACGGGCAGCTATCCCAAGTCGCTCGACGACCTCGTGCCGCGATGGGTGCCGGCCGTGCCGCTCGACCCCATGGACGGCCAACCGCTGCGCTACCGCCTCAACGCCGACGGAACATTCACCCTGTACAGCGTCGGTACCAATCACGCGGACGACAACGGCGTCTTCGAGTCCCAGCAAGGCCAAGACCTCGACTGGGTCTGGCCCCCCAGCCACCCCACCGAGGAACGCCGGTTGTTTTGAGGGGACGAACCTCGAGGCGCCTGAACGATGGTTTCAAAGCCTGAGTCGCATTTGTGGCCATTCAATGGGCGCGGCAGGATGGAACCGCCACCCCCCTTCGATGGGCTCGCGGTCGCCCCACATCCTCGGCAACCGCCGGCACTGAAACCAGAGCCGTAAGCTTGATGTCCGTCGTTCAGAAGTTTCTGGGATCAGAGGTTCACCTGCAACTACGGGGGTAGCTGAAACCGGCCGGCGACGACACCGGGAACCGTGAGATCCTCGTCCAATGCCTCCCAACGGAGGGCGTATCCATCCAGTTCCAACCGGACCTGCGCCAACTGATCGTCCGTGGCGGCAGCGAGAATCCTGAACCTGTTCGCGGGGAATCCGACGATCCGTCCGTCGTGCAGTTCGACGAACACGATGCGTCCTTCGGCCTACGCGCGCACGGCCGTGGGCTCCGTCGCCTGCACACTCTCAGCGGTTGTGATGCTCATGGAAGGAGTTCCTCAGAAGGGTTTCGTTCTCGAAAACTAATCGTTCGATTTGCCGCAATTCGTGCGAACGCACACCACGGTTGCTTGCCAAACGGATGATCGGCTCGAGCCAGAACTTGCGCTCGCCCTCAGGTGTACGGACATGGACATGCGGCGGTTCGAGCCGTTCATCCGAGTAAAAGTGAAAACGGAAGCGTCCGATGCACAACACCGTCGGCATTGCTTGAGCTTATCGTCTACCTGGCCTGCGTCCACCCCCGACTGGTCCGCATGGTCCGACCGATGTGCTGATGTGATGATTCATAGACCCACATCCGGCGCGAACGTCGGGGTCGGGTTCATGTTGGCTTATGAATCGCGATTTCCGGCAGCGGCTGGCATCTTCAAAAAACCCGCGACGAGGAACCCCCAAGCAGCCACCAAGCCGAGCCCGGCGGTAATGTGAGTGAGCAACGACTCACTTTCCGACGCCCACCGAAAGGCCAAGCCCTTAAACCGCTGGCGCTCCCGGCGTTCAGAGGAGCAGCTGGTTAGGTCCTGCCTCCGCTATCGCCCTGAGTCCGCGTGTAAGCCTCGTACAACACTTCGGGATTGTCCGCGAACAACTCCGTATAGCCGCACTGACCGCAGATGTTGGCTCGCAGTTCGGCGTAAGTGCTACCTCGAAATATTATCGCCTGAGGATGGAGGAATCCGACGTGTGCCTTGAGCTGCCCGTCCGAGTGCTGGCCCTGATCCTTCACGGGTATTCCCGTGATCATCTTGTTGGCTCCACACTTTGTGCATTTCGTATTCATACCTGCGCAAGACTTCTACTTTGGACCTAACGCCACAACTGACCGACGCTCGGAATGTGACACCCATCATGCGCGGCGCGGTAGCGAGATTGTATTTATAGGTGTCGTTGGGCTATTTTTTTGGTTCGTCCCCCCGGCGTTTCATGAGACTGCAATCATCCCACGCGTCTGCTGTCTTGTCGTGTTTCAGCAGGAATGCCTGCATGTCCTTGGAGTGAGCCGTCAACAGAATCCCATCATCCAGCTTCTCGTGCTTAATGGCACCGGGATGTTCTTGGAGATACTTCTTAATCCAGTCCTGTTTCAGGGATGCCATCTGGAGACCGTCGCCCTGTTGCTGCATGCGCATAAAGGTGTGTACCGGTAGCAGATGGCACTTGTAGAAGTCGTTTTGCTGGATATCGGTTTCGACTGCGTAGATATCCAAGAACCGACGATCCCCGACCTTGAGAAGATGCACGGTGAATTCCCCCTTCTTCCCTTTCTCATCGACGTAAAGAAGTGTGTAGGCGTTCTCGGCCTTCTTTGTAAACGTCCATGTGAGGTTGCCGTCCTTGTCAGCCCACACGCCAACGAGCAAGGGGTCAAAGATCAGGTCTTGATCCGTGTAGAGCGGATGCACGGACGGAATGAGGTTGCAACCCGTCATGAGGAACAGTAGTCCGAGAAAAATCAGAGTCGTCGCCTTCTTCATGTCTTTTACCTTCTCTTGATGCTCAACGTTAAAGGTCACTCACACCCACGCCACTTGCTTTTGGCATGACTCCTACCCGCGAAGCGGAATCAGCAAGAGGCATGACAAAAGTGCCGAAGGCATGGTGATTCGGTCCATCGCCCCGTTAGCATTATTTTTTCCAGGTCAATGTAAGTCGTCGCTGTTCCTTGGCGCAGTCGAGCAAATACAGATTGATGAGATTCTGGTATGGAATCCCCGTATCAGTAGAAAGTGCTTTAAAGTAATTGATCACATCGGGTTCGAGTCGAATGGTGACCGCCTTCTTCAAACGCTTCACATATGGATTCTGCTTTGCCGTGGAAAAATCATACTCTTTTCTCATTTTTTCTTCTCCCAGTATGGTTGCTGTTCTTTGGTTCCGGCCCGTCGTGCCGAAATTACTCTGATCGACGAACCGCTTTTGCGAAAACAGTGAACAATGACGAGGACCCGCAGTGCGGAACTGAGCCCCATGATGATGAATCTGTCTTCGGTGGTCGAATGATCAGGATCCGGTATCAACAGAGCATGCTCGTCGTAGAATACTGTTCTGGCCTCCTCGAAGGAAACGCCATGCTTCTTGGCATTCGATGCCGCCTTGC
>JARXAF010000010.1 GCA_029865985.1 Verrucomicrobiota bacterium
GCCTGACGCAGCGGGCGAAAGGAAACACTCACTTGAATAGCTTTGTGGCTGAACCAGTCGGTCAAGCGATACATCGGTACCGCAACGGCGGCGACCAGCAGCAGGATGATTCCCAAGGTTTTGCGATCCACGGTGGAACTGGACGTTCTCCACCCCCCGGCGCATTCGAAGGGATCTCAAGACTCAAAAACTCTGTGAGCCTTAGCTGCCGACGCGAATGGACCGACGACCCTGAACCGTATTTGAATTTGTTTTAGCCCATGAGCCATGAACGCTTCACCGTTGGATACAGCCGCAAATCCAGTGCTTTCACCCTGATTGAACTGCTGGTGGTCATCGCCATCATTGCCATTCTGGCCGGGATGCTTCTGCCCGCTCTTTCCAAGGCCAAGGAAAGCGCCAAGCGGATTTCCTGCGTGAACAACCTGCGCCAATTGAGCATCGCGACCACGCTGTACACGGGCGAAAATCAAGGGCTGTACCCGGATCGCAATATGGGCCCGCGCTGGTGCGAGCGGCTGTGGCCCACCTTCCGTTCGGTGCAGGTCCTCGTTTGCCCCAGCGACTTCGGTTCGGGCGGCAAAAACAAACCGGCCACCGCAGAAACTCGCACCAATCTGGTGGCCGATTCGGCTCCCCGCTCGTACATCATCAATGGCTGGAACGACGTTCTGGAACGCCAAATGACCAGTGCCGGTGAAACCTTCAACATGGGCACGATCGTCAACAAAACCATCAACGAGAGTGTCATCGTTGAACCGTCCGAGACCATCGTGTTCGGCGAGAAGCTCTACCCGATCGGTCATTACTTCATGGATCTGATGGAAGGCAACCTGGGCAACGACAACGAGGTGCTCAATCACGCGATGCACAACAGTGCGGTGCGTTCCGATCGTGGCGGTTCTCCCAATGGCGGTTCCAACTTCGCCTTCGCGGATGGCTCCACGCGCTACTTGCGCTACCGGAAGTCGCTCTCGCCGATCAACTTGTGGGCCATCACACCGCAGTGGCGGACCAACACCATGAACTAACCCGAAAGGGGGATTGAGTTCTTAGCCGTGGCTTTTGGGCCTCGTGAGCGAGGCTCCTGCCGTGTGTCTGAATCTGTGGATCAGCGTCGATCGCCGCGGCGGCTTTGGGGCTGCTCTTCCACAAAGCGGACACGAATTCCCGGAGCAACCCCAGGAGCACTCGGCGGGCGACCGGAAAACGGGCCAGGCCCCGTGTTCGAACCCGATCGACTCAAGAACAGCGCCGCAATGGCCTGAGTGCATCCGACGGCAAAGAGGGCCGCAATCCAGGGCCAACGTCCCCACCCCCGACCCCACGACGCCCAGAGAATGGCGGACAAAACCACCAACGCGTCACCGGCGATCAATGCAGGAACTATCCAGCCCGGGATGGCCACGGAAGAAGGCACCGACACCGGTTGAGGCTGTGATCCTGGGACTGTTCCGATCGCCGGAGCTACGGGAACCGCTTTGGGCATCTCAGTCGGCACCGTCAGCGGAACCACCGGCTCCGAGGGCGCAACCCGCTGAGCCGAGGCAGGCGTTTCAGAAATCGGTGTCAGTGATACCGCTGCGGGCACGACCTCCGATGGTGTTACCTCCGATGGTGTTACCTCCGATGGTGTTACCTCCGATGGTGTTACCTCCGATGGTGTTACCTCCGATGGCGTGACCTGCACGGGCGTGGCCGTGGACACCGGTTCAGGCTGGGCTGGCAACTGTGTGGGCTCAGCGGCCTTGAACGGAGTCAGGCCGGGGGCTTTCACAGCTCCCCGGTCGGTCTCTTCTTGAAGCAAACTGGCCAATCCGCGCCCCAGCGCTGGTTTCGACATACGAGGACCAAATCGTTCGACCAGCCGGGTCTGGCTTCAACCAGTTTCCACACGTTTTTTACCGAGTGTCGCCCGGACGGATTCCCCACTGGAAAGGATCTCCGTCCATCAAGAGCAACGTCGCCTCGGCGGTGACAGAGGCGGTGCCGGTCACCACAGGCAAGACACGACCGCGCGCACGGTCCTCCCACTGGTACTCACCTTGAAAGGAACTGCCCAGAATACCTTCCTGGATCCAAATCTGTCCTGGCGCGAGTTTTTCATCCGCCGCCAAACAGGCCAACTTGGCACTGGTGCCCGTGCCGCAGGGCGATCGGTCGTAAGCCTTGCCGGGACACAAGACGAAGTTGCGCGAGTGGCCGCCGCATCCGGGAGGCCCGAACAGTTCGACATGGTCCACTTCGGGAAACCCCTGTGCGTTGACCGCCTGACGGATACGCCAACTCACATCGGTCAGGGTCTCGACATTCTGGATGGACAGTTCCCACACCGGGGAGCGGACGAGAAAGAACCAATTGCCACCCCAAGCGACGTCTCCCAGAACGACTCCGATCCCCGGCACTTCCACCGAGACCGAGGCCTGCTGACGGTACGAGGCCACGTTGGCCACGGAGACCTTCCCGTCGGGATGCAAGGTGGCGGACACCGGCCCGACCGGTGTGTCGATCCGATGGGTTCCAGGTCGCACTCGACCCAGGTGAGCGAGAGTGATCATCAGGCCGATGGTGCCATGACCGCACATGCCCAAGGCCCCGACATTGTTGAAGAAGATCACACCGAAGTCGCAGTCCGGGGCATGCGGCGCAACCAGCAGCGCACCCACGAGTACGTCGGACCCTCGCGGTTCATTGACCACCGCCGAACGGAATGGATCAAACTGGCTGCTCAGGCGTTGAACACGTTCCGACAACGGCCCCGTTCCCAAATCCGGCCCACCGGAGATCACCACGCGGGTGGGTTCTCCGCCGGTATGGGAGTCCACGACCTGAATGCGATGAAGGTTTGCCATTGGATTTGCGATTCAAGCGATGTTCATGCCTTCGCGTCTTGGACAGGCCCGCCGGCCGTTCGGCAAGATCGGCACAGTCGATCACGCAGGGCCCGTGGCAGAAGAGTCGGGCCGGAGCGGGCGCTTCAATTGACGGAACAAGAGGTGGAGCGCCTGTTGGCCCGTGGTGAATTTGAAGGTCTCTCGGTCGAAGCGGTTGAGTCGCTGCACCGCTTCCGTGCCGTCGGGTCCGGCCAGCGCCATCCACACGGTGCCGACGGGTTTATCCGGAGTGCCGCCCGAGGGTCCTGCAATCCCGGTCACCGACAGCGCCCAGTCGGCGCCTGAAACCCGGCGGGCTCCCTCGGCCATTTCCCGTGCCACGGCTTCACTCACCGCCCCAAACTCCCGCAACGATTCTTCACGCACTCCCAGAGTTCGCACCTTCGCGGCATTGGCATAGGTGACATAGCCGGCCAGAAAGGCCGCCGAAGCCCCCGGAATATTGGTGATGCGGTGGGCGATATGGCCACCGGTACAACTCTCGGCCAGCGCGAGGGTCTGCCCTCGTTGGGTCAATTCACGAATCACCACCCCTTCGAGCACCTCGTCCTGCTCGCCGAAGACGGCGTCGCCTGCCAACCGTCGAGTGATGGCTTCGGCCTCGGCCACGACCGACGCAGCATCCGCCCCTCGCGCCACGAAACGCACGTCCACCTCGCCGACGCGCGCGCAGAATCCCAGATCCATACCGCCGTCGGTGAGATGCTGGAGCGGCGCAGAAATCAGTTCCTCCATGTTGGATTCACCGATGCCCGCGGTCTTGAGGGTGCGACAGACGAATCCGGTTTCGTGGGGAAATTCGCGACTCATCCACGGCAAGACCTCTTGGTCGAACATGGGTCGCAGCTCGCGCGGCGGCCCCGGCAACATGACCAACCACGACCTCCGCCCCTCGGCTCGGAACGAATTGGGCGAGGCTTCGATCATCAAACCCGGGGCCGTGCCTTGGCGATTGGGCACCACAATCGCCCCTTGCGGAACCATGGCTTCCACCCGGGTACGCGGCGGAACCGGCCGACCGCGCGATTGGAAAAAAGCCTGGATGGATTCGCTGACGGCGGCATCGAACACCAGCGTGCGCCCCAGCATCTCGGCGATGCGTTCTCGGGTGATGTCGTCGCAAGTGGGGCCCAGACCGCCGGTGGTGATCACCAGGTCGGCCCGGCTCAATCCTTCGCGCACCGCTTGCTGGATGTCTTCACCCCGATCGGACACCAACACCTGACGGGCCACCGTGTACCCCGCTTGGGTCAACCGCGAACACAACCATTGCTGATGGGTGTTCAGGATGCGGCCCAGCAGCAATTCGGAGCCGGTGTTGATGATCTCGATGGTCACGGCGCCGAAGGTGGCTTCAAAAGCGGCAAAGGCCAATTCAGGACGCCCAGAAAACTCTGGACTGGCCTTCCAGACTCAACTCATCACCGCGACGCGCGGCCAGATAGGCTTCAGGTCCTCGTCGGCCAGCGCCATCATGCGAAACTCGATGGGGTCCCCTACTTCCAGTGTTTGTTGAAAACGCTGCCACGCCTCGTCTTCTCGGCCCATTTGCGCCAAGTAACAGGCCAGATTGTAATACAGGATGGGCTCCTTGGGGAACCGTTCGATCGCCGGTTCCAACAGACCGAAGGCTTTGGCGATGGACCCTCCGGTGTGTCGACGGGCCGCATAGGAACGGTGAATCCAACTCTCCACCGCATTCGGGTAGTGGGTCCATTGGGCATTGGCAACCATCCAGGCCTCATCCCAACGCCGCAAAACCGAGCAAGCCGACCAATGCACCGTAAGGACATCCAGTCGCTGGCGATAGACATCGGGAATGCGGTCCAACTCCACCAAGGCTTCGATGGGATTGCCCAACATCAGCCAACCCTCTGCAGACTCCTGATGATGCCGGAACGGCAGCGGAATCGCGTGGATCGGAGCGGGTTTCATGAGTTCGTCAAAGGACGACGGTCAGTCGACAAAGGCAAACTCATTGGCCGCCAAGAGTACTTGGGCGTACTGCTCCCACGGCCCCAACGGCTTCGGGGGTTCCTTGGATGCTTTCTTGTCGGCCGGTTTGGGCTCGTCGGCGACCGGTTCGACTTTTTGCGGAACGGGCGTCTGCTTCAGAAACTCGCGAGCCGCGGCCAATTCACGCCGCGTCGGAGCCCGCTGGAAGGCCAGCGCGTAAAGGCGCTTTACCCGCGCATCGCCTTCGAGGGATTTGACGTCTGGACGCTCAAGGATGGCTCGGGCCTGCTCGGCGACAAAGCTGCTGTTCAACCAGAAGAGTGCCTGCTGCGGCACGCTGGTTTGAAAACGCCCCGCCGAGGAGGTGTCCGGGCTGGCGAAATCGAAGGACCGCAGGATTCCGGGAAGGTTCTGTCGGTCGATGTAACCATAGAGTGTGCGCCGCAGAGCCGGCTTATCGGTGTCGTAGATACTCACCGCGAGCCCGCCCACCTTGGGGTCGAGGTTTCCGGACACCGCCAGCAATCCATCGCGCATGGATTCGAAGTCGGTGCGCTGACGATTCATTCGCCAGAAGAGGGTGTTGCCCGGATCGACCTTTTGGGCCTTGGCCAACGCCTTACGGGAGAGCCCAGCAGCTTCGGGATCGCTCGATTGCCGATACGTCGCCGAAAGCAGCATCTCGCGGTGGAGTGCCTTCAGGGACCACCCCTGTTGGACCCAATGAACCGCCAGATAATCCAGCAACTCCGGATGGCTGGGCGGATCGGTGCGCACCCCGAAGTCGCTCGGGGTTTTGACGAGCGGGGTTCCGAAGTGGTGCATCCACACCCGATTGACCATGACCCGAGCCGTCAGGGGATTCTCTGGCGACGCCACCGACCGGGCGAACTCCAACCGACCGCTGCCTTGAGTGAACGGCTTGCGGTTGGGTCCGGCCACAATGCCCAACTGCTGACGAGGCACCTTCGGCCCATGATTGCCCGGATTGCCGCGCTTGAAGATCACCGGCTCCGAGATGCTGGAGTTGTCCATCATGGCCATAGCCCGCAAGGGCGCTCCCGGGTGCGTGGAATCGAGCTCATCGAGCTTGCGCTTGAGCGCCCGGCTCTTCTGAGCCACCGGCGTGTCGAAGAACCGATCGATGCCGCCCAGCGCCCCTTGAATGGGTGAATCGCCCGCATACAACACTTGCCGCAATTCCTCCGCCGCCGCGTCGGGCAATGCCTTGGGCTCCGGCTGGCCGTCCTTTTTCGCATCGGCCACAGCGGCTTTCCACTCGGTGTCGATCTGATTGAAAACTTGTCCGTAGCGAGCGGTCATCGCCGCCAAATTGGTGGGGAACCACCCTTTGAAATCCGCCACCAAGCGGGTGTTGATCGCCTGCCCCTGCCACCGACCCGCGGCCAACTCTTCAGCGATCTTGGGAGCCCGTGATGCAAAGTCATTGGTCCCCAACGCCGCCCAGGCAAAGAAAGGGCCAAACACTGGATGGGGAGATTTCTTGAGGGATTCCAATCGCCCTTTCCACGCACCGACCAAACCCGGATCCAAGCTCCGCTGCCGGGCCAGACTTTCCTGGGCGCTGCCCTCGAGTGCGGTGCTCTCCTGGGCCGTGAGCAAGTAATCGCCGATCTTCGTGCGCAACTTCTGGATCACCGCCGCGGTTTGATCCGCCCGATAGTCGTCGAGGTCCTTGCGACGCTTGGCCAATTCCTTGTCGTAGTCGGCCGCTTGCTGACGATCGGGATTCTCCCCCACCAACGGTTTGGGATCGGGTTCGTGGCTGTTGGAGAAGAGGCCGTAGAGCGAGTAGTAATCGGCCGTGGGGATTGGATCGAACTTGTGGTCGTGGCAGCGGGCGCACTGAACGGTGAGCCCCATGAGGCCTCGGGTGGTCACGTCGATCCGGTCGTCGATGATGTCCGGCTGGTTGTTGAGAAACCGGCGTCCGAGCGTGAGGAATCCCATGGCGGCCAAGGGCTTGCGATCCGTCTCGGTGGCCACCTGGTCTCCAGCCAACTGCTCGATGAGGAACCGGTCGTAAGGCAGATCGCGATTGAAGGCGTCCACCACCCAGTCTCGGTAGGTGTGGCTGTAGGGGTAGCGGCGCTCCTCCTCGAAGACGTAGCCCTTGCTGTCGGCATAACGGGCAACATCCAACCAATGCCGTCCCCAGCGCTCCCCGTAGGCCTTTGAGGCGAGCAATCGATCCACCACCCGCGAGTAAGCCTGCTCGGAGCGGTCCTTGAGGAAGGATTCCATTTCTTCCGGCGTCGGCGGCAAGCCGGTCAAATCGTGGGTCGCGCGGCGGAGAAGCGTGCGGCGATCGGCCTCCGGAGTGGGCGTCAGGCCCTTGGCCTCCAAGGCAGCAAGGACGAACCAGTCCATGCCGGTGCGAGGCCAGGAGGACTTGCGGACCGTCGGCTGGGCCGGCATGCGCGGGGCTTGGAACGCCCAGTGACGGGCAGCCGGATCGGGCTTGGCCGCGGTGGGAGCGCCGGTCCGTGGATCC
>JARXAF010000117.1 GCA_029865985.1 Verrucomicrobiota bacterium
GTGGTCTCGCCGGCGTTGGCCACTTGTTCGGAGACGATTCCGTAATCGGCCGGATCCACCACCACCGTCACGCTGTCGTGGTTCTTGGCGGCGCTGCGGAGCATGGACGGACCGCCGATGTCGATGTTCTCGATGGCGTCGTGCAAGTGGACACCGGGCTTGGCCACGGTCGCCTCGAAGGGGTAGAGGTTCACCACCACCAGATCGATGGGCAGAATGCCGTGCTCGCGCACCGTAGCCTCGTGGACCGGGTTGCCGCGCAAGTAGAGCAATCCGCCGTGAACCCTGGGATGCAACGTCTTCACCCGACCGTCGAGCATCTCCGGGAAACCGGTGTGCTCGGAGATGTCGCGCACCGGCAAGCCGGCATCACGAATCGCCTGGGCGGTTCCACCGGTGGAGAGCAGTTCCACGCCGGCCGCCACGAGGGTGCGGGCGAAGGGGACGAGTCCGGATTTGTCGGAGACGGAAAGCAGGGCACGCTGAATACGAGGCATACGAGAGCGGCGTAGCGTGGCGGACAGACACGGGCCGTCAACGCTTCAAGAACCGAGGCTTGAGATTGGCGACTGCTGACGCCTTCATCTTCTCCGTGCACAGCGCAAAGAAACTGAGACTGGGTGTTCTGGGGTCAGGCAAGGGTTCCAATTTTGTGGCCATCGCCCAAGCCATCCAAAACGGATCCGTCCCGGCCGAGGTGGCCCTGGTTGTCAGTGATGTGGCGGACGCAGGCATTTTGCAGCATGCCCAAGAGCGCGGTATCCCGGCGCGATTCATTCCGCCTGGAGCCTTCCGCACCAAACTCGACCCGACCGCCGAAGCAGCCTTCATCCAAGCATTGCAGGACGCGCAAGTCGATCTGGTGGTCCTGGCCGGATTCATGCGGATCCTCAAAGGGGACTTCCTGCGCGCCTTCGAAGGCCGCGTGGTCAACATCCACCCGTCGTTGCTGCCCTCCTTCCCGGGTTTGGAAGCTTGGAAACAAGCCCTGAACTATGGGGTCAAGGTCACCGGCTGCACGGTGCATTGGGTGGATCAAGGCGTGGACACCGGCCCCATCCTGGCTCAGCAAGCCGTCCCCGTGCTCGAAGGGGACACCGTCGCCTCATTGCACCAGCGCATCCAAGAAGCGGAACGGACCCTGTACCCCGAAACCTTGGCCCGATTGGCGGATGGTGCGTGGCCCGTCAAGGCTCGCTCCATTCCGAACCCCTAGCCCACCGAAGCCGGTCATTCCAAAGGCTCGTCCCGATTTCCTGATTCAAGATCCCTGACACCCCCTCCCATGACACTGCGTCGCATTCTCCTTCGGGGCGTTTACATCCTGGCCGGCCTGATCCTGATCCTGACGGCTTTGGCGGGCGGGCTGTGGCTCTACTACCATCCCACGCTGGCCTCGATCCAGCGGGTGGCCTACGGACAACGCCATGGCCATGAATTATCCTACGATGTGGTTCGACCCGAGAACCCGAACGGCCTCGGCGTATTATTGATGGTGAGCGGGGGGTGGAAATCCGGCACCAACAGCTTCCGACCTTGGATGACCGCCCCCCTACTGCGCCGGGGGTACACCGTCTTGGCCGTCTATCACGTGTCTCAACCGGAGGCCACGGTGGCCGAGATCTTCGAGGACGTGAGTCGGGCGGTCCGACACATCCGACATCATGCTCAAGACCATGGCATCGACGCCAAGCGTTTGGGCGTCACCGGCGGCAGCGCGGGCGGCCACTTGAGCCTGCTTCTGGCCACCCGCGGCGGCCCCGGCCCTGCCAACACTCCGGACCCCGTCGACCGGGAAAGCTGCGCCGTTCAGGCGGTGGCCATCTTCTATCCCGTCACCGATTTGCTGAACCTCGGGGATTCGACCGAGAACTTGCACGACGGCGGTCCGCCCAAGAGTTTCGTCAAAGCCTTCCGTCCCCAACCGAGCGGCCCGACCAACTGGGTGGACATCGGCAAGCCCCTCTCCCCGCTCTTCCACCTGCACCCTCAGACGCCACCAACCCTCATTTACCACGGTGACGCCGACACGCTTGTTCCGCTGGACCAATCCCAGCGCTACCAGGGCCGCGCTCGGGAAATCGGACGCACCGTGGAACTCGTCGTTCATCCCGGAGGCAAACACGGCTGGCTCACCATGCTCTGGGACATCCACCACTTTGCCGACTGGTTCGACCAACACCTGAGCCGCCTAGAAAATCCATCCTTGGCACTCCGCTCCGGGCTGGGCTTGATGAACCCTCAGCATGGCGAACTCCCCGATCCCCGCCGCTAGCGGCCCCTCATCCCGACTGGCCAGCCTCGATGCATTGCGCGGCTTCGACTTGTTCTGGATATGCGGTGCCGACGCCTTCGGTCAGGCCTTCCTGAAGGCCGCCAACGGACCCGTCAGCCACGCCATCGCCGATCAATTGGAGCACGTGGCCTGGCAAGGCTTCCGCTTCTACGACCTCATTTTTCCGCTCTTCGTCTTCATCAGCGGAATCTCCATCGTTCTTTCGCGCAGCGCCAAACCGGAGGCCGGCGATCGGGGCCATGCCTTCCTGAGCATCCTGAAGCGTGGGGTTCTCCTCTACCTGCTCGGGGTATTCTTCTATCGGGGCTATCCCGGCTGGGAGAACGACATCCGCTACCTCGGCGTCTTGCAGCGCATCGCCCTGTGTTATTTTTCGGCCGGCACTCTGCATTTGTTCCTGAGCCCCCGGGCTCTGCGCATTACCGTCGTTGCAATCCTCTTGGGTTACTGGGGCCTCATGACCCTCGTGCCGGTGCCCGGGGTCGGCCCGGCCAATCTCCAACCGGACACCAATCTGGCCCATTGGGTGGATGCCCAGTTCCTCGGCGGCAAGAAGTGGAACGGGGCCCATGATCCGGAGGGGCTCCTGAGCACCGTGCCGGCCATTGCCTCCTGCATCCTCGGCGTGCTCGCCGGACTATTCCTCAAGGATCCCTCCCGCAGCGCAACCCAGCGATTGAAGGGGCTCACGATGGCCGGCGTGGCCTTGCTGGCCACGGGGCATGTGTGGGGACTGGCCTTTCCGATCATCAAGGGCTTGTGGACTTCCTCGTATGTCTGCGTCGCGGGCGGTTGGAGTTGCCTGCTCCTGGCGCTCTTCTACGGACTCATCGATGTAAAAGGGTGGTCCGGTTGGGCCAAGCCCTTCACTTGGATTGGCATGAACTCCATCGCCGTCTACCTGGCCTCGAACCTGGCTGATTTCGGAAAACTGGCCAAACGCCTGACCGGCGGCGAAGTCACCCTCTTCCTGGATGGACTGCATCCGGGGACGGCAGGCGTGGTCACCGCCTTTGTGTCCGTCGGGTTCTGCGTCTGGTTGGCTTGGCTCCTCCACGGCCGTCGGATTTTTCTGCGGGTCTGAACACAACCTCGGAACGCATCGCCTCCTGCATCCCCTTTTCTTGTCATGTCCTCCGCCCAGAACCCCTCATCGACAACGGCCACACCACCGTCCGAGCGCCTCATGTCCCTCGATGCCCTCCGGGGATTCGACATGTTCTGGATCGTCGGCGGTGCGGGCATCTTGCGGGCGTTGGAAAAGTTCAGCGGGTCCCCATTCCTGAGCGCCATCCGCCAGCAACTCACCCACGTGGAATGGGCCGGCTTTCGCTTCTACGACCTCATCTTCCCGCTCTTCGTCTTCATCGCGGGCGTGTCGCTGACCTTCTCCACCAGCAAGGCGGTGGAGAAAATCGGCAAGGCTGGAGCGGTCCAGCGCCTGCTCTCCCGAGGCCTCCTGCTGTTCTTGGTGGGCGTGTTCTACTCCGGCGGGCTTTCTCAAGGATTGGATGGCGTGCGGTGGCTCGGAGTTCTCAACCGCATCGCGCTGGCCTCCACGGCCGCGGGCATCCTGCTGGTGTTCCTGCCGGTCCGGGCGCTGTTGGGGGTTTGTGCCGGCATTTTGCTCGGCTACTGGGCCCTCTTCGCCTGGGTGCCCATCCGGGCCATCCCACTGACTCCGACCTCGGTGCAGGAAGGCATGGCCCGCACGGGAGCCACCAATGCCCAACAGCTTTACTGGAGCACCACCCAGCGGGTGTCCGGGCAATATGAACCCGGCCTCAACGTGGTGAACCACTTCGACTTCGAGCACCTTCCCGGAAAGAAGTACGACACCTACTACGATCCCGAAGGCATCCTCAGCACCTTTCCAGCAATCGCCACCTGCCTCCTCGGAGTGTTCGCTGGAACATTGCTCCGACAAGTCTCGCTCAAGCCAAGCCAACGCACCCTCCGACTCCTCTTGGCGGGTCTGGGCTGCCTCGCCGTTGGATGGGTTTGGAGCGGATCCTTCCCCATCGTGAAAAAGCTGTGGAGCTCCTCCTTCGTGTTGTTTGCGGGCGGATGGAGTTTCCTGCTCTTGGCCGGATTTTACCAAGTGGTGGACGGTTGGAACCAACAACGGTGGTGCCAACCCTTCGTCTGGATCGGCACCAACCCCATCACCCTCTACCTGCTCTCCAGTTTCGTGGGATACGGAGCGGTGGCCGGACGGTTCTTGTCTCCGGAACTACGGGCCCGACTCGGCACGACGGGAGAGGTGCTTCAGGCCGCCGGCGGGTTGCTGGTGCTCTTCCTTTTCGCCCGCGCCCTGCACCGCCGGAAACTCTTCCTCCGATTGTAGGACACAACCTCCGCCAACGGCTCGGGTTGGGCCGTGTCAGGGAGTCACCGAAAGCCGCTCTTCGACCGCATCGCGCTTCATGAGGAGGCCCTGCTCCTTGTAAGCCCGGAGCACGAAGTGGGTCGCCGTCGAAAGCACACCTTGGATGGTGGACAATTTTTCGGAGACGAACGCGGCCACATCGCGCAAGTCGGAGCCTTCCACTTCGACCAGCAAGTCGTAGCCGCCGGACATCAGGTGGCAGGAACGCACCTCCTCGTAGCGGGAAATCCGCTCGGCAAGCTTGTCGAAACCACCACCCCGCTCCGGGGTGATCTTCACCTCGATCATGGCCCGCACCACGTCATGCCCGAGCTTCTCCTCGTTCACCACGGCCCGGTAACCCAGCAGGATTCCCTCGGCCTCGAGACGTGAAATCTCGGCCCGAATCTCCGATTCGGATCGGCACAGCATCGCCGCCAGCGCGGCGGGGCTCAGGGTGGCATCCTGGCGAAGAACCTTGATCAGCGCGTCCATATGCCCAGCAAACCCCAGGCGTCTCGCGGTTTGAAGGCATAAGTTGACCGATCCAGTCCCCCACGGGGAAGGCACTCGAGGTTTGACGGAGCGCCGCGGATCCGTCAGGCCTTAGCTCATGCAACGCACCCTGGCACTGGCCGCCCTGATCGCCACCTCCCTCGGTTCCTACGGAGCCGACTGGACCGAGTACCGCGGACCTCGCCACGACGGGTCCACGGCTGAAAAAATCGCCACATCCTGGCCGGCCACCGGACCCAAGGTGCTGTGGAAGGTTCCCAGCAACGCCGGGTTCAGTTCGTTCGCCGTGGCTGGCGGCCGCTGCTTCACCCAAGAACTGCGCGATTCGGGTGGTGCCATGCTGGAGACTCTCGTTGCCCGCGATGCCGACACCGGCAAGGAACTGTGGACCATGGCCTTGGGATCCATGAAGACCGGCGACGGTGGCGATGACGGCACCAAAGAAAATCGCGGCGGTGACGGCCCGCGTTCGACACCCGCCGTGCAAGGCGGCCGCGTGTACACCTTCTCGGCCAAACTCGTGGTGCAGGCTTTCGACGCCAAGACCGGACAGGAAGTCTGGAAGCGCGATTTGTCGAAGGACCACTCCGGCCGCAACATTTCCTGGCAGAACGCCCAGTCGCCCGTGATCGAAGACGGCCGTGTCTTTGTGGCTGGCGGTGGGGCCGGCGAGAGCTTGATGGCCCTCGACGTCAAGACGGGCGCGATCCTCTGGAAGACCGGTGACGAGAAAATTACCCATGCCTCGCCCATCGTGACCACGATCCACGGAGTCCGACAGGTCGTCTGGTTCCTGCAATCTGGACTGGTCTCAGTCGATCCCAAGACCGGCGCGGAACTGTGGCGCCACAGCTTCCCCTACAAGGTTTCAACAGCGGCCTCCCCGATCGTCTCGGGTGACTTGGTGTACTGCTCGGCCGGTTACGGCGTGGGTGCTGGAGCTGCCAAGGTGGCCAAGAACGGATCTCAGTGGACCGCCAACGAAGCCTACCGTTTCGCCGGCAACAAGCCCTTGGCCAATCACTGGTCCACACCGGTGCTGAAGGATGGGCACCTCTTCGGCATGTTCCAGTTCAAGGAATACGGCAACGGCCCGGTCAAGTGCGTGGACATCGCCACCGGCACCGTGAAGTGGGAGCAGCCCGGATTCGGACCCGGCCACGTAATCCTGACTGCCAGCGGCGTGTTGGCCCTCTCGGATGACGGACACCTCGTGCTCATCGACACCAACACCTCGGCCTATAAAGAACTGGCCCGCGCCGATGTGCTCGATGGCAAGTGCTGGACCACGCCGGTATTGGCCAACGGCAAGGTCTTCGCCCGTTCCACCAAGGAAGCCGTCTGCCTCGACCTCGGCCGCTGAGCCCGGTTCATTGGCAGCACGGGCAGTGCCGGCAGCTCCCTCCGTCGCCGGCTCAATCGACGAACACGAATTCGTTCAGGTTGAGCAGCAAGCGGCAGGTGCTGGCCAAGCCGTGCTGCTCGGTGTGGCGGACGAGTGCCTCGGATTCGTCGGGCGTGGGTCCGCGCCCGAGGGCCAGTCGCATTCCCAGCAACACGCGCTCCGGAGTCGTCCGCGCCTCGCGTTCCAGGTGGGCGGCCCAATGGCGTGACATCGACACCGCGAGCTTGTGGTTCATCAAGGCCAGGGCTTGCAGGGCATTGAGCGTTTCGTTGCGCCGGTCCACCGAAATCGACGGATCAGCGCAATCCAAGGCCGCCATCATCGGCTGTGGCTGGGAGCGCACGAGGAAGCGGTACACCGAGCGCCGGTGTGACTCGGGATCTTCCGGGTTGTGCAGGGCGTATTCGTAGTGCGGCGAATGCTCCGGCCGTTCCACCACGAAATCCTTGAAGCTGGGCCCACCGCGGCGCTCGTCGAGCCGGCCGGCCACCCAGAGCATGGAATCGCGGATGGCCTCGGCCTCCAGCTTGCGGCGATTCATGCGCCAGAGCAGTCGATTGTCGGAGTCGCGCACCATCCCCGGATGCGTCTCCGGATTTGGAACCACCGAACTCTGCCGGTAAGTCCGGCTGGTCACGATCAGCCGGTGCAGCGACTTGAGCGATTGGCCGTTGTCGCGAAACCACACCGCCAACCAGTCGAGCAACTCCGGATGACTCGGAGCAGTCCCCATGCGACCGAAATCATTGGCCGTCTCAACCAATCCACGGCCGAAGTGATGCTGCCAGACCCGGTTCACAATCGACCTCCAGGTCAGGACGTTGGCTGGATCAGCAATCCACTCGGCTAAGGCCACTCGGCGTTGGCCTTCCGGCAGGGCCGGATCGACCTTGAGTCCGCGGCTCAAGCCCAAGGACCGAGGCACGCCCGGTGTCACCTCATTGCCGGGTTTGCGCACATCGCCGCGCGCCAGCAAGTGAACGGGCCGTGGCTTTCCGCCATTGGGTCCGGTCCCTCGGAAAGCGCCTCCCCCATGATGCACCGTGCCCGCGTAAACCACCTGCTGCATTGGAAGGGTTGAAACCTCCTGAGTCACCCGATCCAGTTCGGAGCGGATCGGAGTCAACCGGGCCACGCTCGCAGCCAGGGCCGGCAAACCCTCCAAGGCCTTGCGGTCCTTCCGCAACCGATCCAAGGCCTCTCCCGCTTCGGACTGGGTCCGCCCCGGAAACCATCCGTCGGTGAGATTATCCCGCCCCCAACGTGGAGCCGCCTCGATGCTATCACTCGCGCTCACGGGCGCACCGAGAGCCCGATTGACACCTTTCGCATCGAACACCTCCAACTCGGAGAGGGCGAAAATGAAGTCGTTCATCCGGGGTGCGAGGCGCGTGGCTGTAACTCGGACATAGCGCCCCCGCAGGCCGGTCACACTCACCTCCCGTGGAGTCAACCCGGGATTGAGCAGATCAGCCCCTGTCTGATCTTCCAGCAGACGCACACCCGCCTTGAACTCAGGATCGTCCGACAACTCCACACGGTATCGAGGCGGAAATCCGAACCCCTTGCCGATGCCGTTGTAGTCGTCGTGGCAACCGGCATAGAGCAATCGGTGGATCTCCGTTGATCGCCCCAGATCCACCTGAACCCACTGAACCACATCGGCCTTCGACTGGATGGCCGAATGCCACCCCATCTCCGGCCGTGAGGGTTCCTTGGCACCGGCCTCGGCCGCTGCGATGCGTCGCTCCAACAAGGCGAACCGTCGACCTCCCTGACGGATCATCTCCTCATCCAAGGTCTTCTTTTCCTGCATCAACTGAGTCTTGCGAGCCTCGAGTGCGCGACGACGCGCGGCCACCGCGGGATCGGCATCAAACTTCCGGTCAGCCCGGTCCAGCGCCGCGAACACCGCCGTCAGTTGGTAATACTCCTCCGATCGGACCGGATCGAACTTGTGATCATGGCAGCGCGCGCACTGGACCGTGGCGCTGTTGAAGGTGTTCATCACCGTGGCCACCATGTCATCCCGGTCGAGCATTCGGGCGATCTTGCCGTCAGTCTTCGTCTCTGGGACCTCCGCATGGCCGATCAAATCCCACGGCCCGGCCGAGATGAATCCGGTCGCCGTGATCCCGTCCTCGGTATCTGGCCAAAGCACGTCGCCCGCGATTTGCTCCCGGATGAATCGCGAATACGGTTTGTCGGCGTTCAGGGACCGGATCACGTAATCCCGATACGGCCACGCGTTCGGGCGAGGCTGATCCTTATCATATCCGTGCGTCTCACCGTAGTGGACCACATCCAGCCAATGCCGTGCCCAACGCTCACCGTGGCGCGGCGACGCCAGCAACCGATCCACGCACTGCTCGTAGGCATCGGGCGATGGATCATTCAAGAAGGCCTCCATCTCGGCCGGCGTCGGCGGCAGGCCCGTCAGATCGAAGCTCACCCGACGCAACAACGTGCGACGATCGGCCTCCGGCGTCGGCGGAATCCCATCCCGTTGCAAGCGGTCCAAAATGAACCGATCGATGGGATGCAAGACGGAGCCGACCGAAGCCCCCTCGTTCACCCAGGAGGAAACCTCAGGCACCGGTGGGGACAGCAACGGCCGATACGACCAGTGAATCCCATTCGTCGCCCCAGCCCCCGAGACATTACCCGGCAAGCCCACCCAAAAAACCGCCGCCAGCGCCAAGCCCCATGCCCGGAACAAACAGGGAACAAACCGGGGAATCCTCATGATCAGACACCTTATTTCCCCATCCCGCCCCCACAAGCCCAAACGCCCCCCTTCGCGCACTGCGCCAAAGCCTCAACCTCCAGAACATCCCAGCGAGCGCAGGACCCATCCCGCGGAGCCCCACCAATACTCCAGCGGAGCGGGATCGGGCCGTAGCGAGCTCTGGAAGCGAACACCAAAAAAACCTGCGCGAAGCGCAATGGCTGAACCTTCAGAGCTTCCCTGCGAGCGCTGGCCCGGTCCCGCGTAGCCCGCTTACTTCGCCGCCAAAGGCTCCTCCCCGAGCCGCCGCTCCAACTCCTGCACACGTCGCAGCAACTCCGGCAGGCGCTCCATCGCCAGATACTGGCGCTTCATCACCCGATCCGGGCCGGCGGGAGAACCCAGCCATTTCTGTCCCTCCGGAATGTGGTGCATCACCCCAGATTGCGCCGCAATCGTCACCTTGTCCGCGATCCGCAAGTGACCCGCCACACCCACCTGACCTGCAATCGTCACGTAATTCCCGATCTTGGTGCTGCCCGCGATCCCCACCTGCGCCACCACAATGCAATGCTCACCAATGGTCACATTGTGCGCGATCTGCACCAGGTTATCGATCTTCGTCCCCCGGCCGATCACCGTCGCCCCCAGCGCCGCCCGGTCGATCGTCACATTCGCACCGATCTCCACATCATCATGGATGATCACCTGCCCCACCTGCGGCACCTTGCGGTGCTCCCCCTTGTCGAACACATAGCCGAAACCATCCGAACCAACCACCGATCCAGCGTGAATGCGCACACGCCGTCCCAGCGCAGAGCGGGGGTAGAGCGTCACATTTGGATACAACCGGCACTCCTCACCCACCACGCAGTCATCCGAGATGAAATTGCGACCCACGAGGACCGCCTCAGCCCCAATCCGCACCCGTTCCCCGATCACACACTGAGGTCCCACATGCGCCGTCGGATCTACCCGCGCCGAGGCGGCCACCACCGCCGACGGATGAATCCCCGCCGGCAAAACCGGCTCAGGAAAAAACAGCGGCAAAACCTGTGCAAAGGCCACCCGAGCATTCTCCACTTGCACGATGGTCTTGCCCGTGGACGACCGAAAATCGCCCGCCACCAAAATGGCCGAAGCAGCACTTTGATCGGCCCTCAGAAAGTACGCTTCGTTTTCAGCGAAAGTCAGATCACCGGGCTTGGCTCCATCCGCCGGAGCAAAACCGGTCAATTCCAGAGAAGAGTCACCCACAATGCGGCCGCCGACACGCTCGGCGACTAGGCTGGCAATCAAGGTTGGCATAAAAAAAAACGGTTCCCCCGCAGAACACCTCCGCGCACCGGCAAAAACCGGCCCCGCAGCATCACCGTCCCCACCCTCAACACACAACATTTCGTTTCCCCCACCAACACCCAGCAGCAGCGGGATCGGGCCGAAACGAGCATTGGAGGCGAACAACAATCTCCATCGCGCGCAGCGCGAAAGCCCCATCCTTCCCCGAGCCTACCTGCGAGTGCAGGACCGATCCCGCGGAGCGCGCCACCGACAACTCAAAACCACCATCTCCCCCAACATCACACCCACACCCAGCGGCAGCGGGACCGGGCCGGAACGAGCATTGGAGGCGAACAACAAACTCCCTCGCGCACAGCGCGAAAGCCCCTCCTCCCCCGAGCCTACCTGCGAGTGCAGGACCGATCCCGCGGAGCCACCAAATACGCCTAGCGGAGCGGGAGCGGTCCGCAACGAGCCTTGGAGGCAAACAGCAAAAACCCTCGCGCAACAGCGCGAAAGCTCATCCTCCCCCGAGCCTCCTTAGCGAGTGCAGGACCGATCCCGCGGAGCCACCAAATACGCCTAGCGGAGCGGGAGCGGTCCGCAACGAGCCTTGGAGGCGAACAGCAAAAACCCTCGCGCAACAGCGCGAAAGCTCATCCTCCCCCGAGCCTCCTTAGCGAGTGCAGGACCGATCCCGCGGAGCGCCGCTCCATTCACTCCGCACCATCCAAATACCGGTGCAACCATTCAAAAATCGTCGCATGCCACAGCCGGCTATTCTGCGGCTTCAGCACCCAGTGCCCCTCATCCGGAAAGTACAACAACCGACTCGGGACCCCCTGACGCTGCAACGCCGTAAACAGCGACAACCCCTGCCCCACCGGCACCCGATAATCCAACTCATTGTGGATGATCAAATTCGGCGTCCGGAACCGGGCCGCAAACCGATCCGGCGAATCCCGATCGAACCCCCGCGTCTTCCACGGAACCCCATGCTCCCACTCATCGAACCATAACTCATCCGTCGACCCGTACATCGAGTGGAACTCGTACACCCCGCAATGCGTCACCAACGTCTTGAACCGGTCCGTATGCCCCTGAAACCAATTCATCATGTAGCCACCATAACTGGCCCCCGCCGCCGCCATCCGCTTCCGGTCGACCCACGGCTGCCGCTCGCACCAATCCAACGCCGCCATCAAATCCCCGAAAACCTTACCACCCCAATCCCGCGAAATGTCATCCGTGAACTTCTGCCCAAACCCCGTCGACCCCCGCGGATTCGGCATCGCCAACACCCAGCCCTGAGCCGCCCACAACTGCGGATTCCAACGGTACGACCACCCATCCAGGAAAGCCCCTTGAGGTCCCCCGTGAACCCAGAAAACCAACGGATACCGCTTGTTCGCATCGAACCCCGGCGGCTTCAAAATCCACATCTGGACCGGCACCCCGCCCACTCCCTTCACCGTCACCGATTCCGGAACCGGCAAATCCCAAGACGCACGGCGTTCCGCATTCGGATCCCACAACGTGATCACCCGACCCGAAGCAACCTCCACCGACTTCAACACAGCCGGCGAATCCATCCGCGTCTCCAAATACACCACCGAAGCACCGTCGAATCCGAACACCGCATCACCCGCCGATCCCATCGTGGTCAAAGCCCGCGGCGCAGAAGCACCGTCCAACGCCACCCACCACAGTTGCTTGCGCCCCTGCGACTCCGCCTCGACCACCAATCGCCCCTCCTTCGACCAAGCGATCCCCTCCACCGAACGGTCCCAGTCGCGCGTCAAACTGCGCACCTGACCCGTCTTCAAATCCCGGAGCATCAACTGCCAACGATCCGCCTCGAAGCCCGCCCGAGACTGAGCCCGATACGCCAGCCAGCGGCCGTCCGGCGAATAATGCGGACACCCATCGGCAGCTCGTTGCGTGGTCAGCCCCGTGCGTTGGGAACCGTCCACCGACACCGACACCAAATTGTGATCCGTGGACCACGACTCCTCCCTCACCGGCGCCGGCGAGGGCGTGTGCAACAGAGACTTCGAATCCGCAGACCAATCGAACTCATCGCCCGCAGCGAACGTGCTCGACCAAGGCACCGCATCCTGTGCTCCCGGAGTGAGGTCCACCGGCGCACCCACGGCCGCCCCCTGCGACACCGACACCACGAAGAGGTGGTTGCGCCGGCCATCGTTCATTGCATCCCACTTGCGCACCGGCAGCGCGTCGTACACCCGGGCCTTCACCTTGCCCTTCTCCAGCCCCTGGATCCGCTCCCGATTGAGGCGCTCGGATTCCGCCGGAGACTTGTCGGAAAACTCCGGATACACCGACGACACGAAAGCGATCCGCGTGCCATCTGGCGACCAAGCCGGGGCACTGGCTCCGGTGGCGAGGTTTGTGAGCGACCGGGCCTCGCCCCCGTCGACCGCCTGGATCCACACCTGAAATTCCCCATCACGATTGGACTCGAAGACCAGCCATCGCCCATCCGGCGACCACCGCGGGTGCCGATCGTGCTTGGGCGAAGCGGCGAACTTCCGGGGAATTCCACCGGCGGCCGGAACCAACCAGATATCGCTGTCGGTGCGGTTTTCAGCCAGATCGGGCGTAGTCACCACACAGGCGATCCATCGACCGTCCGGAGAAGGTTGCGGATCGCTCAATCGTTGAAGGGAAGCCAAGTCCTCGAACGTGAGGGAATGCGGTGAGGCTCCCGCAGAAAGCACCATCGCTATTACCCATCCGGCCATCATCGCCCGAAACATCATCGGCCCAGTGAACCGAAGCTCCGGATCCGAAGCAACCGAGCCAGAATCTCTGATTTTGCCAACGAGCCAGATTCGAACCCCTCGGACAGCCCTTGTCCTCAGGTCGGATGAATTCTGGTCATACCGGAAGGATTAGGGTTTTACCCGCGGAAGGGATGCCTAGACTGATCCCCCGGCCCGATTCCGGTCACTGCCATGCCCGCCGACACCAAGATCATCGAACTGCGGCAATTCCTGGCCGAACGCCTGCCACAGGCTCGGCTCGGGATGGCACCGGAGCGGATGGTTCCCGCGGCCCTGCCCACCGGCATCGAATCCATTGATCAAGGCCTCGGAGGCGGGTTGCCCCAAGGGGCCTTCACCGAACTGGTGGCCCCAGGAGAAGGCTCCGGCAGTGCCCAGTTCATTCATTCCTTGCTGCGGCACACCGCCTCGGCCGGGCGTTTCCTAACCTTGGTCGACGGAGCCGACAGCCTGGACATCGACGCCCTCGAACCGGAAGCCCTGGCCCACCTGCTCTGGGTGCGCTGCCGGAGCACCGCCGAAGCGTTGCAAACCACGGATCTGTTGCTGCGCGACCGCAACATCGCCCTCGTGGTCCTAGACCTGAAGCTGAACCCGGCCCACGAACTACGCCGCATCCCGGGCACCCTCTGGTACCGCCTCAGCCGACTCATGGAGCAACACGGCGGAACCGTGCTGGTCGTCACACCCCAGCCCTTGGTGGCTGGGGCCGCCGCTCGCATCGTTTCCCGGACCCGGCTCGACCACCGCGATCTCGAGCGCAGCCCCGATACTCTGGACCTCCGCTTCGAGACCGAGCAACGCCGAGTGCGGGAGGCCGGTGCGCGGCAAACCGCCTGAAGGTGCATCCGCCGATTCTTGCTCCACGCGCCATGTACGCCGTCATTCACTTGCCTCAATTCCCGCTCCAGGCCGCACTGCGGCTGGCGCCGGAACTCTGGGAACAACCTGTGGCGTTGGTAGACCCGGCGCGCAGCACCCCCGTCGTCCTGGAAATGACACCGCCGGCCCGAGACGCTGGCGTGGAACGCGGGCAAACGGCCACCCAGGCGCTGGCGCGATGCACCGGTGTCCGCGTCCGCCACCGCGCCCTCGCTCAAGAAACAGCCACCACCGACGTCCTGCTCCAGTGCGCCTACGGCTTTTCTCCGCACCTGGAATCCACCGCCCCGGGCTTGTGTACCTTGGACTTGCGGGGATTGAGCCGGTTGCAACCTCCTGAACCCAACGCATTGCAAACCTGGGCCCAGGAGTTGCAATCGAGCCTGAGCGCACAAGGACTTCGCTCCCACATCGGCTTTGCCACGACTCCCAATCTGGCACGGCATGCCGCCCAGTCTGGATCGGCGGTCCACGTGGTCACCGATGCCGCCCGCTTCGTCGCCTCGCTCCCACTGGCCGCACTGGAGCCGTCCAGCGACACCGCACGGATTCTCACGGGCTGGGGCTTGCGCACCGTGGGAGAATTGCTGGCCCTCGACCCGGCCGAGTTGACCGACCGCCTGGGACTCGAAGCCCTGGGTTTGCTGGCGGCGGCCTCTACTCGAAACACACGCCCGCTAAAAACCATCCGCCCGCCGGAAGTGTGGACTGAGTCTTGGGATTTCGAGGACCCCGTGGAAACGCTCGAGCCCCTGCTGTTCCTGCTGCGCCGCTTCACCGACAGCTTGTGCGCGCGGCTCGCACTGGCAGGTCGTGCGGCTGAACGCGTCGACCTGTCGTTGCGCCTCGAATCTGGAAACCGACTCGAACGCCAGCTCAACGTCCCGGAACCCAGCCGCGACGCCGCTGTTCTCCTGCGACTGCTCAACACGCACCTCGATACCGTCCGCAGCGAAAGCGCGGTCGTGGGTTTGCAGCTCACCCTGGAGACCACCGTGCCGGCCCAGCGGCAGTTCGGTCTGTTTGAGACAACGCTGAAGGATCCGCGACAGTTCCAAGAAACCCTCGGCCGCATCGCCGCCATCCTGGGTTCCGATCGGGTGGGCACACCCGTGAAGCTCCATCAGCACGGAACCGATGCCTTCCGGTTGGTTCCTCCCGAATTCGAAGGAGTTGCACCTTTGTCCCAACCGCGCCCGGCCCTGCAAGCGCCCGGCCTGCGTCGGCTGCGACCCGCGCCTGTAGCCACCGTCGAATCGGTCGATGGACGACCCTCATCGATCCAGTGCCCGATGGCTCAAGGTCGGTTGGTGGTGACGCTCGGCCCCTGGCGCGCCTCCGGGCGCTGGTGGGAAACCGGCACTTGGCAACGCGAGGAATGGGATGCCACCACCCTGCGCGGACAAGTCTTGCGGCTGGTCCGCCAACCCGACGGTTGGACCGTCGACGCCGTGCTCGACTGAACCCGACGCACGATGGCCGCCGCTTCCTCCAGTCCCGCCTACGTCGAACTGCACGCTCGCAGCGCCTTCAGCTTCCTGCGTGGAGCCTCGCTGCCCGAAGAATTGGCCCGCACTGCTGCCAGTCTCGGACTACCGGCTCTGGCGGTGTGCGACCGGATGGGACTCTACGGCGCGCCCCGGGTCTTCGACACCGCCCGCGAACAAGGCATACGCCCCATCATCGGCGCTGAATTGGCCATGGACGACGGCTCGGTCTTCCCGGTGCTGGTGCGCTCCCGCGAAGGCTACCGCAACCTGTGCCGGTTGCTCTCGCAAGCCCACCTCCGGGCCGCCAAGAACGAGGCCACCCTCCGCTGGGAAGAATTGCCGGAATTCGCCTCAGGCCTCATCGCCCTCAGCGGCGACCGGGAAGGCCCGGCCTTGCGGGCCATTCGAGGCGGCCGGGATGCCGACGCGGCCTTGCGCCGACTGCTCCAAACCTTTGGCGCAAGCCACGTCTACGTCGAAATCCAAAGGCAACGTCTCCGTGGCGAAACCCGCTGGAATCAAGCCCTTCAAGACTTGGCCGCAGCCCACCGCCTCCCACTGCTGGCCACAGGTGGTGTCAGCCATGCCACACCCGAGGGCCGGGAAGTACTCGATGTCTTCGCCTGCCTGCGCCACCACACGCACCTCGACGCCGCAGGAACCCATCTCAGCGTCAACGACGAGGCGCATCTCAAGCCCGCCGCCGCCATGGCTCGGCTCTTCAGCGATCTCCCGAAGGCGGTGACTGAAACGGTGCGACTGGCCGAGCGATTGGAGTTCACCCTGGAAGACCTGGGCTACGAGTTCCCGCGCTATCCGGTGGGCCCCGGCGAAACCATGGAAGACGTACTGCGCGAGTGGACCTTCCGCGGCGCACGAACCCGCTACGGTGACGAAATTCCGGACAAGGTGCGCCGGTTGCTGGAGAAGGAACTGTCCCTCATCGGACGCCTCGGCTTCTCCGGCTATTTTCTCATTGTCGCCGACATCATCCGCTTCTGTCGAAACGAGGGCATTCTGGCGCAGGGGCGCGGCAGTGCCGCCAACAGCGCTGTCTGCTTTTGCCTGGGGATCACCGCCGTCGACCCGATCAAGTTCAACGTGCTCTTCGAGCGCTTCCTGTCGGAAAGCCGCAAGGGCTGGCCCGACATCGACATCGACCTACCGAGCGGTGAACGCCGCGAACGGGTCATCCAGGAAGTCTACCGACGCTACGGCCGACACAGTGCCGCCATGACAGGTACGGTCATCACCTACCGGGGCCGCAGCGCCGCCCGCGAAATTGGCAAGGTCCTCAACTTGCCGACCGATGTGCTGGACCGTTTTTCGAGCCTGCAAGCCGGTGGCGATTTTCCGCACACCCTCGAACTCGAAGAGCAAATGCGCCAAGCCGGATTGCCGGCTGAGCACCCCAGAGCCGCCGCCTTCGCCCGACTTTGCCGACGCATGCGCCGACTGCCCCGACATCTGGGTCAGCACTCTGGCGGCATGATCTTGTGCCAGGGCGAACTCACCGGAATCGTGCCACTCGAGAACGCGTCCATGGCCGGCCGCGTCGTGGCCCAGTGGGACAAGGACGACTGCGAGGGCTTGGGCATCATCAAGGTTGATCTCCTGGGCTTGGGCATGATGGCCGTGCTGCAAGACACCATCACCTTGACCACCCAGCGCGGACGTCCGGTAGATCTGGCGCAGCTGCCCAAAGACGACCCCGACACCTACGCGCTCATGCAACGGGCCGACACCATCGGGGTCTTCCAAATCGAGAGCCGCGCCCAGATGGCCACGCTGCCGCGCATGAAGCCCGCTTGCTTCTACGACCTGGTGATCGAGGTGGCCATCATCCGACCCGGCCCCATTCAAGGCGATTTGGCCCATCCCTATTTGCGCCGCCGCAGCGGCCTCGAATCGGTGACCTACCTCGACCCCCGGCTCGAACCCATCCTTCAGCGCACTTTGGGTGTTCCGCTCTTCCAGGAGCAAATGCTGGAAATCGCCATGGTCATGGCCGACTTCAGCGGCGACGAGGCCGAGAACCTGCGCAAGGCCCTGAGCTTCCACCGTTCCGACGAGAAGATGGCCCTGGCCACGGCCAAGTTGCGCGAGTCCATGGCGCGCAAGGGTGTCGCTGCGAACGTCATCGAATCCATCGCCAAGGCCGTGGGTTCCTTCGCGCTCTACGGATTCCCCGAATCGCATGCCATCAGCTTCGCCTTGCTGGCCTACGCCAGCGCCTACCTGAAGGTACACCGGGCTCCGGAATTCTTCGCCGCACTGCTCAACAACCAACCCATGGGCTTCTACGCGCCCGCCACAGTGGTCCGGGATGCCAAGAACCATGGCGTGGCCGTGCGCCCGGTTTGTGCGGCGCGCTCCGACTGGCAGACCCGCGTGGAATCCGACGGATCCCTGCGCCTAGGGCTGCAGCTCGTGCAGGGGTTGCCCGTGGCCCAAGCAACAAGGCTGCTGGAAGAACGCACACGCAAACCCTTCGCCTCGCTGGATGATTTGAAGGCGCGGACCGCCCTGGGACCGGAAGCGCTGCGAGCATTGGCTTCCATCGGCGCTCTCAATGCTTGGAGCACCGACCGGCGAGCGGCTCTGTGGCAGGCCGAACGCCCGCTGCGCCATGAAGAGTTGGGCAGAGGATTCTCCGGCACAGACGCCGCAGGCCGCCTCGAAGGCTCAGCCTCCCCGCTGACCCCCATGTCACCCGAGGAGCGATTGGTAGCCGACTACGCCACGCTTCGCCTCACCACGGGCCCCCATCCGATGGCCTTGCGCCGCGCCACTTTAACGAACGTCTGGCAAAGCGCCCAACTTCAGGAAGCTCCCGACGGTGCCCGCATCCGGGTGGCCGGACAGGTGATTTGCCGTCAGCGACCCGGCACCGCCAAGGGCGTGTGTTTCCTGAGCTTGGAAGACGAGACCGGCATCACCAACGCCATCGTCTCACCCGAACTTTTCGAAGCCGAGCGCCTGCGAATCAGCACCGAACCCTTCCTGCTGGTCGAGGGCTTGGTCCAGCGCCGTCACGGCACGATTCATGTGCGCGCCCTGCATCTCGAACGGCTTCCAGATCTCCCACTCCAGACGTCCGCCTCACACGATTTCGCCTAACTGTTCGCCTGGCAAACCCGTCGGTCGACGAGACGGAAACGCTCAGCGCGATCTCAACCGGAACAACCGCCCTGTGTTGGTCGCGCTGAAGGACCACTGGAAACGAACCCCGTCGTTCAACGGCGTTCCATTCACCCCACGCCATTGCCGTGGCCCATCCAGCGTGGATTCCTGCAACTCCACCTCGGTGGCCAATGACGACCAACTCAAGACCCAGAGGTCATCGCCGAAGCCAGTGAGTTCCAGGCGCAGGGGAACCGCGGTCACCGAGACGGCGGCACGGTTGTCTGTGACGTCCACATCCGGCGTGAGCGTGCTGGCCACCCACTCGAATCGGGATATCGCCTCCACTGGGATTCGGACACGGACCAGCGCGGTCCACTCCGACTTGGCGGGCAAGATTCCGACCACAAAGCTCACGCCGGCAGGTCCCGTCTGAAAACTCCCACCGTCTCCCAGCGTCGCACCCAAGAACTCGGCAGGACTCGGCAAAGTCAGACTGCCGGTGACATTGGTCGCCGGCAGCGGGCCTGAATTGCGGGCCTTGAGGGTCAGGCGAAACTCGGCCCCGGTGACCACCGGTTCCGCCGAAGAGGCGATGGAGACATCGAAATCCGCCGTGCTTCCCACGAGGAAATCCTGTGCCGAGACGGCGGCTCCCGCGCTCGTTTCCACCGTGATCCGACCGCTGACGGCACCCACGGGAACCCGAGCCATCAACCCGTTGGTTGTCGCGCTGACCACCGAGGCGGCCACTCCGCTGAACCGCACGGTCGCCGGCAAACCCAGATCCACACCCACGATGCGCACATCGGTACCCACCGCGCCCAAGGCCGGAGAAAACCCGCTGATGACCGGAACCGGACCCTGTACGGAGATCGGTCCACCAAACGCTTCACCGCCCGGCGTCACCACCCAAACCCACCCGGAGGAAGCCCCCTCCGGCACCTGGGCCGTGATGCGGCGATTGTCGACAACCGTGAAGACCTTGGCCGGAAGCCGGTTTGTCCCAAAAAGGACGGCCGATGCTCCCAGGAGATTGGTGCCGCTCACGGTCAACGTTTCGCCCACCTTCACGAGGCCGGGATTAATGGCCGTGAGTTGCGGTGGCGCATAGTAGAGCGTCTGGGATTCGTCGGACCCAAAACTTCCTGAAATCGTCACCGGACCGGTTCCCGCACCGAAGGGCACCTTGACCGTCACTTGCGTGGCCGTGACCGACACGGGTGTGGCCGGGATTCCTCCGAACGTCACTTGCGTCACACTCGAAAGCCCTGAACCACTGAGGGTCACGAGCGTCCCCACTGCACCGTTGGAAGGAGAAAATCCAGTGATCCGAGGCATCAGGACAAAGTTGGACACCGAGATGAAGCGCCCTCCGGGCGATTCCAAGGTCAACGGCGCGGCCAACGGTGCTCCGGGCGGGACGACCACCGTCATGACCGTGTTGGACACGACCGTGAGATTGGTGGTGACCACACTCCCGAACGAAACCGAAGACACCGCGCGAAAGCTGCGACCGCTCAAGGTGAGTGTGTCTCCAACCCGAGCCCGCGACGTGAAGGCCGTGACCCAAGGGGAAAGATAGAAGTAACCACTCGTCACCGTCGCACCGGCATTGTTGGTCACGGTGATGGGGCCCGTCATGGCTCCGGGCGGCACCACCACCGAGAAGGAACCTTCGGTCACGGTGTCCCAGCTGGCCCGGATGCCGTCGAAGAAAACCCCCAAGCGGTAGTTGGGATCCGAAGGATCCAGGAAGTTAGAACCCGTGAGCGCCACAGAATCTCCGGGCACACCGCGCACCTTGTCGGCTTCGGTGAAGGCCCCATTGCGCGCGAAACGTTGAACAACCGGGGGTAATTGGAAATTCCAAGGGGTCTGCGTCTGCCCCAGCGCATTCTCAACAAAGACAGGCCCGATGGTGGCCCCCAGGGGAACCCTCACTGAAATTTGGTGATACCCCAAGCCCAGCGACCGGATGGATTCCACAGTCGCCGGCGTGAAGTTGAAGGTGACGGCCGTGAGGGGAGGATTGAGGAAATTTAGGCCCGTGATGGTGATCAACGCCCCGGGTTGGGCGCGGTTGGTGGAAATGGCCGTCAACTGAGGAGCCCCCTGCCCCAGCAGCACGGCTGCACCCCATCCGCACCAAGCCCAAAGGAGGGCCATCCAAGAGCAACATCGATTCATGACTGGTGAGTATATCCGTCGTCCGAGGCAAACCGGATGTCACCTCCGACGTGTAAAGCTTCTCCGGCAGGCGTCAAAACTCACGCTCGGAATCCCAATTCCAACCAGTTGCTGATCCATTGAATAAGGAATCGTTGCGCACGTCGATCTCGCTAACCGTGAATACTCAGTCCCAAGACGGTGGCCTCCTTTCCGAAGGTCCCCCGTCCCGGCCGGAAAGACTCCTCCGGTGGTCCCTGTGGGGATTTCCCGCCATCTGGGTTCATCCACGTTCCTGATTTCCCCACCTTCCCCAAGAGCGAGCCTGCTTGAAGGCTGGTGCGCGACCTTGGATCGACTTTTCCCGCGAAATACCTGTCCCTACCCCTGCACACAATGAATGCACCGCTCATGCGTCCATCCCGCACCACCCTGGGGCTGATTCTGGCCTGCCTGGGAATCGCCGCCGGATGCGACACCGGATCCAAGACCGTGGTTCACACCGCGCCACCATCGCCGACGGTGAGGACCGTGGTCGTTCAGGCGCCTTCGGTTCCAGCGGCCTTGGGCAACCGAGCAACCCCAACTCCGGCTCCGACTTCGGTTCAGACGCCCACCCCGCCGCCGCCTTCGATCGCGCCGACTGCGGCAACTCAACCTCCCGCCTCGGTCGATCCTGCGGCCACGGTGGCCATTCCCGCAGCACCGCCCTTGCCGGGCCCGGTAGCCGACGTGGTGCAACTGACCCGCGGTGGACTGGATGAAGGGGTGGTCACTGAATACATCGGCAACATCCGGGAACCCTTCGCCCTGGGCGCCGCTCAAATCGTCTACCTGAACGACCTGGGAGTGTCGTCCAACGTCATCCACAGGCTCATGCGCAAGGCGGCCGAAATCCGACCAGAGGCAGCCGCTCCCACGGCGCTGGTGGCTCCTGCAACACCCACGGCCGGTGCCCCGTACAATGTGGCTCCTCCCGCAGCAAATCCTCAGGCTGTGGTCACAACCATCGAAGGAACTCCGCCTCCCCCGCCGACCTCAGCGGTGACCACGGTCGTAGCCGCACCGGTGGCACCGACGGTCGTCAATCAACAGGTCTTCTACCAATCGCTCTCACCGTACGGCAGCTGGATGGAAGTCCCCGGCTATGGCTGGTGCTGGCGTCCGTCGGTCGCCGTGGCCAACACGGCCTGGCAACCCTATTGCGATGGTGGATCGTGGCTGTGGACCGATGCCGGTTGGTACTGGAACTCAACCTACACGTGGGGCTGGGCACCCTATCATTACGGCCGCTGGCACCAGCACGCGCGATTCGGCTGGGTGTGGAATCCGGGCTATGACTGGGCACCTGCCTGGGTCGCCTGGCGCAGTTCCCCGACCTACTGCGGTTGGGCCCCCTTGCCTCCGGAATGCCGTTGGAATGCCAGTGTCGGCTTCTCCTGGGTGAATGGGAACAGCGCCGTCAGCATCGGGTTCGGCATCGGTTCCAGCGCTTGGTACGCGACGACCTGGGATCGTTTCTGTGATCCCCACCTGTACCACCACCGCTTGCCACGCCAGCGCGCCGAGCAGTTTGTTCGCGAGAGCAATGTCCAGGTCGCCAATGGCCAAGGAGTCAATATCCGCGGCAACAACAACACGGTGATCATCAACAACGCGATCACCCGCGAGGAAGTTCAACGTCACAGCCGCGAAGAAATCAAACGCACCGAACTGCGGGATGTGAAGAGCCCGGCTGCGGCCCATGCCTTTGCCAGCTCCCGACCCAACCCTTCCGGTGGCCGACCGGCCGAAGTCGCCGTGTACCGTCCCACGGTGCCGGTTCATGACTCACGCCCGCCGGAATCCGTGCTCAAGCGGCCGGAGATTTCCCGCATGGCCCCTCCGTCGTCCTCCAGTAGTTCGGTGGACCGCATCGGCATCGCCACTCCCAATTCCCGACCGCTGACGGTTCCGTCCGGAGGCGGCTCACTGAATCCCAATCGACCCGCCAACATCCCGGCCAACATCCCGGCGGCCGGCCTGGCCCCCTCGAGCTCACCCAATCGGCCCGCACCGATCCCCGCCGGCATCCCGACAGAACGAATGACGCAAACCCTGCCTCCAACGACCCGCCCCAGCAGCAGTGTTCCCTCGACGGTGGCTCCGAGGATTTCGACCACTCCAACAACTCCGACGCCGACGACACCTACGGCCACCACCGTCGTGACTCCTTCGCGCCCGGCGGAATCCCGCAGCACGCCCATTCCGCGCAGGGAATCCAGCGCACCGTCGGTGTCTCCGTCTTCACGCCCGATCGTCATTCCGAACGCAGGCGTCTCCTCACGGCCTGCGACAATCCAACCGACACCGTCGGCATCCACCTTCGCTCCGGCCCCTTCGGCCCCGCCGATAGCTCGCCAGGAAGCCTTCCGATCAGCGCCAGCGCCTTCAGCCTCACCGTCCTCTTCCCCGTCGCCAGCGCCCTCCATCACGCTGCCACCCAGTGCCATTCAGAGTCGTCCAATTCCCGTAGCCCCGGCACCGGCACCGACTCCTTTTGCTCCTGCCCCGGCTCCTAGCTTCGCTCCGTCGCCGCGCCCGTCTCCTGCCCAAATCCCGTCGGCTCCGTCGGCTCAGCCGCCCCCTGCGTTCCAACAGTCACCCCGGCCCGCACCGTCGGCGGCGCCTTCACCAGGTCCTGCTCCCTCAGGCCGCCCGGGTCAACGCGGTCCTATCGAACGGTGATGTCGGCCAACAACGATTCTTCATCGTTATGAACCGGACGATCTTCCTGCGAATCCTGCTGTTGGGTTGGATGTTCACCGTTCCGCGTCTATTGACGGCCCAAGGCTTCACCACGCCCAAGAGCGCCGGCACCGGCGGGCGCGTGATCTTCGAGACCGGCTTCGAGCGGTTCGAAGGCTACGACCCCGCGCTGGATTTGGTGGATGCGCTGGGACGTGGTCAAAACGGTTGGAGGGCCGTGGGCCAAGGTGGCAACGGCTTGCTCACCAACCTCATGGACGGCTTCACGGGTCAGTACGCTTACATCGGTTATCAGGGGCCGACCAACAGCAGCAACAGCGTGAATTTGTTCCGACCGTTCCAATTGATCCCGGATACGAATTCGCTGCCCGTGGTGGTCTTCCAGGTGAACTTCAGCCTTCGGGATGATTCCCCATCGGGATCTGCATCTGACGACTTTCGCTGGAGCGTTTACTCCCCCAACGACCAGCGCCTCTTCACCCTCGACTTTCATGGACCCGACCAGTCCATCAACTACGCCTTGGATGACGGGAAAGGCTTTATCGGCACAGGCTATCAGTTCGAGTACGGCGTGGTGTACCAATTGGAAATTTCCATGAGCTTTGGCCGGAACCGCTGGTCGGCCTCTCTCAATGGCACTTCGGTGGCCTATGAACTCCCACTGAGCACCCGAATCCAGCGTCCTTCACTGGGCAGCGTGGATGTCGTCTGGGCCGCCAATCCCAAGGGCACCTGGAATGACAACTACATGCTCTTCGACGACTACCGCATCGTCAGCTACCCGCCCAATGCTGTGGCCCCGCTCATGGAGTTGGCCGGGATGGATGGCCAAGGCAAAACTTTGGTGAAGGTCTGGGGCGAGCCAGCCGTGCGCTACCGGATCCAATCCAGCAACGACCTACGGACCTGGATTGACCGCGACACCGTGACCGCCACCGCGCCGGACGGTCTGGCGACTTGGACCGACACCCAACTCACCGCCACCCGCTACTACCAGGCCGTCGCGCTGCCTTGAGCACCGGCCTGAACCGGTCGCTCGAATCGCCATCGCAGTTCTCCCACGGAGTCCCGCACCTCCAATCGGTTGTCCCAGCAGCGTAGCTGCAAAGCACCGACCCGTTCCGTCCACAAAGTGGTCTCCGGCCGCCCCTGAAGCTGGTCTCGAAGCCGCTCTCGAAGCCGTTTCCTCAAGGCAGGCGAACTGCGCTCGGTGGCGGGACGATCGCCCGTGGCCACCACCAATAGCCGGGGATTCACCTGAGCTAGGAGCGCCTCCGACGCCGCCTCGCCCGAGGCGGGTATGCCCGTGATGATGACATCGGCCGCCAGCGAAGCCCCGCCGCGCTGGATCAGGGCCCGCTGGCCTTCAGGTCCAAGATCCGGGGCCAACAAAATCCGCCAACCCACCGCCTCCAGAGAAAGAACCACCGCAGCGTCATCGGCCCGGGAGAAGGCGTCGGACTCATCGGGATGAAGCACGGGGATCGCGGCCACAGCATCACCCCGTCCCAGCCTTTGAAGCGGAACCCCATTGGATGCGGCCAAACCATCCACCCCCCGGAACGACGGCGAACGCACCCGGCCCACCGGAAGAACCAGTCGACGCGGTGCGGCATTTGTCATCACCACCGGGACTCCCCCCACATGGCGGACATCCCCATGGGACAACGCCAAGGTCGGCACCCGATCCACTCCCTGCGATTGCAGCCAGGGCAACACCACGGCCTTGGCGGTGGCCGCGTCACCGGTATCCAGCAGCAGGTCCCCGGCGCTTCCCGGGCGATCGATCCACACCGCTTCGCCCGATCGAAACACGGTCACCGTCGCCGCCGGTTCGCCGATGTGTCGAGCCCCCAACAGGAGCACCAACCACACGGCCGCGCCTCCCCACCATAGCCGTCGACGGCGCTGGGTATCGAGCCAACCTGTGGCTGCAACGACCCAGAGCAGCGCATAGGGAATCCACACCCAGGCACCCGGAGAGGCCGCCGACCACCAGCCTCCGGGAATCGCCTCACACGCGCGGCTTGCGGCCATCATCCCGTGCATGCCCACCCAGGCGGCGGAATTCCACAGCTCGGTCCCCACCGGCAAACCCATCGACAGGGCATTGGCGATCAACACCAGGCTGCTGAGGGGAACCACGATGAGGTTGGCTACCACGGAGATGACGCTGACCAGATGGAAGCATTCCACCGACATCGGCCAAGAGGCCACCAAGGCGGCCAGGCCAGTGACGCACCCGCGGCACAACCCCCGCTCAGCCCATTCCCAAACCCGTCGCGTGCGAGACCACTGCGAGGGCGGCAGCAAAGCGTCCGGACGCCAGGGGCGATGTTCCAGCCACCAAGCCTCCCACCTCGACGGAAAGACCGCCAAAGCCGCCACCACCAAGAACGACAACAGGAAACCCGCCTGAAACAGTTGCCCCGGCTCAGCGATCAGGATGAGCAACGCCGCCAGCGACAGGGAATTGAGCAAGTCGCCGGGGCGTTCCAGCATCCATGTTCCCACCACCACCGAGGTCATCACCGCGGAGCGGACGGCCGACGGTTGCCATCCGGTCGCCGCGACGTAGAACCAAATCAGCGGCAAAGACAACCCGCCGCACAGTGCGCGGCTCCATCCCAGCACCCGGAACGCCTGAACCAACAGGACGGCGATCAAGGCGATGTGCAGGCCGCTGATGGCAAACACATGTAAGGTTCCCGAACGCATGAACCCGTCATCGACATCACCCGCCAGACCTGTCCGCCAGCCCAGGGCCATGGCCCAGATCAATCGGGTGGCTCCATCCTCGGGCAAACCTCGTGCGAGACGCCGACGGGCCCATTCCAAAAAACGTTCGCTCCAAGGAACCGCATCCGTCGCGCCCGGCCCCAGTCCCCAATCCCCAGGAGCGTCGCATCGCAACTGCAATCCCATGCCTTGGCGACGCAGGAAGGTGGCGTAATTGAACAAACCCGGCGCCACAGGACCAGGTGGGGTGGAGACCAGACCGGAAATCTCCACCGACTGCCCCCGGAAAAAGCGGCGATCGGGCACCCCCTGACTACTCACCATCATCTGGCCCGAAGCCGAATCCCACGTACCGCCCTGAGGGCACCAACCCGTCACTTGCAATCGGACCAGCGTTCGCTCCACCCATTGACCCTTGCGCTCCGACAAGCGCACCGAGGGCGTCTCCGCCAAAATCCCCCGCACCCGTCCCAACTCCCCGTGGGCATCGATGCGGCACCGCACATCATCCGGGCTTAGCGGCCACTGCGTCGCCTGATAAGCCAGTGCACCGGCACCGAACAAGGCTAGGCCAATGCCTGCAGCGAAACCACGGGCCGAAAGCCCGGCCATCGCCAGGCCAACCAAAGCCACGGAGAGAGAAACGACACCGAAGTCCCACGGAGCCCTCTCGGCAAACCCAATGCCGGCCGCAACGCATAGCGCAGGAATGAGGAGGGGGCGTTGCATCGGGAGTATCCCTGCATCGAATGTTTTTCGACGAAACCTGAACTGTTTTTGATCCTGAAATGCGCTGACTTACTTGCGATTACGCCGACGCCACCAGACAGCGGCCAAAATCAAACCCAGCGCAGCGCCGGCCGCGTCGATCGCCACGTCCCACGGGGTTCCCACGCGAGTCGGCACAAAGGTTTGATGCCATTCGTCCGAAGCGGCGTAAAGCACCGACACCCCCCAGGCCATGAACGCCGCCCGCATCGGTTGGGGTTGATCCGTCGACCGTCGTGCTCCCAGAAAAAACCGCCAGGCCAACCACGCCAAGACCGCGTACTCCGTGACATGGGCCCCTTTGCGGACCATGAAAATCACCTCATCGATCGTCGTGCCCGACGCATCCGGCATCAGCCAGCGCAACAAGGGGCCAAGAAGACGCGAACCTCGACGTCCCGATCCGGAATCGGCGGAGGCCCAGTAAATCACGCCCATCCACAGCACCAGGGGGCCCCAGTACCGGAGTCTTTGGAACACCCCTGACACACCAACGATGGAATCAAGTCAGGAGCAAATGGAAAAGGCCAAAGCCTGAGACACCGGGCCGCCCTCTCGATATCGCCCAAAGGGAATGGCAACACGAGCACTGCCAGTGCGGGCCCAGCCAGTGAGCCTGCGGTTATCCATTCCACGCCCCGAATAACGTTCCGGGCATGCCATCACGAGCGATCCAACGACATCGTCACTGCCTACGAATATTCAGTTTTGCCCGCGACCGTCGTCCACGGGCCAGTTGCCGACCTCGCGATGCGGCTCGTTGTCGTTGTTCCACCGCGCGCGCCAAGTGGTGCTCAACGGATTGACCACCTCGCGACGCAGCGCCGATTCGGCGTGGCCGTCAGCGAACATAATGTTGCAGCGAAGATTGTGGCGCTTGGCTGGCCACTGGTCCTTCTGCTTCGGGTCGATATTCCCGTCCCACGAACGGTCCGTGAGGCTGTCGGCCAGCATGATCATGTCGGACGGAGCCTTGACCCGGCTTTCCGGCATCTCCGGTTGGCCCGGAGGATTGATGTCACCGCCCAGACCCAATTGTTGGTTGAGGTCCGGATTGGGATCGCGAAGACCCCAGTCATTGTATCCGAAGCTGAAGCGGGTACCTGAGCCGGAAGCCAACACCAGATTGATGCCTTGCGGGAAGGTCTTGTTCACGTTGGTGTCCCACTGGGCATCCTTCGGATTGGCCGGGCAGTAGAACGAGGCCCGGTTGGTGCCCATTTCGCCAAAGAGGCGCAGCGGCCAAAGGTAGTAGAACTCGGGCACTTTGATGCAGCCCGGGTACTTCTGGTAATTCTGCGTGTACATCGCCGTGGCAATGCCCATCTGGCGCTGGTTGTTGATGCAACTGATGCCCAGCGCCTTGGCTTTGGCCTTGGCCAAAGCCGGCAGGAGCATGCCCGCCAAAATCGCGATGATGGCGATGACCACCCGCAGTTCAATCAGCGGGAATGCGGAGTGATTGCGGCGCACAGAAGTCGGAGCAGATGAGTGGATCATGGCAACCGGGGATTTGTCTCGGGGTCTCTGAGGTCCAATGAAATCAGACTCTGGAAATACCCGCCATGCGAATGACGCACGCACACTTATTCTGAAACCACCCGCCAAGCCCCGATGGGTTGAAGGAACCGAGTGCGTTGTGTCCAACAGCCCAATGCCTCGCCACAACCGTCCCGACAGTCCACCAGATTCAGGCAATCGTCCTCCACCCAAAACACTGCTGCCTGTCCCCAACGACGCCCGAGGGTGATCGCCTCGGCGATGGAACTAGTCGCCACGCCCCAACCTGGCTCTTGATGGCGAAAATCTGGCGAACCCCCAATCACACGGAAACGCCACCACCCCATCCGGTCCAATTCCTCGACCATCGCATCGTCGGCCAACCGATTCTCCGCATCCGAGCACACGCGATCATTCGGATTGCACGCAGTGACAATGGCGAAGCACGGGTGTTGGATGTCTTGGATTCCGATGGCGCATTGAAACACCGCCGTTCGGTAAGCCGGGTTCATGGGTTATCCATTCCAGTCATTGCGTGCACCCGGGGGACCTTATCGCATCGATCCAAAAGTCTTCCGTAAACACCATCCCACCGGATGAGTCCGGCCGGAGAATAAAGCCCGTGATCCACACGGGGCCGCCAACGTTGGAGCGAAAGGATTGTCGGCGAAAAACGAGAGCTCACGAAAAAACCAGCCACAGAAGCGCAGCGTGTGTCAACGGAAGCGCCACCGGATACCGGCAAATTCAGGGATTCGGCGAACCCAGATTCAAAAACGCGAACACCAATGCAGCGATGATGATCACCAGCAATACGCCTCCAACCGCGAAGAAAACCTTGTTGGCCTTGTTCGACTTCTTGGAGAACGCCGTCGTTCCAGCAGTAGCTGCCGCACCGGCATCGCCCAACTTCACCGACTGGCGCGATGCCTCGGTCTGTTTCTTGCCGGTTTCAAAGCGCAGTTGGACCTGGCCCAGCCGCAAAATCTGACCCGGACGCAGGGTTGCCTCCTTCTCCGGAGCCAACTGCAGTTCATTGATGAAACTCCCGTTGGTCGATCCCAGATCTTTAACGACCACATCATCACCCTTGAGCCACAGCTCGCAGTGATTGCTACTCACGCTCGCCTCTGGGATACAAATGGCATTCTCGTCCAGCCTTCCAACGGAAGCCTTTTCGGATTTCACCTCGAAGCTAAGGCCGGTGAAGCCCTCTGTCAGCACTGTGAGTTTCGCCATAATGCGGTGTTCCAATGTCTAACTACCCGCTCCGTGCTGAGTCAAATGCCGATTCTGCCCGTTGACCAAAAGACACCGGCAGGATCGGACAGTATTTGTCCGACTCCTTCCCTCATCTTCAGCGCATGAATCGCTGGAAACGCGGGACTGCGCGCAACTCAACTGAATGCCTCATTGCCCGATTTGGAACAGGCCGTCTGATTCGCTGTGACGGGATTCGGTACGAACTCCGTGGCGGCACCGATTGGGATTTTGCGGCCGCTCGGGAATGGGCTGCTCACTTTCTTCATGAAGCAATCATCGACCGGCCTGAAGCATCTCGAATCGATGCCTATCGGTTTGATGGGTCTGGCTTCACGCCTTCTCGATGCTTGGGGAAAAAGCAATTACCTCATTCGGGTGGCGGTTATTGTTGATTTTCGGGTATCGGGTGACACCCGCCACTCCGCCACTCCGCCACTCCGCCACTCCGCCACTCCGCCACTCCGCCACTCCGCCACTCCGCCACTCCGCCACTCCGCCACTCCGCCACTCCGCCACTCCGGTTCTCAGGGCATCACCTTTTT
>JARXAF010000152.1 GCA_029865985.1 Verrucomicrobiota bacterium
CCGGCCGCCGAGCGGACCCGTCAAATTCAGGCGCTCGGTCCGCACACCCGCGTCTATGGCTGGGGGCGCGATGAATTGGAATTTGTTCGCGAGGTGAGTCAGGGCGGTGGAGCCGTCATCCCGGCCGACTGGTCACTGAACTTGTCGGCGCTCCGCCATCTTCCGGCGACAGGGCCGGTTCGCTCCCGGCTGCCGAAACCGCGGGCTCGTTCATCGGGCGAACGGGTGGTGGCCTTTGTGGTGAGCGACGGAGACAACTTGCAATGGGTGGGAGGGCGCTTCGTGGACGATCCGAGTTTTTGGGCCAGCCCGCTTCGGGGTCGCTTCGCGGTGACTTGGGAGATGCCGCCGGAGGCATGGGTGATGGCCCCTCGGATCCTCGGGAAGATTCTCGGAATGGCCACACCCTTAGATGACTTCATCGCTGGGCCTAGTGGCTACGGCTACCAGTTCCCGGCTCACTTGCCGGATCGACCGGCTGCGGCCGCCGAGACGGTCAGGGCTGTGGCCCGAGTGGATTGGCCGCTGGTGACGCTGCTCAATGACGGGGGAGTTCAGGACTCATCCAAGGACTGGTTGGAGCGGCCGGAAATCCGTGGAGTCCTCTACAAGGATTATGCGCCTTACAATCGCGGTCGGGGTGCGGTGTACTGGCATCAGGGCAAGCCGAGCGTCTCGTATCGCTATTTGCTGTGGGAACAGAAAGACCGTTTGGGGGCATTGCGGCCGGATTGGCTTCCGGCCGGTGTGGCCGGGGCCGTCGAAAGACAACCCTCCGGAGCTGAGGCGGGTTCCGATGCCTTTGCGTTGGTCAATGTCCACGCCTGGTCTTTCCGTGATTCGGGGGGACCCATGGGAGCCATCGGCCGGACCATCGAAGCGCTGCCTCCCCGGGTCCGGGTGGTCACCGCTACGGAGTTCTTCGAGTTGATAGCCGAAGAGGCTTCCCTTCGGAACGGCAAGAAAGGCGACTGACTCGGGAGGCCTTTGGTCTATGATGAATCCCATGCCGGAGGGTTTGGTGAAGTTCCTGCAACGCTGGTTGGTCACAACCATTGGCGTTTTGTTGGCCGATGTCTGGGTGGACGGGATCCGTCACCAGACCTTCGGTGCCTTGCTGGAGGCCTCGTTGTTGTTGGGCTTGCTCAATGCGTTTGTGCGCCCGCTGCTCATGGTGATTTCACTCCCGCTGTTGATCTTCAGTCTCGGGCTTTTCGTGATGGTCATCAACGCCGTGCTCCTGAGCCTGGTCGGCGGCATGCTTCAGCCCGGATTCGTCGTGGACGGATTTGGATCCGCCTTCTGGGGTGGCGTGATCATCAGCCTAGTGTCGCTGGTGGTGAATGGATTCCTCGGACGGGGAGCCAAGGTGCAGTTCCAGGGTAGTGTCCGCGGATCGTCCGGACGCCGTCGGCCGAAGAAACAGGATGAGGATGGCGGCGGTCCGCTCATCGATGTGTGAGCCTAACTGGATCCTCATCTTCATCCAAATCCATGCCCTCGAAGTCCCGAAATGAATCGTCGAAGCCGCGTTCGCAGCGAGTCCTGGCGCCCGCCGTGCTGCTGCTGGCGCTGGTTGGGGTCTTGGTCTGGGGACTGTGGCGGGTACTGGGGCCAGAGAAGAGCGCCGCTTCCAAGCCTGAGGCTGGAATAGCCAAAGAAGCCACCAGGGTTGCGGTTGAGCCCGTTCCAACTCAGGCGGCTACTCCGGTTGCAGCTACGGCCCCGGCCCAGCCAACGCCGGCTCCCGGGGTTCCAACGGTTGTTCCGGTGCCTCCTGCTGCTCCGCCCGTTCCGGTTCCGGCTCCGGCCAGCGAGCTGTCACCGCTGTCCCCGTTGGTCGTGGTTTCCAATGCCGTGCCTGCGCTGGTGGGGCTGACCTCGGCTCCGGTGGTTCTTTCCACCCAAATCCTCCGCGCTTCAGTGGCTCTGCCCGCGTTGTCGATTTCCAACAGCGGGGCCGCCTGGGTGCCTCGCGGTGCCACCAATTATCTGGAGGCGCAAATCGCGCTGGCCGGACTGGGGATTTCCTCTGGCTCCATCGATGGCGTGGGAGGCGCTCAAACCGCTTTCGCATTAAAAGCGTTTCAATCGCAGCAAGGCTTGGAGCAAACCGGTTGGCTGGATCGCAACACCCGTAAGGCGCTCATGCTCAAGCGGGCTCCATGGGCTCCCTACCGTGTCAGCGCCGAAGATTTGCTGCGTCTGGCCCCGTTGCCGGAGACTTGGGTGGGCAAGTCGCAGGTGCTGGGTTTGGAGCATGAGACTTTGCTCGAGCGTTTGGCCGAACGGTTCCAATCCCATCCAACATTGCTCCGCCGGCTCAACCCTGCGGTCGACTGGGGTCAGCCCGCCGAAGGACTGGAATTGACCGTGCCCTCGGCTCCCCCGATTACCGCCCGTCGTGCGGGCCTCATCCGCATCCATCTTTCTGGGCGGTATTTGAGGGTGTTGGACACGGCCGGTGAATTGATCGCGCATTTCCCCTGCAGCATTGCCCGGCGTGTCGAGAAGCGTCCGGTCGGGGATCTTCAGGTGGTGGTGACCGTGCCCAATCCGGATTACACATGGGATCCCGAGGTGTTCCCCGAGTCGCCCGAATCCCGCACGGTGGGTCGCAAGCTGCGCATTCCGCCCGGGCCCAACAATCCGGTGGGTGTGGCGTGGATCGGACTCAACCGCACCGGCTATGGCATCCATGGGACTCCCAAGCCGGAAGACGTGGGTCGCACGGAAAGCCATGGGTGTTTTCGCTTGGCCAATTGGAATGCCGAATTGCTGCGACGGATGGCTTGGCCGGGCTTGCCCGTCCGTGTGGAAGGCGAGGCTCCCCCGGTTGCCGCTTCCGTGGCCTCGACGGTCTCGACAGCGACGAATTGGACGAATCCGACCGCTTCGACCATTGCGGACACCAACACGGTGAAAGCCCCGCTGTCGTCCGTTCCGGGTTCGAGTGTTCGGGTTCCTGTGGGCACCAACACAGCCCAACCCGTTCGGCCTGCTTCGCCGACTCCCTGAGCCAACGATGCCGTTGAATGGGTGGTGTCGACTGCATCTTTGCGTATCGGACCAACTTCCGGTGCGGGAAAAAGAATCGCCGATGGATTGCGTTCCGGGGATTCCCGGCGTAGGCCTCCCACATGCCGTCGTCACCGGCCGGTGTTTCTGAGCCAGGTCTCGCTCTTTTGCGTGAACGCCTGCAGTCCATCCCGGATCTTTTGGAGGGCTGGGCACGTTCGCCCGAGGCAGCACTGGCGGCAAAGCCACGGATGATTCCGCGGCGCGTGGTGGCGACCGGTCTCGGCAGTTCTGAGGCCCACGCGCGGTACCTCGTGTGGTTGCTCAATCGCTTCACGGACATCCCGGCGGAATTCTTGCCCACCGGAGCCTTGTTGAGTCCTGAGTTGGGCTCTTACCGTGACCGCACGCTGGTGGTTTTCAGTCAGGGGTTGTCGGCCCACGCCCGGATCGCCTTGAGCCGACGGAGCGATTTCGCCTCAACGGTGCTTTTCACCGCGGCCAGCCTGGAAGGGTTGCGCCGCAGTGGAAAACAGGACCGAGAGGACTGTCTTCAAGCCTTGCTCACTGAAGGAGCCGAAGTGATCCGGTTTCCACTGGAGGACGAATACACGCTGTTGATCCGGGTGGTGGGTCCGGCATTGGGTTTTTTGGCGGCCCGGATTTGGGTCGGTGCCTTCGCCGGAAACACCTTGCCGGGCGATCCTCAGACCGTGGGAGCCGAGGCGGCGGCGGCGTATCGCGGGGGCTGGGATGCCGGTCGACAGGCTTGGCCCCGGATGGAGCCGGCCGCGTTCGGCCAGGGCTTCGCTTTGCTGGTTTCACCCGACCTCAGCGAATACCTCCAGAATCTCGTCTTCAAGTTTGTCGAAGGGCTCTTTCATCCGGCACCGGATCTGCAGGAATTGCTCCAGTTCGCTCACGGTCCATTCCAGCAGTTGACCGCTTCGCCCAAGCCGGTGGTGGTCCTGCATCGCACTGGTGATCTCGAAGGCGAACAACTCCGAAGGATTCGGGCACTGTGCCGCACGGCGTCGCTGGCATGCCATGCCACCGTTTCGGGATTGGTGTCTCGGACTGATCTCCTGGTCTTCGAGGCGGAAGGGCTTTTCGCTGAGCCATTGCTCCAGGGTGTGGAGCACCAGGGGATTGATCAGGTGTCTTGGCCGGGCCGAGGTTGGGACGGACCGCTGTACGACTACTCCGGGCCTTCGAGTCCGTCGTTGCCCGCATCCGCGAAACGGATGGGTTAGAGCCTCATGGCCTGCAGTGTTTCGGTTCAGGATACCGACCTGAGCAACGGGGCGAGGTTGGTGTTCTGCTCGGCCATGTGACGGAGGCAGGGATCTTGTTGAAGGGCGCGTTGGACGTGTTCGCGGGCGTTCTCGGGATGTCCCAACAACGCTTCGTAGCAGGCGAGATGGAAATGCCACAACCCATTGCCTTGGATGGTTTTCGGGGCCGATAGCAGGGCTTGACGGGCTTCCTCATAGGTCCCCAGCTCATAGAGGCAGCATCCCCAGCCGATGAAGTCTTCCACGTCAGCATCCTTACGGGCGCACAGGGCTTCGAATGCCCGGGCCGCTTCGAACCACTGGCCATTTTGCTGGTGGATGACCGAGCGCAACTCCAGCACCTCCGGTTCCAGTTGATCCTGGGAGTGGAGTTGGTCGAGTTCCTGGAGGGCCGCCTCCATCATTCCTAGTTCGAAGTAGCCGACGGCGGCCTCCGTTGTCCGACTGAGTTTCGAAAACGGCACCCACCAAGTTGTCATGGGTTGGCTGAAACTCAACTGGTCCGCATAGAGAAGGTTTCCGCGACAGAGATTATGGGGCAAACTCATCCCCCATAGGAATCCATGCGTTGGTTCGATGCCCATAATCACTTGCAAGATCCCCGGCTGGGTCATGATCCCGTCGGGATGGTGTCCACCGCGGCTGCACATGGGATAGCCGGCATGGTCGTCAATGGAACTAGCGAAGCCGATTGGCCGCAGGTCCGGCGGTTGGCCGAACAGTGCCCTTCGGTGATTCCCGCCTTTGGGCTTCACCCGTGGCGGGTGTCGGCGCGGTCGGGAGCCTGGCGCGAGGTTTTGGTCGAGTTTCTGGATCACACCCCCCGATTGGGACTCGGTGAGGTGGGGCTCGACCGTTGGGTCCTGGATCAACCGCTGGAACGTTGCCTGGCGATGGGTACCGGGCCGCAGGGACCGGCTTCACTGGAAATCCAGTTGGAGGTGCTCGAGGTGCAGCTGGACTTGGCATCGGCGCGTGGCCTTCCCGTCACCCTGCATTGCCTCAAGGCCTGGGGAGCCTTGCTGGATTGCCTCCGGCGGCGACCGCGCCTTCCGCGGGGTTTCCTGCTGCACAGCTACGGAGGGTCTGCCGAACTGGTGAGCGAATGGGTTGGCCTCGGCGGCTGGTTCAGCATCTCGGGCCATTCCCTCCACCCGCGGAAGGCCACCCATGCGGCGGTCTTGCGGGCCATTCCCCGTGATCGTTTGCTCCTCGAGACCGATGCCCCGGATCAGTTGCCTCCGCCCGAGTGGGTGTCCCATTCGGCGACCGATGGGAACGGTCACCCGGTGAACCATCCGGCCAACCTCGTTCGTATTGCGGAGGGGGTCTCTGGCCTTCTGGGAATCCCGATCGAAGAATTGTCCGCCCAGTGTGAAGCGAACTGGATACAATTCTTCGGACCGCGGCTTTAGGACGTGACCGACCCGCTCCCCATGGGGTTCCTCACAGCGCCTTCTGGATCCGCAGCAATTGCCGTAGCAGCGCGGCCATCTGATCCAACGGGATCATGTTCGGGCCATCGCTGAGGGCCCGATCCGGCTCGGGATGCGTTTCGATGAAGAGGCCATTCACTCCCGCAGCCACGGCGCAACGGGCCAGCACCGGCCCGAACTCCCGCTGTCCTCCGGAGGAGTCTCCTTGTCCTCCGGGCAACTGCACCGAATGGGTGATATCGAAGACCGTGGGATATCCGAAACCGGCCAGGATCGGCAGCGAGCGCATGTCGGCCACGAGATTGTGGTATCCGAAGGTGGTGCCCCGCTCGGTGAGCATCAGATGGCGGTTGCCCGTCTCGGCAGCCTTGGCGACGACGTTCTTCATGTCCTGTGGCGCCAGGAACTGCCCCTTCTTGATGTTGACGATTTTGCCGGTGGCGGCAGCGGCCTGGACCAGGTCGGTTTGGCGGCACAGGAAAGCCGGGATCTGAAGGATGTCGCAGACCTGGGCGGCGGCGATGGCTTGCTCCTGGGTATGGACATCGGTCAAGACCGGTACGCCCACCTCGGACCGGATGCGTCGCAGGATTTCCAAACCCTCGTTGATTCCGGGGCCACGGAACGACTTGCCTGAAGAGCGGTTGGCTTTGTCGAAGCTGGCCTTGAAGATATACGGAATCTTCAGGCGGCCGCACACCGACTTCAGTGTGCGGGCGATCTCCAAGCAAAGGGGTTCGCTCTCAATGACGCAGGGGCCCGAGATCAGGAAAAGCCCTTTGCGACGGTTCAGGACCCGCCACAGCGGGAGGATGGAATCGCTCACACCGGAGGTCATCGCGGTGGCGCGGGTCTTTCGCAATCTCCGAATCGATCCAACCGGGGGCGATGCACGCTGCGTGCTTACGAGTTGAGGTGCTCGATCCGTACTTCCACCTGCATCGTGCGCTCAGTCACGCCCTTGTAGGTGCCGCGAGTGGGCAGTGCATCGGAGTAGTCCCGGCCGATGGCCAGCTTGATGTAGTTCTGGTCGGGTTGCCGGTTGTGGGTTGGATCCAGCGCACGCCATCCGCACCCAGGCAGGAACACTTCGATCCAGGCGTGGCTGGCATTGGCATCGGCGGTATGCAGGTAACCACTCACGTACAAGGCCGGAATCTTCAGCGCACGGCAGAGGGCCAGCAGCACGTGGGCGAAGTCCTGACACACCCCCCGACGATCCGCGAACACGTCGCCGGAACGCGTCTTCACCGAGGTGACCAGCGGGGTGTAGGTGAACTCGCGATGGACGTAGGCCATCAAGGCTTGCGAGGCCTGCCAGACGTCGGGTTCGTCTCCCACCACGTCCAGCGCTGTGCGCCAGACCTCCGGGTTGATTTCCACAAACTCGCTGGCCCCCAGAAAGTCGAAGCAGCGGTCCAGACGTTCGCACTCGGCCAATCGTTCCCGAGGAAAGGGGCGAGCCAGCGGATCGAGCCAGTTGGTCGAATGGGTGGTCACGCGGAACTGGCTCTCGATGAGCAGGGAGGTGTGCGGTTCCGGGATTTCGAAGTGGTGGGTCCGATTCCGGTAGAAGTCGAAGTAGTGCCGCAGGCGGGGCGGTGGGAGCACCTTCAGCACAAAGCTGTCCACGGTTTGATGCTCGTTCGTGACGGGCTCCAGATGAACCTCGTTGAAACTCTCCTTCACGGGCGTCGCGTAGGTGTAGCGGGTGCGATGGATGACACTGAACCTCATGGATCGTGTTGAAACATGAATGGGTCTCCTGTCTTGGGCAATCTCCGACGAAAATCCCGCGTTGACCCCGGTGCCCCGGCTGCGCTTCAACTGCCCTTGTGCATCCCACCAAATTCCTTCGAAGCGCGTTCGTCGCGCTGGCCGGCCTGACTTTGGGCATCGCCCGGGCCGACGTCTCACTCCATTCCCTCTTCACCGATCATGCGGTGTTGCAACAGGGCCGCCCGGTGCCGGTCTGGGGACGGGCCGCAGACGGCGAGACGGTGACCGTGGAGTTTGCCGGACAGAGCGTGACCACCGTGGCCCAGAACGGGCGCTGGTCGGTCCGCCTCAAGCCGCTGAAGGCCACCGCCGAGGGGCGTAATTTGGAAGTCCGGGGCCGCAATACGGTGGTCCTGACCGACGTGGTTGTCGGCGAGGTTTGGATTTGTTCCGGTCAGTCCAACATGGAGTGGTCCATGGCGGCCAGTTTTGAGCCCGCGGCCGACATCGCGGCCAGTGCCAATCCGAATTTGCGCCTCTTCACGGTCACCAAGCGCCGTTCCCCGGTGCCGCAGACCGAGTTGAACCACGCTCCGCATGCTTGGGGAGCCGCCTCTCCGGAGGCCGTCCGTCGATTCTCTGCCGTCGGGTATTACTTCGGTCGCGATTTGCAACCGGCGCTCGGTATTCCCGTGGGACTCATCCACACCAGTTGGGGCGGATCCCCGGCCGAAGTGTGGATGAGCGAGGAGGCCATCAAGGCCGACCATCTCTACACCCGCGACATCCTGGATCCGTATGTCCCGGTCAAACGCGCGCATGAGGCGGCCCTGTCGAAATGGCGCGCCGCCAAGGCCGCGGCCGAGGCCAAGGGAGAGAAGTTCACTCAGGGAGCCCCGGGTGCTCCGTGGTGCCCGGCCGAACTCTACAATGGCATGCTGCGTCCGCTCATGCCGTATGCCATTGCGGGCGCCATCTGGTACCAGGGCGAGTCCAATGCCGGTCGGGCTTGGCAGTACCGCAGCCTCTTTGCCGACATGATTCGCAACTGGCGCTCCGATTGGAACCAAGGCGACTTCCCCTTCCTGGCCGTCCAGCTCGCTCCGTGGGACAAGGGTCGCAAGCGGTCGATCGCGGACATCACGGCCAAGCCGGTGGAAAGCGATTGGGCCGAACTGCGCGAGGCCCAGAACCACGTGGCCAAGACCCTTCCCAGCGTGGGTGTGGCGGTGATCACCGATGTGGGTGACAAGGATGACATCCATCCCAACAAGAAGGCTCCCGTGGGCGTGCGCCTGTCGCTGCTGGCCCAGACCATCGCCTATGGCAAGAAGGTAGAATCAAGCGGCCCGACCTATGGCTCGCAAGGCCGTTCTGGCTCGACCCTGATCCTGAATTTGAATCATGCCCGGGATCTTAAGACCACCGACGGAGCGGCTCCGACGGGCTTCGCTCTGGCCGGCAAGGATGGTGTGTGGCACTGGGCCACGGCCGAGATTTCCGGATCCAGCGTGCGGTTGAGTTCCCCGAAGGTGTCCCATCCGCTGCATGTTCGTTACGGCTGGGATGACTTTCCGGTCCTCAACTTGGTGAACGGCAGCGGATTGCCCGCTTCGCCCTTCCGCACCGATCACTTCCGGGGTGTCACCCAGAATTAATCCGCGCGGTACGATGCGCTAGAGAGGCGCACTCTGGGTTCGCTCCGCGGTGTCTGGGGTCTTCGGGCCCCGACCGCGGGGCGTGGCGCGCTGGAGCGAGCGGGTTTGGGCTCCAGACTCTATGCCAGAAAGGTCCGTCCGGAAAACCGTATCCAGGGCCGAGATCGGGATGATGCGGCGTTCTTCGGCCTCCAGCGCATGATCGAAAATCCACCGGCTGAGGGCTGCGGTGTCTGGGTGGGCGTCACTGGCTTGAAAGACGAGGGAGGGTATTTTGGAAGACTCATGGGCGCTTCCTCGTTGAGTGCTTGTATTCCAAGCCTGAAGGATTTGATCGACGGGCCGGTGCAAGTAGTGGCGCCGGGAGAGCCATTCGGCCACTTGCGGGCGGTGCGACGGATCATCGCAAAATCGACATGCTTCCATCAGCCCGGACATCAGCAGCCGGGATTGTTTGGGTGAGCGATGGGCCCAGGCCGAGCGCAGGCCGAGCACCGTCTCTGGCAGCGGCGGGCGTCCCGGGTTGCTGAATGTGACCAATCGGCCCGCCCGCGAAGCGACTCCCGGTTGATCCATCAGGGCCTCGGCTGCCGCGAGGGGGCCGGCGCAGAACCCGTCGATGTTGCCTGCGCGTAAGTGAGCGGTGAGTTGTGCCATCGGGATCACGGCCAGATGCACTTGCTCTTCGTTCCATTCCACCATTCGCATCCATTCCCGAACCGTGGCCGCCTGGGCCGAGTGGCGTGAGGCCAGCCCTAGAGTGACAACGCGCTTCTGGCGGGATCGCAATGGATGAGCCGCAGCAGAGTTCTCCGGTGTTCCGGATGGCCAGAGGGATTCCGAGAGCACCAGCGTTTGTCCGCCATGGCTGAGGGTCAATCCCACCCAGAGCGGCGGGGGTGTTTCTGGCGATCGATCGGCTTCCGCCAGAAGCGCCAGGGGTAGTCCACAGGGAACCTGGGCGGCGTGGAGGTGGCCTTCGAGGAGTTGGTTGCGGAGTCCGGCCACGCCCAATTCGCGGCTCAGTTGCACGGACAATCCGCGTTGAGACCAGAGCCCCAGCTCGGCCGCCACCACCAGAGGCGCGCAAGCCAGCTCGGCTGTGAAACCCACTCGCAGGTCTGTTTCGGGCCGGGGCGGAGGCGTGTCGGGCATCACCATGATGACCGCTCCCCGCACTTCCTAGGCCAGTCTAAGGGTGTTTCAGGCAATCGGCCCGTCAACTGCTTCTCTAAGTTTCGATGTGTTGGATGAACCCGTTTCATGCATGAAGGCGCCCCTCGACAGCCGGCAGCTCCACGCGTTTGTCATCCTCGCCCGCACGGGCAGTTTCACACAGACGGCCCGCGAACTCTTCCTGACCCAATCCGCTGTCAGCCATTCCATGAAGGCGTTGGAGACCGACGTGGGGTGTCGCCTTTTGGACAGGTTGGGCAAGAAGGTCTTGCTCACTCAGGCCGGGGAACAGCTCTTGGTCCATGCCGAGCGGGTGCTTCAGGAAATGGCCAGCGCCCGGTCGGGCATCGAGCGATTGGGCAAGTGGGGAGTGGGTCGACTGCGCATTGTGGCTCCGGCGGCCTTGTGCGCCTACTTGTTGCCGGCGGTCTTGCGGGAGTTCAAAGAGAGCTTTCCGCAGAGCCTCATCAGCGTGGAGGCGGGAGATTCAGCCTCGGCCGTGGCCATGATCGAATCGAACCGGGCCGATCTGGCCCTCACCCTCGAGCCCAAGTCCGAGGAGCGTTTCCAGTTTGTCCCACTCTTCTCTGATGAGTTGTCTTTCCTGGCCTCACCCAAACATCCCTGGGCTCGTTCCGGATCGGTGCCGCGGGCAGAGATTTCCCGTCAAAGCGTTGTGGTTTATGGCAAACGAAGCCTGACGTGGCGCATCCTCGATGCGTATTTCCGGGAGGAAGGCATTGTGCTGAACACCGTCATTGAAATGGGCAGCTTCGAGGCCTTGAAGGAATTGGCGAAGCTGAACCTCGGGGTGGGCATCCTGGCACCCTGGGTCGCCGCCCCAGAATTGCGGAACGGATCGCTGGTGGCCTTGCCACTCGGTCGCCGCAAAGCCCGCCGCGATTGGGGTGCTCTCCACTGGCGCACGCGTCGTCTGACCTTGGCGGAAGAAACGTTCCTGGGTTTGTGCCGCACAGCTTCGGAAGACTTGTTCCAGGCCGAGACCGTTCCAGCCTGATCCGCGGTCGGATCCGCGGTCGTCATTGCCTGAATCGGAAGGGTCAACCTCCGCTCGGAGTTTTGCTGGAGGAGTTGGGCAGGAAAACCGCTCCGCGCAGGGTGTCCCAAAGCAGGTAACCCAAGAACAGGGAATTGTGGTGCAAGTAGCGCCCCACCAGACGTCGGGGTTCCGTGGCCATGCGGTAAAGCCAAGTCAGGCCGCAGCGTTGCATCCAGTCTGGGGCATCGGCGCGCAGTCCGGCGTTGACGTCAAAGGCCTGACCCACCGAGAGCAGCACGCCATGATCCAGCAACGGTTTGACCCGGGCGATCCAGCGCTGCTGCTTCGGAGTTCCCAGTCCCACCCAAATGAAGTCGGGTTTGATCCGTCGGATTTCATCGAGGATCCGCGAATCATCGGTTCCGAGGAATCCGCCCAAATCGCAACGGCCATGGAATGAGCCCACGATTTTCAGGCTCGGGTTCAGGGCGGTGAAGCGTTCCACCAGAGCCCGTCCGCAGGCCTCGGATCCCCCGAGGAAGTAGTGCGTCAGGTCGGCGGGTGAATGGATGAGGGCGTGGCGGAAGAAGGCGGGGCCATACACGCGGTCCTTCATACCGGCTCCGGCCGCATTGAGGAGCCAGAGCAAGGGGGAGCTGTCGGGGATGAAGTGTTCGAAACACTCGGAAGTTTGCCGATAATCGGCATCCGATCGGCGCAAGGTGACAATCTGGGTGTTGCAAAACTCGATGGCCGCTGGAGACGGGCGACGGGCCAAGTGCCGGCACCAAGCCAGAGCTCCGGGGTGATCGGTCACCGTCAACCGGGTCCCCAGGCATCCGATCTCTCGCGGGGCCGGAGAGCTGGCGGTAGGGGGGATCTCATCCGAGGGCATGTGCTCTTTAGCCAATCCAAGGTTTCAGCGCAGCGCGAGCAGTTTCGACGGACGAGTTCTCGCAGTGGCGTTTTGGCGGTGAGAGGCCGTTTGAAGGGTATTGCCCGGGCGGCCGCGCTTCGGGCTTCTGGTCGGGCGGGGTTTTGGCTTAGGTTCAGTCCCGTCATGGACACGCCGACCCGAGAAGAGTTTGCGGTGCTGGCCCGCCAAGGGAATTGCATCCCGGTGGCCCGTCGCCTGCTCGCGGATTTTGAAACCCCTTTGTCCGCCTACCAAAAGCTGAGGGGACAGGGTGAATCGTTCCTCTTCGAGTCCGTGGAGGGTGGCGAACACTTGGGGCGTTATTCCTTCGTGGGTTGCAGTCCGCGCTCGGTCATCCGGCAAACTGCCGACCGGGTGGAGGTGCTGGAACAAGGGCGTGTGGTGGAAACGTACCGTGTTTCTCCGCAGCCGGGTCAACCCGGGGAGAAGGTGGTCCGCGACGGACTTCAGGTGGTGGAGGCCGTGATGTCCGGATTTGTTCCAGTGCCCGTGCCTGGCATGCCCCGCTTCACCGGTGGTGCGGTGGGATTCCTGGGTTACGAGTTCATCCATGATGTGGAACCGGTGGTGCCGCGCCCGCCGAAGGACGAATTGGGGACTCCCACGGTTTATTTCCTGATCGCCGATCAGGTCCTCGTTTTTGATCGGGTGGCGCAGACACTGACGGTGATCGTCCATGCCGTGTTGCCTCCGGGAGAAGACCCGGCCTTGGCCTACGAAGACGCCGTGTCGGAGATCGAACGGTTGGTGGCATTGCTCGAGCAACCGCTTCAGAGCCGCACGGTGACCCTGGAGCCTCAGGCGCCTGATGCGCCCTTTGTCTCCAACACCACGCGCGAGCAATTCCTGGCCAATGTGGTCCGCTCCAAGGAGTTCATCCGCTCGGGCGACATCATCCAGATCGTCGGCTCTCAGCGTTTCAGCACGCCGGTAAAGGCGTCGCCGACGGAGATCTACCGAGCCGTGCGCTCCATCAATCCTTCGCCGTACATGTTCCTCCTCGAGTTGGAGGGTTTCGCGCTGGTGGGGGCTTCTCCGGAACTGCACGTGCGGTGCGAGGACCGGGCTGTGGAGATCCGTCCCATCGCGGGCACGCGCCGTCGCGGGGCCAATGAGGCGGAAGACCTCGCCCTGGAAAAGGAGCTGCTGGCCGATCCGAAAGAACGGGCCGAGCACGTGATGCTCGTGGACCTGGCCCGCAATGACATTGGTCGAGTGTGCGACTATGGCAGCGTGGCCGTGCGGGATTTGATGGTCATCGAGCGCTACAGCCACGTGATGCACATCGTCTCCCAGGTGAACGGTCGGCTTTCGCCTGAGCGCACGGCCTTCGACCTCATGCGGACCACCTTTCCAGCGGGCACCCTCAGCGGCGCGCCCAAGATCCGGGCCATGCAAATCATCTCGGAGCTCGAGGGCACCACGCGCGGGCCCTATGGCGGCTGCGTGGGCTACTTCGGGTTCAACGGCAACGCCGACCATTGCATCACCATCCGCACGGCTTTGGTGAAGGACGGGGTGGCGTACGTGCAAGCCGGGGGCGGCTGGGTCAACGACTCCGATCCCGAGGCTGAATTCGATGAGACGGTCAACAAGTCGAAGGCCATGCGGAAGGCCATCTCGCTGGCCGAACACTTCCCGCGCTGACCGGCTGTGGGCCGGCCTTCCATGGACGTCGAATGTCTGTGGTTTTTGGCCGGTTTTTGGCCGGCTGTTTCTCCGAAAACAAGATCTCTCGGGATCTTCGTCGCAGGCCCTTATTTCAAGGCCACGATCATTTGCACTTCGGTGGCGGAGTTGACCGGCAAGCCGGCCACGCCGACGGCGGCACGCACATGACGACCGTCATCGCCGAGCAATGCTACCAGGAGGTCGCTGGCACCGTTGATGACCTTGGGGCTGTCGGGGAATCCGGCCACGCAGTTGACGTAGCCGCTGACGGAGATCACGTGGTCTACGCGGTCGAGGTCGCCCAGGGCCAGTTTGGTGCAGGCCAGCAAGTTGAGCGCGCACAGTTTGGCCGCCTCATAGCCTTGTTCGATGGTGAGGGTCTCACCGACTTTGCCGGCGTATTGGATTTTCCCCTCACGACTGGCGATGGCGCCGGGTAGATACAACGTTTTGCCTTCAATGCGGAAGGGCAGGTAGTTGCCTCCGGGCGGTGGGGGTGCGGGCAGGGTGAGGCCGAGTTCGGCCAGCTTGGATTCGATGCGGCTCATCGGTGTTGAGCGTGCTTGGGATTCGTTCCGGGCGCGAGTGTGTCGTTGGTTTCTGTCGTTGGTTTCAGGATAAGAAACCGTGCCTCCGCGGCATGGCTGGGATTGACGCCCGGCTGCTTCAATGGCTCCGTCTGTTTCAACCTGTTTTTGTTTTAAGATCATGCCCAATCCCTGGACCGGAAAAGGAAATCCCTACACCCGCAAAGAAGTTCGCGCGCGCCTGATGGACACCATCAAGAAGGGCGACGCGGTGATCGCCGCCGGTGCCGGCACGGGCATCAGTGCCAAGTTCATCGAGAAGGGTGGGGCCGACTTGATCATCATCTACAACTCGGGCCGCTTCCGCATGATGGGCCATGGTTCAACTTGCGGCATGATGGCCTATGGTGATGCCAATGCCATCGCCATGGAGATCGGTGAGTACGAGGTGCTGCCGGTGGTCGAGGAGGTGCCGGTGATTTGTGGTGTGCACGCCACCGACCCGCGTCGCCGCATGTGGCACTGGCTGGGCCAGGTGAAGGATATGGGTTTCAGCGGTGTGAACAATTTTCCCAC
>JARXAF010000179.1 GCA_029865985.1 Verrucomicrobiota bacterium
GTCCGCCTGCACACCCTGAAGAACGCTTCGGGTGCCACGGTGGGGGTCTCGGAGTACGGGGCCACGATCACGTCTATCCAGGTGCCGGATCGGAGCGGCCAGTCGGCCAACGTCGTCTTCGGTGGCGATTCGATGGACGCCTACCAGCGGGGGCTGCCCGCCGCCTCGGTCATCGGCCGCTACGCCAATCGGATCCACGGTGCGCGGTTCACGCTGGAGGGCCAGGAGGTGCGCATCACCGCCAACGAGGGAGGTAATCATATCCATGGCGGCCGACAGGGATTCGCCTCGAAGCTCTGGAGTTCCCGCACGAGGGTCGAGGGCGGCATCGCCATCGCCGAATTCCGCTATCGCAGCGTCGATGGTGAGGAAGGCTACCCCGGCCATTTGGACGTCACCGTGACGTACGCGTGGAACGACCAGAACGAGTTGCTCATCACTTACCGCGCCGAGACGGACCGGGCGACCGTGGTGAACTTGACCAACCACGCCTATTTCAACCTGGCGGGCGCGGGCAACGGGGATGTCTTGGGACACGAACTCCAAATCCAGGCCAGCCAATACACCCCGTCGGATGCCGCGATGATCCCGACTGGCGAGATCGCCCCCGTGGCCGGCCTTCCGATCGACTTCCGTGCCTTCCACCCCATCGGTGAGCGGATCCGGGATGTCCGCGGGCCGAAGGGCTACGACCACAATTTTGTCATCGATCGCCGGGGCGGAGGATTGCAATTGGCGGCGCGGATCTTCGATGCGAAATCCGGCCGCAGGATGACCTGCCACACCACGGAGCCCGGCATCCAGTTGTACACCGCCAATCATTTCGATGGCGTGCACCAGCCGCGGTACGGGGCCTTTTGTCTGGAAACACAGCACTTTCCCGACTCCCCCAACCATTCGAATTTCCCTTCGACCGTGGTTCGTCCCGGAAAGGAATATCAGTCCCAGACCCGCTTCGGCTTCTCGACCGACCGGGCCGCTGCTTGGTGACGGGCCGCTCGGAGGCCCGCCCCGAGGCTTGAACATATCTCTGCGGGGAGGCCACTCTCACCCTTTATGAGTTCCCCGCTGGTCGGCATCATCATGGGTTCCCAGTCGGATTGGGAGACGATGGAAGCGGCGTCCCGCCAGTTGGCGGCCCTGGGTGTGCCGTACGAGGCCTCGGTCGTGAGCGCCCATCGCACGCCGGACCTCCTGTTCGAATACGCCGCGGCGGCGGCGGGCCGGGGCCTCGAGGTGATCATCGCCGGCGCGGGCGGGGCGGCCCACCTGCCGGGCATGTGCGCCAGCAAGACGGCGTTGCCCGTGCTGGGCGTGCCGGTGCAGTCCAAGGCGCTCAACGGCATGGATTCCCTCCTGAGCATCGTGCAAATGCCCGGGGGCGTGCCGGTCGGCACCATGGCCATCGGCAAGGCGGGTGCCATCAACGCGGCCCTGCTGGCCACGGCCATCCTGGGCAACAAACACCCGCAGTTCCGGGCGGCTTATGAGCAGTTCCGAACCGAGCAAACTCAGGCCGTGCTGCAAAACCGGGTGCCTGGAAACACGGTGTCACACTGAGTGGGGCGATGGGATTCCCGGGCGCATCGGGACGAGAATTCGGAGAAAGGCCCAACACCCCGCTTGCCGCACGGGTCAGGTCCCCGCTTTCATCGGGCCGGATGAAACGTCGCGATTTCCTAACACTCTTGCCGCTGGCCGCTGGTGCGATTTCCTGGGGCTGCCGTCGCAAGCTCCGGCCGGAGCTTATCAAGATTGAGGATTTCGAAGACCGCAAAGGCGGTTGGCGCGTGATCAAGGTGGCTTGCGTGGGTGACAGCATCACCTTTGGAGCGGGTGTCGAAGAGCGCGAGAAGAACAATTATCCCAAGCAATTGGGCGAACTCTTGGGCAACCGCTTCGAGGTGCGCAATTTCGGGCGGAGCGGTGCTACCCTGAGCCGGGTTGGAGACCTCCCGTACGCCAACACTGACGAGTTCAAGGCGGCCATGGCCTGGCAGCCGGACATGGTGATCATCAAGTTGGGCACCAACGACACGAAGCCGCAGAACTGGAAAGACCAAGCCTTCTTCGAGCAAGAAACCCGCTGGTTGATTGATCAGTTTCGCGACCTCAAGTCCAAGCCCCAGGTGTGGGCCTGCCTCCCGGTGCCGGTGTATTCCGACACCTGGGGCATCACCGGCCATATCCTGGACGACGGCGTGATCCCGGCCTTGATGGCCGTCACCACCGACAAGAAGGTGCCCGTCATCGATCTCAATGATGCCCTGACTGGCTACCCCGAGATGTTCCCCGACAAGATTCACCCGAATGCTGCCGGGGCGACCTTGATGGCCCGGACGATTTTTCAGGCCATCCGCCCGTGACCAGATGGGCTGGGGAGGGATTTACCCGCGGGTTGGCTGAAATCCCTTTTGCCACCCGGATCGGTGGGTCCCTAGAGTGAGGGTCATGTCGAGACCGGCCTTGGGACGCGGATTGGGAGCGCTGATGGGTGGGGGAATCAAATCCCCCTTCGCCGCGCCACCGACGCCGTCAGCACCCACACCGCCTGCGGTCACCGGCAGCGCGGCTCCGGTGGTGGCTCAACCTCCCGTTCCGCCGGCACCGGCTCCACCGGCTCCTGGTTCGGCTGTGCGTAAGATCTCACGCGATCGGATTCGTCCTTCGGCCCTGCAACCGCGGAAAGAATTCCCCCCGGAATCCCTGGCTGAACTGGCCGACTCCATTCGTGAGCAAGGCATCATCCAGCCGCTGGTGGTGCGAGTGGTGGGTGAGTTTTTTGAGTTGATCGCCGGTGAGCGCCGCTGGCGCGCCGCGGGGCTCGCCGGTCTGACCGAGGTTCCCGTAATCGAGCGGGTGGCCACCGATTTGGAGGTGTTAGAACTCGCGCTCATCGAGAACCTCCAGCGCGAGAACCTCAATCCCATTGATGAGGCCTTGGGCTATCAGCAGTTGATGACCCAGTTCTCCCTCACCCAGGAACAGGTCGGCAAGAAAGTGGGCCGCGGTCGCGTGGTGGTGGCCAATGCCACGCGTTTGTTGAAGCTGCCGGCGACGGTGCAAGAAGTGGTGAGGGATGGCGGTCTTTCGGTGGGCCACGCCAAGGTCATCCTGAGCGTGGAGGATCCCCAGCAACAGGAGATGCTCGCCCGCCTCGCGATGCGCGGAGGATGGACCGTGCGCCAACTCGAGGCCGCCATCGCCAAGAAGGATCCGGCCGCGCCGTCACTGGCGGTGGATCCGCGGACAGCTTTGGCTTCGGTACCGGTACCGGTCGATCCGCATCTCACAGATTTGGAAAATCGCATCCGCGACCGCGTGGGTCTTCGCATCGCCCTGCACTACAAAGGCGGGAAGGGTCGGTTGGATGTCCAGTTCAACAGCAATGACGAATTGGACCACCTGCTCGAGGTTTTGGGCGTCACGGTGGATTGAACGCGGACGCGGGTTCGGGCGCTTTCCGGCTTCACCCCGGCCGAGCAATGGCCATATTCGGCGCGCCTCCGGTTTACTCCGGTTTCATAGACCATGCAGAACACGCCTGAATTCCGTGCCTCCGTCGCCTCCCGCCTTGCCGCTGCCGCGGCTCAAGTTCCGTCGCTGACCGCCTTTGTCGGTTTGGATGGATTCGTGGATGAAATCCTTCACGTGGTGGACAAGCGCTACGATGCCGTCCGCTTCGATCGCATTCCGACCATTGCCGCCTATGCGCAGCGGTTGGCTGCCGCTGCCGGCCGCAGCACCAATGTCGAATTGGTGAACGTGCTGACCAAGTTGGGCGGAAACGGTCCGATCATGGCCAATGCACTGGCCAGCCTGGGCATCGGCGTGACGTACGTGGGTTCCTTGGGATGGCCGGCCCTGCATCCGGTGTTCGAGCCGTTTGCCGCACGCGCCGAAGTTCACACCATTTGTGAGCCCGGCTTCACCGACGCCCTGGAGTTCGAGGACGGCAAGCTGATGGTGGGCAAGCACTACACCCTCAAGCAAATCCACTGGGACAACTTGTGCCAGCGCTACGGCAAGGAGAAGTTCGCCGCCAAGTTCGCCTCCTCCAGCCTCGTGGCCTTCGTCAACTGGACCATGCTCCCGCACATGTCGGCGATCTGGGAGAGCTTGCACGCGGAGCTGATGCCCGCGCTGCAGGGGCCCCGTCGGAAGATCTTCTTCGATCTGGCCGATCCGGAAAAGCGCACTGCCGAAGACATCCGCCATGCGCTGGACTTGATCGTGAAGTTCCAGAGCCGCTTCGACGTGATCCTGGGTCTCAACGAGAAGGAAGCCTACGAGATCGCCGGCGTGCTGGGTCTGGATGCCTCGCCTCGCGACTGGAAGGGCTTGGCCGAACTCAGCGTGGCCATTCAGCAGCGCGTGCCCGTGGATACCCTCGTGGTGCATCCGGTGGCTTATGCGCTGGCGGTCTCGGGTGGGATCGCTTCGGTGGTCGAGGGACCGGTTTGCAAGAAGCCCAAGATCACCACGGGTGCCGGCGACCATTTCAACAGCGGATTCTGCTTGGGCAAGCTGCTGGGCCTCGACAATGCGGACAGCGTGCTGTGCGGCGTCTGCACCAGTGGACACTATGTCCGCACCGCCGAAAGCCCGAACGTGGATGCGCTCGTGGCCTTGATGCGCCAGTACCCAGTGGAGTGATGCCGGATTCAATCCGCGCGGCGCTCCGCAGACGGTGGGCGAGCCGAAGCGGTTTGAAATCTGGGAGTCGACAGCAAGGGGGCAGGGGATCGTTGAGGGTCCTCGGGCCCCCTGTTCCTTTTCTGGGCTCGAGGTTTTTTGGCGGGGTGTTCTGCGCGAAAATTGGCCAGACTGGAGACTGAGGGCTACCCGTTTAATCTATCAACGGTGTCCGGGCTCAGGCGGGGATTTGTCGGATTTCTGCGATGATGCAACCGTGTTGGAACCAACCGGCCGCGTTCTGGTATCGTGGCGGGAAAATGGACAAGGGAAGTGTCTCGGAAGAACAAGGACTGTCTCCGAGCCCATGAAACAGATCCGAGGGAAAGGCCCCGAGAAAAAAGCCCGAGAGACAGCCTTAGAAAAAGATGGTGGTAGGAGAAGGATTCGAACCTTCGTAAGGCGTTAGCCTGACAGATTTACAGTCTGTTCCGATTGACCACTCCGGCATCCTACCACTTTCCACACTCCGGCGAACCGGAAGAGCGGGGGCGAATGAACGCAAACTGTACCCGCGCGCTCAAGGAGTTTTTGCATTTCATCGAAACTTCTTTGTGACGCCCGAAGTGGATTCGTTGCGAAGTCAGGAGTTTTGGAAAGAGGAGTTTCCAGCTCTTGGGCACTCGCCGCTTGGCGCGAGAGGCTGTTGCCCCGTACAACCTCGCTCGTAATGGTTGCTGCAATCCTCATCACGCTGGTTCTGGCCTACTTCGCGGGTTCTCTCCCGACAGGCTATCTGGTGGCGCGGGCGATGCGGGTCGATATCACCCGGGTGGGCAGTGGGAATATTGGCGCGACCAACGTGTTTCGGGTGCTGGGCAAGGGCCCTGGAGCCTTGGTGCTGATCGTGGATCTGCTGAAGGGGGCGCTGGCGGTCCAATTCGCTCCGGCGTTGGCCGTGGCGCTGGCTCCTTCCAATTCCTCGGCGCTGCCGGCGCTCGCGGCCTTGGGGGCCGTCTTGGGGCACAACTACACCTGCTGGTTGGGATTCAAGGGGGGCAAGGGAGTGGCTACTTCCGCCGGTGCCATGGCGGCGCTCATCCCTCCGGCTTTTGGTGTGACGGTGATCACCTGGCTGTTGGTGTTCTTTCTGAGCCGGTATGTGTCGATGGCTTCGATCGCCGCCGCGATCATTTTGCCTGTTGCCACAATCTTCACGGTATCGGGCCCGACTCGGTGGCCGTTGGTCGCTTTCACCTCGGCGCTGGCAGCTTTGGCGGTGTGGCGTCATCGGGCCAACATCGAGCGATTGAGGGCGGGGACCGAACATCGCTTCGGCAAATCCAAACTCTCCGCATCATGAAGGTTGCCATCTTGGGAGCGGGTGCGTGGGGAACGGCGCTGGGAGTGGTGCTGTCTCAGGGTGGGCATTCAGTGCGGCTCTGGGGGCATCGACCGGAGCATGTCTCCGAACTGGCTCGGACCCGGATCAATGCGCGGTTCCTGCCCGGTATTCCCCTGGTGGGAGACTGGGCCTTCGAGACGGAGTTCGATGCGGCCCTGGCCGAGGCCGAGGTGGTGGTCGTGGCGGTTCCCTCCAAGGCGTTCCGAGAAGCTGCGGCTCGGTTGACGGGCTTCCGGGGCCCGGTCGTCAGTGTGACCAAGGGTATCGAATTTACCTCAGGTCTGACCATGACCGGAATCCTGGACTCGGTGGCTCCGGGTCTCCAGACCGCTGCCCTCTCCGGCCCCTCGTTGGCCATGGAAGTCGCCCGTGGTGTGCCCACGGCCGTGGTGGTGGCCAGTCGCGAAGAGGTCGTGTCGCGCACAGTCCAAGATCTTTTTCACCAGCCCGCGTTCCGCGTCTATCGCAGTTCAGACCTCATTGGGGTGGAGTTGGGAGGGGCTTTGAAGAACGTCATCGCCATCGCCGCAGGGGTTTGTGATGGCCTAGGCTATGGCGACAATGCCAAGGCGGCACTGGTGACTCGAGGCAAGACGGAGATGATGCGTTTGGGCGTGGCCTGCGGGGCCCGCGCAGACACCTTTGCCGGCCTCAGCGGACTTGGGGATTTGGTGCTGACTTGTTTTTCGAAATTGAGCCGCAACCGGGGCTTCGGTGAGAAAGTGGGGCGCGGAGGATCGGTGGCCGAAATCCTGGCTGGATCCGTCTCGGCGGTGGAAGGCTATCCCACCACCCAATCGGCCTGGGCGCTGGCCCGGCGATTGAACGTGGATGCGCCCATCACCTCCGAGGTGTACGCCATGCTCTATGAGGGCAAGAACGTTCGTCAGGCGGTCCACGACCTTCTGAGTCGGGACTCCAAGGTGGAGGATTGACCTCCATGGAACCCCCAAGATCCGTCGAGGTTTCCGGTCGGACCCTCCCGCACGGGGCCTTGGCCCTTCGAGGTTTGTTGTCCGGACCCGAGCCGGTGTTGGCGCTGGCCCCGATGCAAGATGTCACGGACCTGCCCTTCTGGGGTGTCATGGCCCGCTACGGTGGGCCGGATATCTATTGGACCGAGTATTTCCGGGTGCACAGCACCAGCACGCTCGACGCTCCCATCTTGCGGTCCATCGTCGAAAACCCCACCGGTCGCCCGGCCATCGCCCAACTCATCGGCAATGACCCAGTGGCGTTGGCCAAGGCCGCCCGGGAATTGCAGCAGTACCCCGTGGCGGCGGTGGATCTCAATCTCGGGTGCCCGGCGCCCGTGGTATACCGCAAGTGCGCTGGCGGGGGCTTGCTGCGCGAACGGCATCGCATTGACGCCATCTTGGGCGCCTTGCGTCAGTCAGTGACGCAGGTGCCCTTCACGGTGAAGACGCGCGTGGGTTTCAGTGACGACGCCGACTGGGATGCTTTGTTGGCGCTCTTTGCCCGGCACCAAATCGATCTTCTCACCGTGCATGGCCGGACGGTCACCGATATGTACCGGACCGAGGTCCGCAGTGATTGGATCGCCCGCGCCGTCCAAGCGATGCCGTGCCCGGTGCTGGCCAATGGGAATGTGCATTCTCCGGAACGGGCTGAACAAGTGCTGCGCGAGACGGGGGCTCGTGGGTTGATGATCGGTCGTGGCTGCATTCGCAATCCCTGGATCTTCGAACAAATCCGGGAACATCGAAGTGATGGGCGTTGGCGCCAGCCCCGAGGTCGGGAGGTCTTGGACTATGTCACTCACCTCTACGAGGTCACTCGTCCCACGGCCGGCTTCCGCGAACGGTTGCAGGTCGAGAAGATGAAGAAGTACATGAACTTCATCGGCGAGGGAGTGGCGCCCGAATTCCTCCATCGAATCCGGCGCGCTGCGACGCGTGAGGAGTTTTTTGAGTGCTGCCGGGAGTTCCTCGAGCACGACCGTGAGATGTCCTTGCAACCGCCACCCTTGCCGGCTCACGGCGCCCGGAGCGGCGGCGTTGATCAACGGGATCAGTAGGCCAGCAGCTCCAGCTGCTGCTGCCCTTTGGCGGTCAGCGTCCAGAGTTGGCCGCGTTTGAAGACCAGCTTTCCACACGGGAATTGTTCGAGGGTCTTGGGATTCACTCCGAGTAATCGGTAAGGTCCCATGTTGGCGGGCAGTTCCGAGGCGGCTCTGGGGATCGCTCGCAAGGGGATGCCATTGAATCCCAGCGAAAGTTCCCAAGCGGCGATTCCCTGACGCTGTGCCACCGGATTGGCTTCGACGGCACCGGGGTTGCGCCGTACCCAGTCCAAGGCGGGCCGGCGGATCAGGACTCGGGTGAGTTCAGGAGTTTCCTTCAGGTGACGGGCGAGGTTGAAAGGGGCTCCAGGCTTGGCTTGGGCCTGCGAGCGGAAGACGGCCGCGGGATCCAATCCGACGAGATTGCGTCCATTGAAATTGCCGTGGTCGTTGCGCGTTTCGCCCATGTTGGCCTTGTGCCAAGCGGCATAGCGGGCGGCCACCATGAAGGTGATTTCGAAGTGCAGGTGTGCGCGGTCGGGAGTGATCCGCTGGCGGGTATTGGACGTTCGGCCCATCCGACCGAGGGGTTGGCCCGCTTGAACCGGGGTGCCGACTCGAACCCCGGACGTCACGGAGGCCAGATGGGCGTACAGCGTGAAGACCTCCAGACCATCGATCTCATGCCGGACGACCACATAGTTGCCGTAGTTGGAAAGCCCGGAGCGGGTGTTCACATAGGCGACCTGGCCGGCGAGCGCGCACAGGGCATCATCGGTGGGTTCGCCGCGTCGGTCCCGTTGCATGGGGCGGATGTCCAATCCCTCATGCAATTGACCGCCGCCCGATCGGACGCACCCGAACTGGCCGCTGGTCCACGGCTTGCCGGACGTGCCGACAAAATACCGCTCAGCCCCGACGTCTGGATCGAGGATCGCGCGGTTGGCTGTGGGTAATTTAAATGGCTGAGCCTGGAGCCCAAGGGTGATCCACAGGCACAGCAGGGGAAGGAGGTTGCGAATCACTGGCCTTGGAAGGGGTCGAATTCGTTCTTCAGCTTGGTGTCCGCTTTCGGGTCCTTGGGCTTGGCGGTTTTGGAGCTGGGGGCGGCATTGGTGGAGCCGGCGGCCGCAGGCTTGGACTTCTTCTCCTTCGGAGGCTTGGCCTGGTTCTTGAGCTTGATGGCCACGTTGTTGAGACCACGAACAAAGATGACCGATTCCTCATGGCTCATGTCCGGGGTGAAGACGATGACCCCTTGATCAAGGGCCCGGCGCTGGAGGGGGGCTGCGATCCAGCGATTGAAGACATTGGTGCCATCGGACCAGCGGGCGGCGATGACCAGGCGCTGTCCTTTGGCGGCCACGGAGTTCATGTGCAGCACCATGGATCCGCGTTGAACGAATTCGACCGCGATGGAGTACGACTGGTCGCGTTGCTCGACGAGGGTGGCCCGCTTCACGTCCCGCTCGTCCAGGACGGCGTCGCGCTGCACGGTCATCTCGACGGGATCGGTGCGGCCCACGGTGGCCTTGTTCACTCCGAGGGTTCCCAATTCGCTGGCGCGGCCGGAGAAATCAGTGACCTCGCGGTAGACGCGGATCTGAGCCATCTGCTTGGCTTCGAGCTTCTTCTTTTGCTCCAATTCCTTGTCACGCTGCTTTTCCTCAGGGGTGGCACCGTGCACTCCCCAGCAGAGGACCAAGGTTGCCAGACCGAGAAAGAGGTTGAAGCTGCCGCGCCGCTCTTTCATCTTCCCGCCCAAGAGTAGAAACATCCGCGAAAGTAAATCCGAGCCATGGGACAACAATCCAACAAAATTCAGAAGCGTGCCCGCCGTAAGGCCTACATGATCCGTAAGAAAGACAACGCCAAGGTCGCCGCGAGCGCTTCGAAGAAGAAGAAGTAACCAAGAGTTTCGCCGTTTTGGCGCGACCCCAAGGCCACCCGCAAGGGTGGCCTTTGTCGTGGGTAGCACGAATTTTTCCGGGCCTGGGAGGTGATGTTTCGAGCGTTCGGGCGGTGTGGCGTTTTTCTGGGGCGGCCCCTAGGCTCGGGCGTCATGAGCTTTCCTTCCTTGTACTGCGGCATCGGCGACGAAGCCGGAAACCTCCTGGAGTCCCAATTGGCCGCGGCCCGGGAGTTGGGCTGGAAGCACATCGAGGCCCGCAATATCACGCTGCCGGGCTTCCCGAAGGCCAATCTCCACGACTTGCCGGACGCGGCCTTTGATGAGGTCGAGCAAGCCCTGCAGGCGGCGGGGGTTTCGGTGTACTGCTTTGCTTCGACCATTGGGAACTGGTCCAAGAACGTGGAGGACTCTTTCGATATCACTTTGGCGGAGGTGGAGCGTGCGATTCCCCGCATGCAACGTTTGGGTTCGCGGTACATCCGCGTGATGAGCTACAAGGTTCGGGAGGGTGCCGACCTGATGGAGGAGGAACGTTTTCGTCGGATGCGTGAGGTGACTCAACGCTTTCTGGAGGCCGGTATCCAGCCGCTGCACGAGAATTGCATGAATTACGGCGGGATGAGTTCGCGGCATGCGTTGCGGTTGCTGGATGCGGTGCCGGGTTTGAAGTGGGTTTTTGATACTGCCAATCCGGTCTTCAATGCGGACCGCACGCGGCCTGAGCCTCATCCGCGGCAAGATCCGTGGGAGTTCTGGACTCAAGTGCGCGATATCTCGGAGCACATCCACATCAAGGATGCCCGGTGGAACCATGCCAAGAATGATGCCGACTATCACTGGCCCGGAGAGGGGGATGGGGCGGTGGTTCGGATTTTGGAGGATGCTTTTCGGCGTGGATATTCTGGAGCCTTGAGCATCGAGCCTCACATGGTGGCTGTGTTCCATGATGCGAGTGGTGCGGCGGTTCCTCCGCCGGACTCGGCGTTGAAGGCCAATTTTGTGGAATATGGTCGACGTCTGGAGCGACTGGTGGCGGCGATTCAGGGTTTGTAGGGGTTGCTTTGGCGGAGGTTCCGCGGGAACGGGCCTGCGCTCGCAGGGAAGCTCGGGGAAGGGAGGGTTTGATCGCTTCCAATGCTCGCTGCGGCCCGATCCCGCTGCTGCCTGGTGACAGGGAGAGTTGTGGGGCTTCGCCTTGGGTGGGTTTTACTTCGGGGGTGGTGCTGGATGATTCGGGTGTTTTCGGGGCGGGTTTCTGCGGGTTATTTCGGGCGGTTTGGAACCGTGTTGATGGGGAGAACGAGAGGGTGGAGCGAAGGTTTTTCTCTCTGCCATGGAGCAGTTGTGAATGGGGAATCTTAAAATTTTTCGGAAAAGTCCTTTGACTGTTCGGGTGAACTTCCTACAGTGCGCCCCGCTTTCGGGCCAGTGGGGTCGTAGCTCAGTTGGTAGAGCACCACAATGGCATTGTGGGGGTCAGGAGTTCGAATCTCCTCGGCTCCACCACTTCTGCCCGAGAGCGAGGGGGTTGAGCCACAATCCCCACTTTCGGATCGTTTCCCATTTCCCGGTCTATCTTCACTTTCGGTGGATTGCCGCTTTTGGTTTATTCCCGATCCGATCTTCTCCTCCGTTTTCCGGATCACCGTCCCCCCTTCTTTATCTGCTTTCTGGTTTTTGTAATCCCGGACGATTTTTTGATTCCTGCTTTTGATGACCTGTCCGAGTCGACTGGGTCGGGACGGTCTGTGTGGGCGGTGGAGCCTGTCCCTTGTTTCTTGCTGGTCGATGGGGGGTGGGGCGGGGAACGTCTGGGGATGAAGGCTGCGGTGTTGCATGGGCGTGAGGACATTCGGATCGAGTCGGTTGCGGAGCCGTCGCTGGACGCGGGCGAGGTTCGGGTGCGGATCGGGGCGGCGCTGACTTGTGGTACCGACTTGAAGGTGTACCGGCGCGGGTACCACGCTCGGATGCTGACGCCGCCGTGTGTCTTCGGCCACGAGTTGGCCGGTACGGTGGTGGAGGTCGCACCCGACGTGGCCGGGTGGATTGCGGGGGATCGGGTGGTGTGTGCGAATTCGGCTCCGTGTGGCACGTGTGAACGCTGTGCTGGGGGGCAGGAGAATCTTTGCGACGACCTACTTTTTCTCAATGGAGCCTATGCGGAGTCGATCGTGATTCCGGCCCGGATCGTGAAGAAGAATCTTCTCCGCCTCCGCTCGGAGACTCCGTTCGAGGCCGCCGCCCTCACCGAGCCTTTGGCGTGTGTGGTTCAAGGGATTCAAGATCTCCAGCTACGGCCGGGTGAACGGGTGCTGGTGATGGGAGCTGGCCCTATCGGTTTGTTTGCCGTCGCCTTGGCCGTGGAAGCTGGATGTGTGGTGACGGTGGCTGGCCGTGGGGAGACCCGGCTGTCGCTGGCACGGCGGCTCGGTGCTTCCAACATCGTGAACATGGCGGGGCGCGAGGATTTGGAGGCGGCGGTTCGATTTTCGGCGCCGGCTGCTGTTTTTGATGCGGTTTTTGAGGCTGTGGGCAAGCCGACGGCCTGGGAGGCGGCCACCCGGCTGGTGCGCAAGGGAGGGCGGGTGAATTTCTTTGGCGGTTGTCCTTCAGGGACTTCGGTCACTCTGGAGACCAGTCTCTTGCACTATTCCAACCTCACACTTCTGGCCAGTTTTCATCACACTCCCCGATCCATCCGCACCGCTTTGGATTTGATCGAGCGGGGAGTGATTCGGGCGGGGGACTTTGTCGATGGTGAGGCCTCGTTGGACGAGTTGCCGGAGCTCTTCCGTTCCATGGCCCAGGGCAATCGGTCGGTGAAGACCTGCATTCGAATGAATGGATGACTCCAGTTTGGTGATCGCCTCGGCGGCTCGTTCCTCGTATTCCCTCCGGCCTATGCAACCGATCGCTGTGACTCTCCTGTGGATCTTCATCGCCCTGATGGTCGCCGGCGGGCTTGTGGGCTTTCTGAAAGCGAAGTCCAAGGCATCCCTCTTCGCATCCGTGGGTTCGGCGATCCCGTTGGCGCTGGTGGCTTTGGGGCGATTGCCGGGTTCCGTTGCCGTGGGGGTTCTCATCGTGCTTCAGGCGGTGTTCTTCATGCGTTTGAGGAAGACCGGCAAGTTCATGCCTTCGGGCATGCTTCTGGGGCTGTCGATCCTCATGGAGGCCGCCATGATCTACTTCGTTTTCATCGCGAAAGCCTGACCCACTGTGCCTGATAACGGTCTCCCTATCTGGCGGCTGCATGCCGACCTGATCCGCACGCTCACCGAGGGCAATCAACTCGTCTTGGTCGCGGCCACTGGGTCCGGCAAGACCACCCAGGTGCCTCAGATGATCCTGGATGCGGGATTAGTGTCTCCAGGTCAGCAAATCGTCGTGCTGCAGCCGCGGCGTGTGGCGGCGCGGACCGTGGCCACTCGGGTGGCTTGGGAACGGAAGGTCCGGTTGGGGGCGGAAGTCGGCTATCAGGTGAGGTTCGAGGACCGGATCGGCGACGCGACCCGAATTGCCTTTGTCACTGAAGGCATTCTCCTGCGATGGCTCCAGGATGATCCCCAGCTCAGCCAGATCGGTGTGTTGATCTTCGACGAGTTCCATGAGCGCAACTTGCTGAGCGATGTGGCGTTGGCTTTGGCCAAACGCCTTCAGGCGACCGAGCGGCCGGACCTTCGCCTGGTGGTGATGTCCGCGACGCTGGAGGCCGAACCGGTGGCCCGCTATTTGGCGGCTCCGATGCCGGTGATGTCGTCCATTTCGGAACCGGTATCGAGCGGTGCAAATTTTGGCGGATCCGCTCCGGTACCGGTGCCGGTGCCGGCTCCGATCTTGGTTTCTGAAGGACGGACGTTCCCGGTCGAGATGCAATGGCTCGATTACGGCGATAGCCGCCCTGTGCATGAGTTGGCCGCCGAAAAGGTGGAGCGCATTGTCGAGGCGGGTTGGGAGGGGGACATCCTCGTGTTCATGCCGGGCAAGGGTGAGATCCAGTCCACCCTGGGAGCCTTGGCTGCAGCGCGTTTGGGTGAACGGGTAGCGTTGATCCCGCTTCATGGAGAATTGGCTCCCGACGATCAGGATCGGGCGTTTCAGCCCAGTCCGCTGAGGAAAATCGTGGTGTCCACCAATGTGGCGGAAACATCGGTGACCATCGATGGCATCCGTCATGTCGTCGATGGCGGCTTCGCCCGGATGGCACGCTATGATGCCGAGCGAGGTATCCAGACATTGATGGTCGAGGAGATCAGCCGCGCTTCGGCCGACCAGAGGGCGGGTCGTGCCGGTCGAACGGCTCCAGGCACGTGCTGGCGATTGTGGACCGAAAGCGGGCACCTCAATCGCCCGGCCCGCAATACTCCGGAGATCCAGAGGGCAGATTTGGCGGAGGTGGTCCTGCTGCTCCATTCACTCGGTGTGCGTCAGGCCGCCACGTTCGATTGGTTGGACGCTCCGGATAAGGCGGCGGTCCTTCGGGCCGAGCGTTTGCTGTTCATCCTGGGTGCGCTCGAAGGGGACCAAGGCTCTGAAGGGCGTGGGTTCGATCTCACCCCGGTGGGGCGTCAAATGCTGCGCCTACCGATGCACCCCCGCTTTGCCCGCCTGCTGGTCGAGGCCTCGCGCCGCGGTTGTGTGCCCGCGGCCTGTCTTTGTGCAGCGCTCGTCAGTGGTCGCGATTTGCTCATGCGGGTCAATCGGGACGACCGTTCCATGGCCGATGCACGGGAGTTGTTCGAGGGCAGTACCCTCAGCGATTTCCATACCTTGCTGCGGGCTCATCAGTATGCCCGCAATGCTCACTTCTCGCTGGATGGCTGCCGCCGGCATGGCATTCACGCCCAGACCGCGCGTCAGGTGGAGGACACCTTCCAGCAACTGGTCCGCATCGCAGAACGCGAAGGGATGATGCCCCGGGAGCCGGTACCGGCTCCGAATGATGCGGGAGATGAAAACCTGCTCAAGTCGCTTTGCGCGGGATTCGTGGATCAGGTGTGCGTCCGGAAGGATACGGGTTCGTTGGATTGCCTGCTCACCGAAGGGCGCACGGGCAGCTTAATGCGCGAGTCGGTGGTGCAGCAGGCGGAGTTGATGGTGGTGGGCAGCATTCGGGAGATCTCTGGCCGCACCGGGGGTGTTCTCACCTTGTTGGGATTGGCCACGTCCGTGAAAACGGAGTGGTTGCGAGAGCTCTTTCCGCAGCATTTCCAATCATCGGTGGAGCATGTCTTCGACCGCCTGCACAAACGGGTCTCACCCGTGCGCCGCATCCGCTTCCTCGATCTGGTGGTGGCCACGGAGCATCAACGGGAATCGGATCCGGAGCAGTCGGGTCGCTGTCTGGCGGAGGCGTTTGCACGTGGAGGATTCGATTTGCCCCAGCTTGATCACGAACTCAAGCAGTTCATCGCCCGGGTGAACCTCATGGCTCGGGCCTTGCCGCACCTGGAATTTCCGGCCTTTGACGGCGCCGCTCTGGTGGGCGCGCTGGATCGAGCCTTTCGTGGTCTGACCTTGGTGAAGCAGGCTCAGTCGGCTCCGCTCAAGGAGGCATTCCGGGCGCACTTGGCCCCTGAGCAAATCGCTTGGCTCGATGAACTCATGCCGGTGCACTGGCCCTGGATTGAGGGGCGCCGGCTCAAGCTCACCTACGTGGAGCCGGACCCGGATGTGGATGCCGATGAAATTTCGGGTCCCGAGGCTCAGGTCAAGTTGACCGAATGCTTCCAGCTCAAGACGCATCCCACGGTTGGTGAAAATGCCATTCCAATCCGGTTGGCGTTGCAAGCCCCAGATGGAAAGCGCTTGGAAGTGGTTTCGGATTTCCCCCGTTGGCGTGAAGTATCCTACCCCAAGCTGCGGGCCCAAATCCGAGCCAAATACTCGGGCTTTGTCTGGCCCTGAGCCGGAACGATTCAATTGGATCGGTCGGGCTGGCTGCGTCTTCTTCCGCAAGAGCTTCGTTGTTCGCTCGATCCGGGTCTCAACCATTGGCCTTCAATCGGCCCGCGCCTCGCTCTCGCCTTGTCTTGCGAAAGAATCCGCGACGCCATCCCTTTCCTCCCAACTGAATCGTTCCGGCCAGCCGGAACGATGCGATGGGATCGGTCG
>JARXAF010000200.1 GCA_029865985.1 Verrucomicrobiota bacterium
AACCGGGCCGGGGGAATCTCTGCTGAACTTCCGTTTGGCCTTCGGGGCGTCTCGTGGCATACCAACAGCCGCATGGAATACGAAGCGGTCATCGGTCTGGAGACCCACGTCCAACTCAAGACGCAATCGAAGATGTGGTGCGGGTGCGCCAACGCCTTCGGTTCCGATCCGAACACCAACGTGTGCCCGATTTGCTTGGGCATGCCCGGAGTCTTGCCGGTGCCGAATGCCGAGGCTCTTCGGTTGACAGTGCTGACTGGATACCTTCTCAACTGCGAGATTCCGCGCTTCGCGAAGTTTGACCGAAAAAATTATTTCTACCCGGACTCCGCCAAGAACTACCAGTTGACCCAGTATGACAAGCCGTCGACGGCCAATGGGTGGCTGGAGTTCGAGTTCGATGGCCTTGGATCTGTCAATGGAATGTCCCGCGTTCGGATCACTCGAGCGCATCTCGAAGAGGACGTAGGCAAGAGCAGCCATTTCGATCGCTTCAGCGGCGTTGATTTCAATCGGGCCGGTGTGCCGCTGCTTGAGATCGTCTCGGAACCGGACCTCAATGGGCCGGAGATGGCGTACGCCTACCTTCGGGCACTGACCGATGTTCTGTTCCGCGGCGGCATCAGCGACTGCGATCTGGAGAAAGGCATGGTGCGCTGCGACGTGAATGTGTCGGTGCGGCCCAAGGGGACGACGAAGCTCGGTTCCAAGATCGAGATCAAGAACATGAATTCGTTCTCCGGAGTGCGCCGCGCCCTCGAGTACGAAATCCCCCGCCAGATCGAAGCCGTGAAGCGCGGTGAGACCCTGCGTCAGGAAACGCGTCGCTGGGATGACCTGGCGGGCATCACCGAAGCCATGCGTTCCAAGGAAGATGCCCACGACTACCGCTACTTCCCCGAGCCCGACCTGATGCCGCTGGTACCCACCGACGAGTGGTTGGCTTCGGTAAAGTCCCAGGTGGTCGAACTGCCGCTGGCCCGTAAGCAGCGCTTCATTCGGAACTACGGTCTGCCCGACGGTGATGCCGAAATCTTTCGGGATAATCTGCCGCTGGCGACCTTCTTCGAGAAGGCCATTCAAGGGGCCACCCAGCCCAAGGCGATCGCCAATTGGGTGATCAACAATTTGCAAGCCCGTGTGAGCGAATCTGGGATCGCCGTGGAGGATGTCCGCATGCAACCAGAGCAGGTGCGCGATTTGGTGGGACTCGTCGAGAGCGGTGCCATCAACAGCAAGATCGCTCAGGACGTGTTCGCCGAAATGTTCACGACGGGCGAAGCGCCTCAGGTGATCGTGGAGCGCAAGGGTTGGTCGCAGGTGAGTGACGTTGGGGCGTTGGAAGCCCTGTGCGATCAGGCCATTGCCTCCAATCCAGGACCTGCTGCGGATTTCCGCGCTGGAAAGGCGGCCGCCCTCAACGCCCTGAAAGGTCAAGTGATGAAGCTCTCCAAGGGCAAGGCCAACCCGGCACTGGCCGGTGAGATTCTGGAGCGAAAGCTGCGGGCGTAGCCTGGCAGATGCGACCGAGACGTCCCGGGATTTGGGTCCGGATTGTCAACAAAAAGGCCCCGAGAATCGTCGGATTCCGCGGGGCCTTGTTGTTTCAGCCGGACGTGTTGAATCCGGTATTGTCGTTCAGCGAGTCGGCGAATAATCGGTCGGCACGAGGAACACCGACTTCACACCGCCGTTCACCGTGAGCGAACCGCCTGCTGCCTTTTCGCTGGCCTCACGAGCCGCTTTCCAAGCCGGATCCTTGCCGAAGGCGGCGAAACTGGCCTTGGCGGCGTCCTGGGATTTGTGGGTGAGGAAATAGAGCAGGGTGCGGTCTCCTTCAGGCTGATCGGCCATCTTGTGGAAATATCCCTGATTGCCCATGCCGTACTTCGCGAAGAGTCCGATGGTGTGGTTCCGGAAGCGCGCGTCCAAATGGGACAGACGTTCCGGGGTGCTGGTGTAAGTGCGCATTTCCCAGACGCCGCCCTTGGAGACGTTTCCAGTGCGGACCTTGGGAGAATAGTCGGTCTCGACCAGGAACGGATTCTCGGCCTTGGCCACGATGGGGCCGGCCGCTTCGCTGGCCTTCTGAGCGGACTTCCAGTCGGGATCCGATGTGAAGGCCTTCCACATGGTTTCGCGGGCCTCGCGGCTCGGATAGCGCAGCAGAAAGTGCAGCCGCTGGTCGGCCGTGTCGGCAGGCATCCAGTAGCCAATGCTCTCGATACCGTGCTTCTTGAAAAGCCGCAGGGTGTGGTTGCGGAAACGGTTGTGCAGGGCTTCGGCCTTGCCGGGATGGATGGTGTAAATGCGCAGCTCGTATACCGAGGCAGTGTGGCTCGTGCCCAAGGTGTGGCATCCGGTGGCCAATGCAGCGCCCGCCACAGAGGCGGTTTTGAGGAAGTCTCGACGGTGGATCATCGGCCGGAAGCCTCCGTCCATGGGCGAGGCCGTCAAACAAAAACCTTGTTGCGGACCCCGTCGGCCGTTACCGCTTGGCCCGCATGACCGAGCGGCGCGCCAAGATTCAGCGGAAGACCAGCGAGACCTCCATCCGGGTGGAGCTCAACATTGATGGCAAGGGCCGGGCCAAAGTGAAGACCGGAGTCGGGTTCCTCGACCACATGCTTTGCGCGTTCGCCAAACACTCGGTTTGCGATCTGAACTTGCGGTGTTCCGGGGATCTCCACATCGATGCTCACCACACCGTAGAAGACTGTGGCATCGCTCTCGGCCAGGCCTTTCTGCAGGCCTTGGGAGATAAGCGCGGCATTCGGCGTTACGGCTCCGGCTTCGATCCGCGTAATCCATTTACCGGCGAGGCCCATGTCCCCATGGACGAAGTGTTAGCCCGTTGCGTGATCGACTTCAGCGGTCGCCCCTATCTGGTTTGGCGTGGCATGGATTCGTTGGCCCAGCGCCGCATCCCAGAGGCCGATCGGGATCAGGACATGTCCTCCCGGTTTCGGTTTGGTTTGGCCCGCGAATTCTTCCAGGGCTTCACCAATGAAGCTCGGTGCAACCTTCATCTCGAACTCCTTTACGGAGGGGAGCCTCACCATGTGGTGGAGGCCCTTTTCAAGGCTTTCGCCAAGTCGGTGGATTTTGCCTGTCAGCGCGATCCCCGCATCGCAGGCGAAATCCCTAGCAGCAAGGGCAAGCTTTGAGCCCTCACTGTGCCATGATCTTCCGGAACCCAGCTCTCCAGTTTGGTTTCAGTGGATTCAAAACTCTTCCTGAATAATCACCGAATCACGCCGTCAATGCCTGGGTCGGTGAAACATGATTATCCGTCAGAAGCCGACGACGCGTTGGTGAAGTGGTCTCAACAGGGAGACACCGAGGCGTTCGAGCAGCTGGTCTTCAGGCATCGGGACAAGATTTATGCCCGTGCCCTCATGATGATGAGGAATGAAGATCAGGCGTTGGAATATTCACAAGAGGCATGGGTCAAAGCGTGGCAACGTTTGGTACAGTTCCAGGGCGAATCCAGTTTCGCCACGTGGGTGACGCGCATCGTCATCAATTTGTGCCTAGACCAGTTGCGGCGGCAAAAGCGGGTGCGGACCGAGTCCATCGAGGCGATGGACGAGGAATCCGGCGGTGTGGAACGTCAATTGCCGGCTCCCGAAACCAATCCGACCGCCGGACTCGAGCAAGACGAACTCCGGAGGCGCATCGATGAAGCGCTGGGGAAACTCACTGACGCCCACCGGACCGTGGTGGTCCTTCATGAATTTGAGGGGCTGGAATACAAAGAGATCGCCAAGCGCGTGGGCATCTCCATCGGGACGGTCATGTCGCGCCTCTTTTACGCGCGCCGCCGGTTGGCATTCCTTTTACAATCTTTGAAGCGAGAACGATCCGAATGAAAAACACCGAACAACTGTTGGACCTTCAGGCCTACGTCGATGGTGAACTGTCCGAGGAACGTCGCCGCCAAATCGAGGCCACGCTCCCGGCCGATCTGGATGCCCAGGAGTTGGTCGCCGGTCTCCGGCAACTGGGCACGCTCATCCGGGCGCACGAACCCGTTGCGACGGTGCCCGCGGCTCGTGAATTCTATTGGAACCAAATACGTCGCCAAATCGAGGCGGAGCAGCCCAAGGCGCCCGCGGCTTCCGCGGCATTGGGTTGGTTGCGTTGGTTGATTCCGGCCATGGGTGTCGCGGCGGTTGCCGTGGTGGTGTCTACCCAACAAACCCCTCGCGAAATCACCTTGGCTGGCGGCGGAGACGTCACGGCTGTTGATGTTTCCTCCACCGTCTTCCGTTCCGAGAGCGACGGAGTCACAGTTCACTGGATCCAATAACGCATTAAAGTATTGGCGACCGTCCTCGTGAATGCCTTGATCCTCCGATTGAAGTCCTGATGAAACATCTTTGGATGATCCGATTGGGGTGCCTCCGTCTGGGGTGCCTCTTGATAATGGGGCTGATGCTTCCGGCGGCATCGGTGGCCGGCGACCTGAAACTCCGCCTTGAGTTGGCTTGGGGCACAGATGGCACACCGCCCGACGGTAAGAATCTCAAGGAACTCGACACCAAGGGGCGCGAGAAGCTTCGACACTTCCGTTGGAAGAACTACTGGGTGGTGAAGTCGACTCAAATTGATCTCGACTCGAAGGCCAGCCAAAAGGTCCCACTCGACCGCTGTCAGGTAGATCTCAAGACCACCGGAGATGGCCAAGTCGAAGTTCGACTCCAGAGCATCAACGACGCCAAGGAAGTCAAGCTGGTAAAAACCCTCCACCATTCCCTGGAAGCGTTCAAACGCGGTGAATTCCTCATCATCGCCGGTGACGACAAGGAAAAGTGGAATGATGCGTGGTTCGTGATCATTCGCGGAGAGCCCTGATTTCTCGGGCACCCCATCGAACTATGGGGTGTTTTGGTGGGGAGTTTTGTTGTTTATACCACAATCGATTGAGGTGTGGTTTGGTTGACACAACAACGGGTTGTGTTTTTTCGAAAGCTGTTGTCCTCCTCTGGTTTTACCGGCTATTGTGACACAAATCTGTCCTGCGGCTTCATCGCGGGCAGTAGTCCGGATACTTCATTATGGCCGATAACGCTCCGTCGAAGGAAACCTACAATAGTTCCCAAATCAGCACCTTGGAGGGTTTGGAAGCGGTCCGGAAAAAGCCGGGCATGTACATCGGTGGCACCGATGAGCGAGCTCTCCATCACTGCGTTTCGGAAGTTCTGGACAATTCGGTCGACGAGCATCTGGCCGGCCACTGCATGAAGATCGAAGTGGTCATCCACGTGGATGGTTCCATTTCCATTCGGGACGACGGTCGCGGCATTCCGGTGGACATGCATCCCCAGAAGAAGATGCCCGCGGTCGAGTTGGTGCTGACCACGCTTCATTCCGGCGGAAAATACGGGCAGGGCGGCTACAAGTTCTCGGGTGGTACCCACGGCGTCGGTGCCAAGTGCGTCAACGCTGTCTCCGAATGGTTCGAGGTGGAGGTCAGCCGTGAAGGCAAGATCCACCACATGGAGTTCGAACGTGGGAAAGTGACCAAGAAGCTCGAGGTCATTGGCAAGGCGAAGGGTCGCGGAACCCTCATTACTTTCAAACCCGATGCCGAGATCTTCCGCGATACCATCGAGTTCAAATCAGACCGGATCACTCAGCGTCTTCGGGAGTTGGCCTGCATCAACTCGGGGCTGGAGATCACCTTCCTGGATGAACGCCTGCCCGACCCGAAGCTGGAAACCTTCCTGTACAAAGAAGGTTTGGAAGAGTTCGTTCGGCAATTGAACAAGAGCCGGACGACCCTGCATCCGAAGCCCATCACCATTCTTAAGGAGAGCAAGACCACCACGAGCGAGAAGGAGGTCGAGATCCATATCCATGTCGTTCTGCAGTACAACGACAGCTACAACGACCAGGTGCTGTGCTACACCAATACCATCCACAATCCGGATGGCGGCACACACCTTTCAGGTTTCCGCACGGCTCTGACTCGTTCGGTGAACCAGTACGCCAAGTCGAACAGCCTGCTGAAGGATAAGGATCCGCAAATCACCGGCGACGACGTGCGCGAAGGTTTGACTGCGGCGATTTCGATCAAGCACAGCGACCCGAAGTTCGAGTCCCAGACCAAGGTAAAGCTCATCTCGCCGGAGGTGGAGAGCATCGTGGGTTCATCGTCCTACGAGGGGTTGATGAACTACTTCGACGACAATCCGGTGGTGGCCAAGAAGATCGTCGAGAAAGCCCTGAATGCGGCCCGTGCCCGCGAGGCGGCGCGCAAGGCACGCGAGGCGGTTCGCAAGACGGCCCTCACCGGCGGCGGACTCCCCGGCAAGCTGGCAGACTGTTCCGACCGGGATCCGGCCAACACCGAGTTGTACATTGTTGAGGGCGACTCGGCAGGTGGCTCGGCCAAGCAGGGGCGCGATCGAAAGTTCCAGGCCATCCTTCCGATCCGCGGTAAACTCATCAACGTCGAGAAGGCTCGTCTCGACAAGGTGCTGCAGAACAACGAAATCCGGACGATGATCACCGCCATCGGCACCGGAATCGGAGCCGGGGAGGGCGAGGGGGCCTTCAAGATCGAGAATCTCCGCTACCACAAGGTCATCATCATGACCGACGCCGATGTCGACGGATCCCACATCCGCACGTTGCTCCTGACCTTCTTCTACCGCCAGATGACCCAGCTCATCCGGGACGGCTACGTGTACATCGCTCAGCCGCCGCTGTATTCCATCACCCGCAAGAAGCGGACGGATTACGTCGACGACGACAACCAGCTCAATCGGATCCTGCTCCAGAACGGTACCGAAGAGGTCCGACTGAAGAACCTGGCCGATGGTAAGGAAGTTCCCGCCAAGCAGTTGGAGGAAATCCTGGGGTTGCTCGAAACCCTCGACAAGCATGCCACTTTCATCCGCCGGCAGGGCGGTGACTTCGCTAAATACGTGGCCTGTCGCACGCCGGACGGAGCATTGCCGCAACATTTGGTGAAGGTTCGCGAAGGCAACGCGGAGACCGTTCACTATTTCATGACCAACGAGGAGCAGGAGGCCTTCAAGACGGCCAATCCTGACCTCTTCGGCGACATCGAGGCCAAAGAGCGCTTGGAGAAGGCCAAGGGCCAGAGCCGCCGGGCTTCTTATGTTCATTTGCACCTTGAGTCACGGGCGATCGGCGAACTTCTGGCGAAGCTGACCAAGAAGGGCTTGGCGATCGATCACTACGCCGCTCAGGACAAGCCCCTCTTCGAGCTGATCGAAGGCGAGGGTGAAAAGGCCCGTGTGACTCCGATCTTCTCGATTCCGCAGATCCTCAATGAAGTGAAGGAGGTGGGTAAAAAGGGTATCCAGATTTATCGCTTCAAGGGATTGGGCGAAATGGACGCGAAGGAGCTTTTCGAGACCACGATGAACCCGCCAAAGCGCAAGCTGCTGCGGATCGAGTTGTCCGATGCGGTCGAGGCTGAGGAAATGTTCACCCGCCTCATGGGCGATGTGGTCGAACCGCGACGCCAATTCATCGAGGACAACGCGCTCAACGTCCGCAACTTGGATGTCTGAGCTGAAGCCGCCCAACCCATACCGAATCCGTTTCATCCTCCCATTTCTGTCCCATGTCTGACGAGATCCAACCCAAAGCACCTCAAGCCAGTGGTGGTGCGTACACGGGCAACGAGAAGATCCACTCGATCAATGTTGCCGACGAAATCAAGGCGTCGTTCCTCGACTACTCGATGTCCGTCATCATTTCGCGCGCCTTGCCCGATGTGCGCGACGGACTGAAGCCCTCCCAGCGACGCATCCTTTTTGCGATGGAAGGCTTGTCGCTGTTCCCGGGACGCAAGCACATGAAGTGCGCCAAGATTTGCGGCCAAACCTCAGGTGATTACCACCCTCACGGCGAAGCGGTGATCTATCCGACTTTGGTCCACATGGCGCAGGCGTGGGCCATGCGTGAGAAGCTGGTGGACGGCAAGGGGAACTTCGGTTCGGTGGAAAACGATCCCCCGGCGGCCATGCGTTATACCGAGGCGCGCCTAACCCATCTGGGCGCGGCCTTGATGACAGACATGGACCGGGACACGGTCGATTTCGTTCCCAACTACGACGAGCGTCTCATGGAGCCGTCGGTTCTTCCGGCGGCGTTCCCCAACCTGCTCGTCAATGGCGGCACGGGCATCGCGGTCGGCATGGCCACCAACATGGCTCCCCACAATTTGGGTGAGGTCATTGATGGCATTTGCGCCCAGATCGACAATCCGTCCATCACCATCCCGGAGCTGACGAAGTTCATCAAAGGTCCGGACTTCCCGACCGGCGGCTTCATTTGCGGCATCGAGGGCATCCACAACTACTTCAAGACCGGCCGAGGCAGCATCAAGCTGCGGGGCCGCATCGGGGTCGAGGAAATCAAAGGCAACCGCGAGCAGTTGGTCATTACCGAGATTCCGTACAACGTGAATCGGGCCGGGCTCGAAGAGCAAATCGCCGGTCTCGTTCAGGAAAAAATCATCACCGAAATTTCGGCGATGCGGAATGAATCGGACGAGAACTGCCGTCTGGTGATCGAGCTGAAACGCGATGCCAGCCCGCGCGTGGTCATCAACAACCTCTTCAAGCACACCCAGCTGGAGACCTCTTTCAGCGTGAATGCCCTGGCCATCGACCACGGCAAGCCGAAGACGCTGAACCTCAAGGAAATCATCCAGTGCTACATCGAGCATCGCCGCGAGGTCGTGCTGCGTCGCACCCGCTTCGAGTTGCGCAAGGCCGAGGAGCGCGCCGAGTTGCTCGAGGGCTACATTTGCGCCCTGAACAACCTCGATGAGTTCATCCGGATCATCCGCAGTTCCAAGACCCGCGACGAGGCGCGCATCAAGTTGTTGGCCTTTGAATGGACCCGCGCCCAGGTGGAGCGTTGGAGCATCCTCATCCGCAGCGACGAACGTCTGAATGCTTCGGGCCGCTACGCGCTGACCGAGCGTCAGGTTGACGCCATCCTGGAACTTCGCCTGTACCAGCTCACCGGCCTCGAAATCGACAAGGTCAAGGCCGAGTACGCCGAGCTCATCGAGCGGATCAAGGACCTTCTGGACATTCTCGCCAAGGAGTCCCGCGTGCTTTCCATCATCAAGAAGGAGCTGCGCGAGCTGAAGGAAAAGCACGCCTCTCCGCGCATGTCCGAGATCATCCCCGACGAAGGCGAAATGGCCATCGAGGACCTGATCGCCAACGAGGGAGTCATCGTCACCTTGACCCACAACGGGCTCATCAAGCGGACCAATGTCTCCAGCTACCGGGCCCAGAAGCGCGGTGGCAAGGGGGTCATCGGCATGAGCACCCGCGAGGCGGACAAGGCCGAGGACAGCGACTTCATTGAGCATCTCTTCACCTGCAGCACTCACGATTACCTCATGTTCTTCACGAACCTGGGCCGGGTGTACGTGGAGCGGGTCCACGAAATTCCTGACATGGGACGCGCGGCCAAGGGACGCAGCATCGCCAACCTTTTGGAACTGAGGGCCGAGGAGAAGATCCAGACACTGGTTCGAGTGACCTCCAAGTACGGCGCCAACAAGGAAGACCTGACCTGGAAGCAGGCCAATGAGCTCTTCTTTGTGACCCGCTTGGGCACCGTCAAGCGCACGGAGTTGTCTGATTTCCAGAATGTCCGTAAGGGAGGCATCATCGCCATCAACCTCGAGAAGGGGGATGACCTCATCGAAGTGCGCCTCACCAACGGCAACAATGAAATCGTACTCATCACCAAACAGGGTATGAGCATCCGCTTCCAGGAAGATCAGGTGCGGTCGATGGGTCGCAATGCCGGCGGTGTGAAGGGGATCGAGCTCGACAAGGGGGATGCCGTGGTGGCGTTGGCTCTCGTTGATCCTGAGTCGACGTTACTCGTCGCTGGCGGGAACGGCATCGGCAAGCGCACTGATTTCGAGGAGTACCGTCAGCAAAGCCGTGGCGGCAAGGGCATCATCACCATGAAGACCGGTGACAAGACCGGCAACGTGGTGGGTGCATTGACCGTGCGCGATTCCGATGAACTCATGCTCATCACTTCGGGAGGCCAGATGGTTCGCATTCCGGTGAAGGGTATCCGCGAGGCCGGTCGGAACACCATGGGCGTCAAACTCATCAACTTGGCCGACAAGGACAAGTTGCAGGCGATCGCTCCGGTGATCAGCGAGTCTCAGGAAGATGACGCTGCGGCTGACGCTGCCCCTGAAGAAGCCAAGTAAGCATCCGTGCCGAGGCCGCATCGTGTGACGCCATCTTTGATGGAATCACCGTGCGGCCTTGGGTGGTGACTCAGGGCCTTGGGTCCGATTTGGCACCGAAGCAATACGGTGCCTCAACGGTGCTCAACGGTGCCGAACGATTCTGTCCCGTTCCAAGCCCCTTTAGATCTCGAGAGCCTTCAGATCCCAAGCACCGACGGTCAACCGATCCGCCAGATGACTCGGGCCTTGTTGAGATCGTACGGCGACATCTCCATCTTCACCCGATCACCGGGAGTCAGTCGGACAAAGCGCTTGCGCATCTTGCCGGAGATGGTCGCCAAGACCATGTGTTTGTTGTCGAGTTCAACGCGGAACATCGTTCCGGCTAGAACTGCGATCACTTTGCCCTCAACCTCGATGTGTTCTTCCATGCGATACCGTGTCCATACGCTGGCCCTGACCGGGTCTGGCTTGGGGCCGGCTGAGGGCGGGAAATTGACGGTTCAATGGCCCCTGACAAGTCGCTTTTCAGGGACCCAGCAATGAAGTCAGCGAGGGCGGCTGATGCGGACGGACACATGACGGGCCTCTGGGATAATGAATTTCTTCACCTCCACATGCGCTCGGCGGGCCCCGAATTCGCGTAGGACCAAAGCCGCGATGTCGCTCGCCAACGTTTCAAGGAGTCTCCAAGAACGGCCATGCCCCAGTCCCAGCAGTCGTTGGCTGACGGCGTAGTAATTGATGGTGTGACTCAGGTCATCGTCGGCTGCGGCCTGTGTGATGTCGGTTTCCATCTCCACGCTGATGAGGAGGCGCTGCGGATGGGCTCGTTCTTCGTCCGGAACGCCGACATGGTAGGAGACCTCGAGGTCTCGAAGGGTAATGGTGTCCATAGAAAGAAATGGGTGTTCAGCGGGTGAGAACGGCTTCGAGCAAACACCGGGTTGGAGTGTTCAATGCCAGCGCGAAGGCTTGTTCTCCATCCACCCAAACGAATTCTTGGGCTTCCCCATTCAGCACCACCGTTTGTCCGGGCAACGCCCGACACGTGTAGTTGAGCAGAATGAAATGAGCCTCCCGATAGAACTCCGTGGATGCGATGGAATCTTGGACCATCACGAATTGGATGGAATCGATCTCCAAGCCGGTTTCTTCGCGGATTTCCCGGCGGAGGGCGTCTTCGGAGGGTTCGCCCCATTCGATCTTGCCTCCGGGAATTCCCCACAGTCCGGACCACTTGGCGGTCTTGAACAGGAGCATGCGACCCGCGTCATCGTGGATGAGGGCTCCGACCGTCGGAATGGGGAATGCGGACCGTTGAGCCGGACCGGATTCCAAGCGCCAGTGATGCGTTTCCAAATGCCGCCGTAGTTCGGCGAGGTGTTCGACGATCAGGTTCGGTTTGGAAGTTCGTAGTTTTTCCAGGTTGTCGTAGCCGGTCAGCACGCCCACGGATTTTACGCCACCGTGATGGGCTGTCTCGATGTCGTGCTGCATGTCTCCGATGAACACCGTCTGCGCCGGGTCCAAGCTGTTCTCCACCAAGATCCGGCCGATGAGGTCTTTCTTGTCGTGCGCACCGAGGTAGGTCTTGTCGAAGAAGGGGCCGAATCCTGAAGCCTGCTCCTGCTGTTGAAAGAGGGCGGGATGAACCGCACTGAGGAGAAATGTCCGCAATCCGTGCTGGCGGCAGAACTCCAAGAACTCCCTCGCATGGGGCAATGGTGTCACCGTGTCTTGCACCTGTCGGAAGCCATCCAAGAACCAACGTTCCAATTCGGGGAGGGCTTCTTTTGGAACCCGCTCGACATAAAAATCACGAGCCGGCAGGCGGAAATCGCGGCGGAATTGCTCCAGTGACATCGCCGGCACCCCTGCCTGTTCCAGCGCATGGTTCGAGGCCCGCCAAACCGCTGGCAAGTCATCCACCAGCGTCCCGGACCAATCGAAGATCACGTTGCGAATCACTGAGCCAAGCTATCCTCATGCCTCACTCTCGCAAACGCAGGATTTGCCCTACGAGCCTGCGTGGCGTTTCGCCCTCCGTTTTCTCAATCGATGCCGGAACTCTTCTGGTTTTTCAGACAGGCTCTAAACGGCAACATCGTTCCGTCTCAGCCACTCCTGCCAGGCCGCCCGCATCGAGGGAAAGGCGAGATGTTCACCTTGTAGCTGGCTGGGTCCGTGCCATTCCAAGTCCTGAACTTCCTCTGGATCGCAGGAAGCTTCGGTTTCGAGGGCTTGGGCCGTGAAGAAGAGGTCCAAGACGGGATAGATCACGCCACCGAAGGCATATTCGTTGGGTTGCGAACACAAGAATTCAAGCGCGGTGATACGCAGCCCCACTTCTTCTTGAACCTCCCGATGCACCGCTGATTCGGCGCGCTCCCCGATGTCGATAAACCCGCCCGGGGGCGCCAGCAATCCTGCTCCGGGATCCTTGGCCCGGCGGATGAGGAGAATCCGACCGTCTTCGCGCTGGATGAAGACCGCCACGGCCACAGCAGGATTAAAATAAAGTCGGAAACCACAGCCCGCGCAGACCATGGGCGTTTTGGCCATGGGTGTTTCGATGGGCTTTCCGCACCGCGGGCAATGATGGAACTGAAGGGAGGGGTGCATTTCTCAAGTGGCCGGGACGATGCCTGTGCGAGCCGTTCAAGGGTGAAGGTATCGAGTGAGCTGGCGGGCGGAAAATGAAAACACCTCCGGGATCCCGTTGGCCGCATCCTTTGCAGTCGCGGATCTCCGAGGCACAGTCTGTAGACACATGAGCGTTCGATTGCGTTCCGAGGCCTTGTTTGCCGAGTCCCTCAAACACACGCCTGGGGGAGTCAATTCCCCGGTGAGGGCGTTCCGTGCGGTGGGTGGAACCCCCTTCTTCGCGGCCTCTGCGTCCGGTGCACGCGTGAACGATGTCGATGGAAACACCTACATCGACTACGTCGGGACCTGGGGACCTGCCATTCTGGGGCATGCCGCTCCGGCGATTGTTCGTGCCATCCAGAGTGCCGCGGAGCGCGGCACCAGCTTCGGCATTCCTCACGCGCAGGAAGTAACCATGGCACAGCGGGTGAAGGCGATGGTGCCGTCGGTGGACAAAATCCGCTTTTGCAATAGCGGCACCGAAGCCACCATGTCAGCCATTCGATTGGCGCGTGGCTTTACCGGGCGGGATCGCATCATCAAATTCGACGGCTGCTACCATGGGCATTCGGATGGCCTGCTGGTGAAGGCGGGTTCCGGTGCCCTCACACTCGGAAACCCGGACAGTGCTGGTGTGCCGGCAGCGGTGGCGCAACAGACCGTGGTACTTCCATTCAATGATCCGGAGGCCTTGCGGGCAGTATTCCAGGATCAGGGGCGCGATATTGCTGCGGTGATCTTGGAATTGGTGCCTGCCAATGCCGGTTTGTATTTGCCCCAACCCGGATATTTGGCACTGCTCCGGCAACTGACCCGAGACCACGGAACCGTGCTCATTGCCGATGAGGTGATGACCGGATTCCGCCTTGGCCCAGCCGGGGCCCAAGGGATTTTGGAGCTGATCCCCGACTTGAGCTGCTTCGGCAAGATCATCGGTGGAGGCCTTCCGGTTGGGGCCTTTGGAGGACGTGCCGACATCATGGACTATTTGGCTCCGCTGGGTCCGGTTTATCAGGCGGGCACGCTCAGTGGAAACCCCTTGGCCATGGCCGCTGGTTTGGCCGCCCTGGAGGCTCTCCAGAGCACCGATGCGTGGAGCCGGCTAGAGAATCTGGGGGCTGAGTTGGAGCAGGGAATGGTGGCCGTCGCGAAGGCCGCCCAGATCCCGGTGCAGTTCCAACGCATTGGTTCGATGTTCTGCGGCTATTTCACCAACCAACCGGTGTGGAATCTGGCGGATGCGATGCACAGCGACCGTGCCCGGTTTGCCCGATTTTTCCATGGCATGCTGGATCGGGGAGTTTATTTGGCGCCGTCTCAATTTGAGGCCGGTTTCATTTCCACGGCACACACCTCCGCCGACATCGAGGCGACAGTCCGGGCGGCGGAATCGGTTTTTGCATCCTGGTGATTCGAGCGTTGGTTGGGCGGATCTTGGGGATTTATTCCAAGGGTTGTCTCGGGCCGCTGGGACGGTAGCGTTCAGCCCATGTCCCCGCTGCGCCTCATTCTCCTGGCCGCCGTTGCACTGTCGCTGAACTCCCATGCGCTGGCTGCAGGGCCCCGCGCTCTGCCGGTAGGGCAGCGTCCCAACGACCTTCGGCATCAGGCCCCGAAGGATCTGGACGGTTACTTTCCATTTCAACCGCCCGAGTCCAAGGAGGCTTGGGACCGACGCGCCTCTCAAGTGCGCCAGCGCATCCTCGTCTCACAAGGCCTCTGGCCCATGCCCACCAAGACGGATCTCAAGGCCCAGATCTATGGGCGCATCGATCGCGGGGATTACACGGTGGAGAAGGTTCATTTCGAGAGCGCTCCGGGTTTCTTGGTGACGGGCAACTTGTACCGCCCCAAGCAGGCTGCGGGTGGCAAGGCGCCGGGTGTGCTGTTTGCTCACGGGCATTGGGCGGATGCGCGGCTCTCCCAGGCTATCGACTCCGAATTGCGCAATGAAATCGCCACGGGTCAGGAGCGCTTTGTCGAGGGTGGCAAGAGCCGATTCCAATCCATGTGTGTCCAACTGGCCCGCATGGGCTGTGTGGTGTGGCAGTGGGACATGCTAGGAGACTCGGATTCTCAACAGCTTTCCCGCCAACTGGTCCACAGCTTCGCCAAGCAACGGCCCGAGATGAACACCACGGAGAACTGGGGCTTGTTCAGCCCTCAGGCGGAGACGCATCTCCAGAGCATCATGGGGCTCCAGACATGGAACGCTGTGCGGTCGCTCGACTTCTTGCTCGAGTTGCCCGAGGTGGATCCTCAGCGAGTGGCCATCACGGGCGCGAGTGGCGGGGGTACCCAGACGATGCTGCTCGCCGCCATTGATCCGCGCATCTCGCTCTCCTTTCCGGCGGTCATGGTGAGCACGGCCATGCAAGGGGGCTGCACCTGCGAGAATGCGAGCTTACTGCGGGTGGGCACGGGCAATGTCGAGTTTGCCGGTTTGTTTGCGCCCAAACCGCAAGGCATGACCACCGCCGATGACTGGACCAAGGAGATGTCCACCAAAGGCTTCCCTGAGCTCAAACGCCTTTACGGTCTTCTCGGTGGCGCAGACCGGGTCATGCTGCAGCGCGGTGAGCACTTTCCTCACAACTACAACGCGGTGTCGCGATCGGCCTTCTACAACTGGCTAAATAAGCATTTCCATCTGGGTCAGGCAGAGCCGGTCTTGGAGCGCGACTACACGGTTTCATCCCGATCGGAACTCAGTGTTTGGGATGCCGGACATCCGGCACCCATGGCGGCAGATCCCCAGTTTGAGCGAGGCCTTCTCAAACTTTGGTCTGCAGATTCGAATCGTCAGCTCAAGAGCATGGCCTCGGCCTCCCCCGAGCAATACCGGCAGGTCTTAAAGGTGGGTTGGGATGTGGTCTTGGATGCCCGCGATCCGGCTCCGGCGAGCTCGCTCAATTGGGTTCTTAAGGACAAGCAAGATCGCGGAGCCTGGATCCAGATGGCGGGCTTGATACGGAACACGTCCCGTCGAGAAGAGATCCCCGTGATTTTCTGTCATCCAAAGCAGTGGAACGGCAAGACCGTCGTCTGGCTCACGGCGGATGGAAAATCAGGGTTGTATACCACTGCGGGTTCGTTGGTCCCGGCGGTCCAGAAATTGGTCGACGGTGGAGTCACGGTGCTGGGGTTGGATTTGCTGCATCAGGGCGAGTCTTCCATCGATGGCCGACCGCTCACGCGCACACCTCGGGTGAAAAATCCCCGGGAGGCCGCAGCGTACACCTTTGGCTACAATCCGGCGGTGTTCACGCACCGAGTCCACGACGTCCTCACGGCAGTGCAGTACATTCGCGGACATGAGAAGCCCTCCAGCCAGGTCTCGTTAATTGCCTTGGATGCGACGGCTCCGATCGCCGCCGCTGCTCGGGCGCAGTCTGGCCCAGCACTGAATCGGGTGGCCTTGCATCTTGGAGAGTTTCGATTCGGCCGGGTGTTGGATATCCACTCGCCGGACTTCCTTCCGGGCGGCGCCAAGTATGGCGACGTGGACGGGTTGATCACTTTGGGGCAGTCCGAATTAAATTCCATGAACACCAGCGATCCCATCGCCGCCGCGACTTGGGTGATGCGTTGATTGAATCGCTCAGCCCCTTTCCGAACCCACGCCATCTCCAAGATTCCGTTGAAGTTTATTTCCTGCGATTTTTTCAATGTCACAGCGTCCCTCCAAGCGATGTGAGATGTTATTTCTAGGCGGCGGCAGCCCAGAGCCTGTCTAAACGGTGAGGAGAGCCAACCGCCGGTCAGGAGAGCGGCGGCTTGAGTGCGCGGCGCCGATCCCTGCAACGCAAACTCTCGAAGGTGCCGCCGGTCCGTTAGCCAGCGGGCTGTAAAATAACAGGCGTCACCCCACGGCGGTCCTGTCTCCGGATCGTCAGGGGCGAT
>JARXAF010000205.1 GCA_029865985.1 Verrucomicrobiota bacterium
CGCCACAGAACTGAGCTAGAGGGAAGAGCAGATCGACCAGACGTTGTTTAGCGAGGTCATCGAGCAAGAACTGCCCCCCGACGGTCCGAGAAACGCAGTGATAAACGGCCCCCGCCTCCTTAATTCGCCCCCTTCGCATAAACCCAACCTAACCCCTGACCCTCACCAGTCAACAACAATGAACCTGTCACCATGTGAATAAATTTTAACTCGCTGGAGGATGAGGATGAGTGTGGGTGGGGCAAATAGATGAAAAAGGCCTCCGCAGTTTGAGCCGCGGAGGCCTCACCCCAAATGAGTCAACAAACCAGGCTCTTCAACCCGGGACTGACATCTCGATTAAGCCGGTACAGTGCCAAGTATTGGGGAGCTTTGAGAATGCTGCGGAATCGGCCGTTTGGATGGTCGATCTTCGTAATCCGATTGATAGGGGGAGGCAGGGAAACGGTTGGTGTGCGAAATCCACGCATTTAATGCGCACCGGTCACGCCAATTCCAATCCATGCACCTCTATTCGTAACGAAGGGCCTGTATCGGCTCTAGGCGGGCTGCCTTAATGGCTGGTAGGAATCCTGCAAATACACCGACCGATCCGCTAAAGGCTACCGCTATGGCTTGGGCTTCCCAGGTGATGATCGGGGTGTTTCCTGTCGGCGCAATAAAGGATAGCAGATCAACAATCAATAGCGATGCAGCAAGACCCGCAATCGCTCCCAAAAGCGATAGCACTACGCTCTCAACGATGATCTGAACGAAAACATCGACCCCAGTGGCTCCTAGTGCCTTGCAGGTACCAATCTCACGGACCCGCTCGTTGATGCTGGCCAACATGATGTTCATGATGCCAATCCCTCCCACCAAGAGACTGATGCCAGCGATAATTCCTCCGCTGAGTCGGGCGTTCTTAATCTGCTTATTGATGTTCTCAACCTGACTTTCCTGAGTCTGAAACGTGAAATCTTCAATGCCTCGATGAGTGACCAAAAGCACGTTTTTTGCCTGTTGAAGGGCCAACTCCATCTGTTCCATGGACTTCACTTTGAGATCGATGTCGCTGAGACGAGGGTCGGGAATGCCATCGAGATCCCCCGCCATCCGGAATCGCACCCAAGCCGTGTTGAGCGGGATGTACAGGGTGTTGTTCTTGCGCCAAAAGGCCCAACCACCCTTCCTGCCCCAGCCACGAGATTTTTTGGTCTCAACCTTATTGGTGGACGCATTGGCTTGATTGCGCAGGGCACGAGCCTTCAGGTCTTGCTCGCTGGCGTACTGGGTGAACATCCCAACGATGACGAAGGGTTGCCCATTGATCTGGATCGTTTCGCCGAGCGGAATAATCTCACGCCCCACTTCATCCGGATCGCCAAATAGGGAGTCTCGAATCCCAGTTCCAATGACACAAACCGCATGCGCCTTCTCTTCATCCAATGCATTGAAGAACCGGCCGTGCTCCACGGTGTGGAGGTTCATCTCCAGTACTTCCGGCCAAACTCCTACACATTCTTCGGGACTGGCTCGCTTGTCTCCCCGGGAAACCATGGCGTCCGGCACGGCCATTTCTGGTGAAATCACCCGCAATAACGGGGCTCCCTGTTTTAGCGCAATCACGTCTACCAAGGTCCTGCCAGGCGCCTGGTCGGCCAAATGCTCTTGGTAGGCCGGAACCGCCTGCCTCTGGAGGATCACCTTGTCGGCCCCACCCATGGCTATCATCGATTCCCTCATGCCGTTCTCCATGCCCTTGATGATGGCACTCATGCCAACCAACGAGGCGACACCCAGCACAACGCCAAACAGGGTTAGTAATGACCGGAACTTGTGGGCCCAAACTTCTTTGAGACCAATTAGGATCGCATTGAAAAGGTTCATCAGTCGTAACGAAGAGACTGAATAACATCCATCCGGGCCGCTTTCACCGCCGGGAAAATGCCAGCCACGAGACCAACAACCACAGCAAACCCAAAGGACAACGCCATGGCACCGCTGGTGATCACCGGATCATTGCCGGTGGGTGCCACCCAAGTGATACCGAGAACCACGAATCGGGAAAATGCCAATCCAAGAACCCCGCCCACCACCGCGATGACCACGCTTTCTACAAGGATCTGAACAAAGATATCAAGTCCCCCTGCCCCGACTGCCTTGCGGATGCCAATCTCCCGAATGCGCTCAGAGATGCTCGCAAGCATGATGTTCATGATGCCGATGCCACCGACAAACAGGCTGATACCGGCAATGAGCCCACCACTCATGCGGGCATTCTTGACGAAACGGTCGATGTCGGCACTCCAGTCCTCAAAGGTCCGGAAGGCGAAATCCTCAATACCCCGATGGTTCACCATCATGATGTTCCGAATCTTGGTCAGCGTTTGCTCGATCTGTGAGAAGTCGCGAACCTTCAATTCAATATTACTGAGGCGGGGCTCAGCTGGGGCATTGGAAAGGCCGGACTGGAACCGATGCCACATCGTGTTGAGGGGCATGTAGACGGTGTTGTTCTTAATCCAAAAAGCAAAGTTGCCACTGCGCCCCTGCCCCCGCTCCGGCGCCTTGGGCGGAGCTTTGCCCTCAGATATAAGCCTCTGACGTTCAACTTCTCGCTCTAAGCGCTGCTTGCGGTCTTGCTCTCCCTCGTAGCGCTTGAACATCCCGATAATGGTGAAGGGCTGACCGTTGATGGTCATGATGCGCCCTAATGGGATCACTTCGGAGCCCGCTTCTTCGGGCCTACCGAAGAGTTCGTCTCGGATGCCTGTGCCAATGACGCACACCGGCCGGGCCTCCGATGCATCAATGTCATTGAACATACGACCATGCTCCACCTCGTGCTCCATGATCTTCACCTTCTCCGGCACAACTCCTCCGGTCATGAAGGTTCGATGAAACTTGCCGTTGGCTTGAAGCGTCGGATCCAAATCTAATCGCATCTCAGGGGCGATAATCTCGATGTCAGGAACTCCAGCCTTAAGGGCCTCGACATCGGCCAGCGTCATTCCGCGAGCCAAGTCCCTGAGATGCCGCTGCTCGACGGGTACGCGCTGGGCCTCCATGCGCACCTTCTGCAAACCTCCGATGGCGAGCAACGCTTCACGTTGACCGTTTTCCATGCCTTGAACCATCGCACTCATGGCCACGAGCGACGACACGCCCAGCACGATCCCTAACATGGTGAGGGCACTGCGAAACTTGTGCGCCCAGATCTCCTTTAGGCCGACCACCACAGCATTGCCCAAGCTCGTCTTGCCAACGGGAAGATCTTGCAACGATAGATCCGATGACGAAATACGCGGCAGTTCCAGACTCATGATGGCTGCCCTTCGGTAGGCGCTTTGGAAACCCGGTCAAGACCCGCCAACTTAGCATCCACCTGGTGGGCAATCTTGCCGTTGCGGATCTCAATACGCCGTGGGGTGACCGCTGCGATCTCCGGATTGTGAGTGACCAGGATCACGGTGCGCCCCTCGGCCGCCAAACGCCGAAACAGAGCCAAAATCAACTCGCCCGTGTGGGTATCGAGGTTGCCGGTCGGCTCGTCGGCTAAGATAATCTTGGGATTGTTGACCAGTGCCCGGGCAATGGCCACGCGCTGTTGCTGACCGCCGGAAAGCTGATTGGGGCGATTCTTGAGGCGGTGGCTTAATTCCACCATTTCCAAGGCCTTCTCAGCGCGCTCTCGACGTTCACGACTTCCGATGCCCGCGTAGATCATCGGCAATTCAACATTCTGCAGCACGTTGAGCTTGGGCAGCAGGTTGAAGAATTGGAACACGAAGCCGATCGTGCGATTGCGCACCCGGGCCAGTTCCCGCGCCGAAGCCTTGGCAATATCGGTTCCTGCCAAAACTACATTACCCAGAGTCGGCGAATCCAAACAGCCCAAGATATGCATCAAGGTGGACTTACCGCTGCCGGAAGGACCGATGATGGATACAAATTCTCCCTGATCTAGATCGAGGGATACGTCGTCTAGAGCTCGGATCTCCTCTCCACCGAGATGGTAGATCTTGGAGACGTTGCGAAGTTCGAGCAGCGCCATGTTCAGGTCAGTCTCAGCGTTGGGCTGCGGTCGCTTTGGTGGCCACCTTAACACTGTTGGTGGCACCACCCGTTCCCAGCTCCTTGGATCGATCCTCCAAAGAAACCACCTCGCCCGCCTGCAGCCCCGAAGTCACCTCAGCGAAAAAGTAATCACTCACACCGATCTTGATGGGGCGCCGTTCCCAGGTCTCTTCCTTGCGAACCCAGATGTGGCGCTCGATTTCACGGGTCGCCGGATTGGTTTCCGTAAACACCGCAGCCAGAGGGGCAGCCACCACATTGTCGGCACTGGCCACCGGTATGGAAATGTTGGCGCTCATGCCGGGCCGGATCTGGCTATCGACATCCTTCAGCAGGATGCGCGCAGCAAAGCCCCGAATATTGTTCTTCAGGGTCGATTGGGGCGCAATACGCTCAACCTTGCCGACCACCTTAAGGCCCGAAACCGCTTCCACGCTGACCTCCACCTGCTGGTCCACGTGCAACCGAGTCACATCTGCCTGATTAATATGAGCATTGACGATCAAGTCGTTAAGATTGGCGATCGTAAGCACCTCGGTGCCCGCATTAAAACCGCCCGAGCCAGAAACGGCCTGCCCGACAGAGATGGGCCGGGTGAGAATCGTGGAATCGAACGGGGCCATCACCTCGGTCTTTCGCAGACGTTCGACGATGAGTTCCAGGGACTTTTCCCTCAAGGCCAACTCGTTCTTGGCCAAATCAAACTTGGTGCGGCTGTCTTCGAAGAGTTCCTGGGAGATCAGTTTGCCTTCAAAGAGCAACTGAGCTCGCTTGTAGTCCCGTTCAGCCTGTCCCAATTGCAGGCGGGATCGCTCCACATTCTTGTCTTCCTGCTGCCGCTGGGTCTGCAATTCCCGGTCATCTAGTTTGAAGAGCAATTGCCCCGATTTCACCCGGTCACCCACATCCACGGGCAGCACTTCAATCTTGCCGTTGACCTCGGGCCGAACGCTCACCTGCTCGGCCGGCGTGATGTCGCCGGCGGCATTAATGGCGAACTTGATGTTGCGAGTCTCAATGACCGCGCTGTCCACCTTGGAGCTGGCCTGCGGAGCGGCACCCTTTTGCTGGCGCTGGGAGTAATACCAGCCCCCGGCACCGAGGGTTCCGACTATCAAAATCACTATCAGGATCTTCATCGACAAGTTGCTCTTCTTAACACGATTGTACGAACACGTACAATCTACCATCGAAGTTTTCCCACGTTGTCGGAAACCTTTCAGGATGATTCGATCTCTTGAGACGTTCTCAATGACTCCTTCATTCATCCTCTTTTTGTCCCTGGCGTTGCTGGTTTTGCGCTGGATGGGCCAGTGGTATCTGGACCGCTGGAACCGCAATCACGTCCGGGGCCACGCCTCCCAACCGCCCGAGGCGGTCCGGGACATCATGGATGAGGCCACCTACCGCCGTTCAGTGGAATACACTTTGGCCAAATCTCGGTTCGGCCAGGCAGAAGAACTTTGGGGACTGGCCATGAAGACCCTCTTTCTCTGCAGCGGATTCCTGCCCTGGAGCCTGAGCTTCTGGGCCGGTTGGGCCGGCTCGGGCGTGCTGGCCACCGCTGGATGGCTCTTGGTGGTTTCGCTCGTGATGGGCTTGCCGGACCTTCCGCTGGAATGGTGGTCCCAATTTCGGCTCGAAGAACGCTTTGGGTTCAACAAGAGCACCCTCAAGATCTGGATCACCGACCACCTCAAGATGCTGGCCCTAAGCACCGTCCTTGGGCTGCCTTTGATTGGTGGCATTTTGAAACTCACCGACTGGATCGGGGACCAATGGTGGCTCTGGGCTTGGGTTCTTCTGATGGCGTTCCAGGCGATAATGATGGTTCTGGCTCCCATCCTCATCCTGCCCTTGTTCAATAAATTCACCCCGCTGCCTGCAGGCTCGCTGCGGGATCGCCTCCTCAAACTGGGAGAACGCACCGGATTCTCCGCCAAGACCATTCAGGTGGCCGATGGCAGTCGGCGCTCCGCCCATTCCAACGCGTACTTCACAGGCTTTGGGCGATTCCGGAAAATCGTACTCTACGACACGTTGATCGCCCAGTTGACCGAGGTTGAACTCGAAGCGGTGCTGGCCCACGAAATCGGCCATTATCGGCGGGGTCATATTCCCAAGATGCTCATTTGGGCCGGCGTTTCATCGCTCGTGAGCTTCGCATTGCTGGGCTGGTTGGCTCGCCAGTCGGTGTTCCTCGAAGCCTTTGGTTTCAAAGGATCGGCCGGCACCGCCCCGGTGCTGCTCTTGGCCGGATTGCTGGGCGGTGCGGTCACCTTCTGGCTCACCCCTTTAGGGACACGACGGTCACGACGGCACGAATTTGAGGCAGACGCCTATGCGCGGAACGCCATGGCTGAAAGCGCTTCGCTCATCGGAGCCTTGCGCAAGATGCACGAGAAGAACCTGTCTAACCTGACGCCCCATCCATGGTTCAGCGGGTTCTACTACTCGCACCCGACCTTGGTCGAACGGGAGGCCGCTCTGCGTCTCGACTCGGGATCCCCTCCCCTGGTCCACTGAACCGGAGAGGCTTTAGCGGTACATCCGCCCTTCGGCCAACGGGAAGGCATTGGGGATGTGCCGCACTTCGCGGACCTCGGCACCGGCAAAGAGCACCTCGACGATGTCGAAGCGGAAGGCGACTTGAGGCCGGCCGAGTTCTTTGAGGTAGGCCAGGGCCGTGTCGGAAAGCATGCGTTGCTTCGGACGCCCCACCGCCTGGGCCGGACGCACCCAGCTTTCCGACGAACGGGACTTCACCTCCACAAAGGCCAGCACTTCCCCGTCGCGAGCAATGAGGTCGATCTCCCCACGCCCGTGCCGGTAGTTGGCACACAAGATCTTCATCCCCAGCCTCTCCAATTCGACCCGAGCGGCGTCTTCGCCGCGTCTTCCGAGGCGGAGGTGGGCCCCGGCTTCGACAGGCTTGACGGGTTTCCGTAGTCGGGACCAAAGACTCATGTCGGGAATAGCTCCGGTTCAGGCCGTCGCAGTGGCGCAAAACTCAGGCGATGGATGGGACAAGGTCCCAGACGAGCGACAGCCTCCAGGTGTTCGGGTGTAGGATAACCCTTGTGACTGGCAAACCCATAACCGGGCCACCTCACCTCCGCCTCCCGCATCACCCGATCCCGAGTCACCTTGGCCAGCACCGAGGCAGCAGCGATGGAATAGCTTAGAGAATCTCCTTTCACCAAGGCTGTCTGGGGCCAGCGAAGGCTGCGGACTGGGCGCCCGTCCACGAACGCGTGATCCACGTCGTCCCCCAAATCGGCCAATGCCTGATTCATCGCACGATGGGTGGCTTGCAAGATGTTGATCTTATCAATCACCGAAGGTTCCACCGCAGCGATGGCGTAGCGAACGGCTGGATCACCCGTCAGTCCGGCGAAGAACCGATCCCGCTGAGCTTCGGTCAATTGCTTGGAATCATTCAAATCGGCAAACGCATCCGGAATTCCTTCCATGACCCAAGCGCGAGGTAAAATGACCGCGGCCGCAACCACCGGTCCGGCCAGAGGCCCCCGCCCCGCTTCATCCACTCCGGCGATCCTTTCGATCCCGGATGCGAAGCGGGATCGCTCATGCAGAAAACGGTCTACGGCGGGGCGTCGCGGCATGAGCCCATCACACCGCTAAGGGTGCCGGGCGTCAAAGCCTGCCTTGGACGCTGAATGACTCGATGACGAAACCACGAACGCAAAAAAAACCGCCAAATTGGCGGTATGTGAAAAGTCGTCGACCGATCCGGATCGACTGAATCCGAAATTCAGTAGGTGGTCGTGCGCTCGTAGAGCCAAGTCGCGTCCAACGTGTCCAGAACCCGGTCGAACTTCTGTCGAAGACCGTAGGTGAGAATCGTGGGCGATCGCCACTTTTTGATCTCCGAGTGGCCATCGGCGAAAGAAAGACCGCCAGCGCCGTTATGATATGAGGCAGGGTAATCGACGAACGAGGTCTGCGAGGCGTGCACAAACCAACCATCGTTGATCGACGCAGGGTTCTCATCAATCGTCACCCAGGTTTGGGAGGCACCCAGAATGAAATCACTTTGCTTGCGGTAAGCCCGACCCGTGCTCCACTCCTGTCCCCGAACCGGATTCATGTAGCAACTCATCGACAGGCTCCGGACTTTCGGAATGCCGCCACCGCCAAAAGGTCCCTTCGTCGTCGCTCTGTCGGAGGGGCACTTGTAGACCCCCAATGCTCCAACGTATTTGTAGAGCAAGGAATCCATGATCAGCATGGTGTTGGTCCAACTTGGACCTTCATGCATGGTTCCCATGCACCATTGATTCAACGGGTAGGTTTTGGTGGGGCTAGCGGTATTCACCAAGCCGCCCAAACCGGCTGACAGGCAGATCTCTTCCCGGTTGTCACCGGAATAGAGAGTCCAGCCCAGCATGAGCTGCTTGCCGTTGTTCATGCACATGATGCCTTGTGCCTTGGACTTGGCCTTGCCGAGTGCCGGCAGAAGCATGCCGGCCAGAATGGCGATGATGGCGATGACGACCAGCAGTTCGATGAGGGTGAAACCTCCGCGACGCTTGGAAGCCGCAATCTTTTGAGAAATCTTCATGTATTTACTGACTAGAGAAAGCCTAGATTCAAACAGCCCACCGGGTTTGGCAAGTTCCGAGGGCGACCCCTCCTGTAACGATTTGATTCAATCACGGACGATCAACCCGCGCCGCCACCCGCCACCTGCTTGGGATCTCCCTGAATGAGCGAAACGGCGTAGTCGCGGTTCATCCGGGCGATGAAGTCGAGTGAGATTTCCTTCGGGCAAACAGCCTCGCAACTGCCCGTCACGGTGCACGCTCCGAAGCCTTCGGTGTCCATTTGGTCCACCATGGCCTTGACGCGCTTGTAACGCTCCGGCTGCCCCTGGGGCATGAGGCCGAGGTGGGAAACCTTCGCGGAGACGAAGAGCATGGCGCTGGCATTTTTGCACGCCGCCACGCAGGCACCGCAACCGATGCACTGGGCCGCATCCATGGCCAGATCGGCGTTCTCCTTGGACACGGGAATGCTGTTCGCATCGGGCGCGCTGCCGGTGCGCACGCTGATGAAGCCGCCGGCCTGCTGAATGCGGTCGAAAGCCTTCCGATCACACACCAGATCCTTGACGATGGGGAAGGCCTTGGCCCGCCAGGGCTCAATGACGATTTGATCGCCGTTGGAGAAGCTCCGCATGTAGGTCTGGCAGGTGGCCACACCCTTGTGGGGACCGTGGGGCTTGCCATCGATGACCAGCGAGCAGGTACCGCAAATGCCCTCGCGGCAATCGTGGTCGAAGGCGATGGGTTCTTCTCCCTGGCTGGAGAGCTCTTCGTTCACCACGTCGAGCATTTCCAGGAACGACATGTTCGGATTGAGTTCGGGAGACGCGTAGGTCTTGAATTCGCCCGCGGCATTCGCGTTCTTCTGGCGCCAGACTTTCAGGCTAACTTTCATGGGCAGTAGGGAAGGTGTTTTGCGGGTGGCGGGTTATTTGTAGCTCCGGGTGCTCATCTTCACTTCTTCGTAGATGAGCGGCTCTTTGTTGAGGATCGGGGCTTTGTCCGGGGCACCGGCATACTCCCAGGCCGCAACGAAGGCGAACTGATCGTCCCGCCGCTTGACGTCGCCGGTGTTGACCACGCCCTGCTGCACTTCAGGGTCATTGGGGGTGTATTGGTACTCTTCGCGGAAGTGTCCGCCGCAACTCTCCTCGCGCATGAGCGCGTCACGGCACATCAACTCGCCCAGTTCAATGAAGTCGGCAACACGACCGGCCTTTTCCAGAGACTGATTCAATCCATTCGGCTCACCCAGCACCTTGACGGTGGTGCGAAATTCCTCACGGAGGTCGCCGATGAGTTGGATGGCCTTCTGCAGACCCGTCTCGGTGCGAGCCATGCCGCAGTAGTCCCACATGATCTTGCCCAACTGTTTGTGGAAGCTGTCGGGCGAGCGCTTGCCGTTGTTGGAAGTGACTCGGCGGGTGAAGTTTCGAACCTCTTCCTCAGCCTGTTGAAACTCCGCGCGATCGGTCGCCGGACGACCGCCAGCCTTCACGTTGGCCAAATAGGTCGTGATGGTGCTCGGAAGGACGAAGTAACCGTCGGAGAGTCCCTGCATCAGGGCACTGGCCCCAAGACGATTGGCGCCGTGATCCGAGAAGTTGGCTTCGCCCAGGACAAACAAACCCGGAATGTTGCTCATCAGGTTGTAGTCCACCCAAAGACCACCCATGGTGTAATGCACCGCCGGGTAGATGCGCATCGGCGTCTTGTAGGCGTCCTCGTTGGTGATCTCGTGGTACATGGCGAAGAGGTTGCCGTAGCGCTCCCGCACCTTCCCCTCACCCAGACGGCGGATGGAATCTCCGAAATCCAAATAGACGCCCAGCCCGGTTTCGCCAATGCCGCGACCTTCGTCGCAGACATACTTGGCAGCGCGGCTGGCAACGTCGCGTGGAGCGAGATTGCCGAAGGCCGAGTACATCCGCTCCAGGTAATAGTCGCGGTCGCCCTCGGCGATGTCTGCGGGGCTCTTTTTGCAGTCCTCCTTGCGCTTTGGAACCCAGATGCGGCCGTCGTTGCGCAGCGACTCCGACATCAGGGTGAGCTTCGATTGATAATCGCCCGACACCGGAATGCACGTCGGATGGATTTGCGTGTAGCAAGGATTCCCAAAACAGGCCCCGCGCTTGTAGGCGCGCCAACTGGCCGTGACGTTGGAACCGCGTGCGTAGGTGGACAGGTTGTAGACGTTGCCGTAACCGCCGGTCGCTAAAACGACCGCATCGGCGCTATGCCGAGTGATCTCACCCGTCTGCAAATTACGGACGATGATGCCCTTGGCATGGCCGTCGACCACCACCAAGTCCAACATCTCGGAGTGGGTGTAGGATTTGATCCCGCCAGCTCCGATCATCTTGTTGAGCGCCGAATAGGCACCGAGCAGGAGCTGCTGTCCGGTCTGGCCACGCGCGTAGAAGGTGCGTGAGACTTGGGCACCACCGAAAGACCGGTTGTCGAGAAGGCCACCGTATTCGCGGGCGAAGGGCACACCTTGCGCAGCACACTGGTCGATGATGTTCACCGAGACCTCGGCCAAGCGATGAACATTGGCCTCGCGGGCGCGGTAATCGCCACCCTTGATGGTGTCGTAGAAGAGTCGATGCACCGAATCACCATCGTTCTGGTAATTCTTGGCCGCATTGATACCGCCCTGAGCGGCCACCGAATGGGCGCGACGCGGGGAATCATGGAACACGAAGTTGTGCACCTCGTAGCCCAGCTCGGCCAAGGTCGCCGAGGCGCTAGCGCCAGCCAAACCGGCGCCGACCACGATGACCTTGTACTTCCGCTTGTTGGCCGGATTGATCAGCTTGGAGCTGAACTTGTGTTTCTCCCACTTGTCGGACAGGGGGCCGGCGGGGATCTGAGAATTGAGCGTGGCCATATCAGCGAAGAGTCTCGATTGTGGGCGTCGGCGCCTTCTTGTTCTTGAGGTAGTCGCCCCCCATTCCGGTCAGCACCGCGACCGGAATCGAGGCATATCCCAGGAAAATCACGAGGCTGACCACCTTCGCAAAGGCGGCAATCCGCGGGCCCCAGACGTGGTTGCGCAGTCCCAGCGACTGGAACATGGAAGACAGGCCATGCCCCAAGTGGATGAACAAAAGGGCCTGGGCGATCAGGTAGAAGAGCGACACCCATACGACCTGGAAACCATGAACCATCATGGCGTACACGTCCTGAACTTGGGTTCCATCGGCCAAGCGTGCCGTGAGCGAGCGAAAATCAAATCCACCATTCACCGCCGGCAACTGCACGGTGTAGTGCAGAAGATGATAGACAACGAAGGCCAAGATGACCAAACCACTGACCAGCATGTAGCGCGACCGCCAACTGGAGCCATAGGCGGATCCACCCGCATAGCCGACCGGGCGCGCCGCCTTGTTGGCGGCACTCAAAGTCACTGCGGCCGCCACATGGATGGCGACTGTGGCCAAAAGACCCAAGCGTGCGCCCCACAGGAGACCCGGCTTGGACTTCAGGAAATAGGCGTAGGAATTGATCAACTCCGGGTTGCCGAACACCTGGAGGTTACCGACCAGATGTCCCACCACAAAGCCGAAGAGCGCCAGACCCGTCAGGGCCATCAGGTACTTCTTCCCGAGGGAGGATCGCCAAATGCGTTGCAGCAGGTTCATGGGAGCAAAGTCACAGCAGAAACTCGGGGTTTCAGGAATTCCACACACCCAGATAATGACCTTCCGTTCGGAACGTCAAACGTTACGAGACGGTATTAGGCTACCTTCCGGCCACTGTTAGAGTTTTCTGGGAAATTCGGACCGACGGCGCAACCCGAATACTCACCGCGCCATGACCCGATAAAAGAAGTTTCCTGCCGGTGGCGATTGAATCCAAGTCAGTCGCCCTTCCCCCCTGTCCGTCAGAGTGGCGCCAGAAACCGTCTGCCAAGCCTCGACCAGTGATCCACGCCCTTGCAGCACCCATTCGCGGGCCACACCGGTTGTGAGTGCGAAGTCGATCATCATTTGGCCGGTCCCGTCGCGACGAATTCCTTCGACCACCACCGTTCCCGAGGAAACGGCCGTCGATGAAAAATCGACCACCACCGGTGCGGAGTAAGGCAGTTCCTGACTTCCAAAGCGCGGGCGGGCCTTGAACTCATAGCGACCGCTGGAGGTGGGCTTGAAGACGAACGGCGTTGCGGCGGCCAAGGCGTGGGAGGCCGATTCGGTCCCCACCAAGGCATTGGAGTATTGAATATCATCGATGGACCAACCAAAGGCGGATTGGGTCTGGGTATAAAAACGGGACCCATCGACTGCTTCGACAAAGAACCGGAATCGAATCCGAAGATCCACACCCACCCAGCCGGCCAGCGACACTGATTTCGCCAGATAACTTCCGGTGGGAGACACCGAGATGCCCCGTCCCCGCTCCTGATACAGCGCGGTCCACTGGATGCCATTAGTGGAAACCTCCACCGCAGCAATCTGGTTGGTGCTCGTGAAGCCGAGGTAAGACTTGAACCGAATCTCCGATCCCACACCCGGACGCACCCATGGCTTGTACTGGAGAATTTGTTCCAATCCATTGGTGTGCACCAACTGAAAGGAACGCGTTCCCGACGCCGCAGCCCCGACTTTCACCGGATCCCAGCCGGCCAGACCGCTGAACAGGAAACGCGCGCCCCCATCTTCGCCGCCTTCAGAACCGCTGAAGAGATCCCAGCGCATGGATTGCCACTCGTATCCAGAAGCCCCCAGAATTTGCTCGACCCGATACACATTGAGCCCCGTCACGGAGGCCGAAGTTGGGCCCAACACCCGTGTTCCCGCATAGGGCAAGATGCAGTCCTGCTTCACATTCTTTCCGACGATCACCGATACCGTGCGGGAACCCAATTCATGGTCACCGCTGAGGAACCGGATCTTTTGGGAACCTTCGACCCCGGGAATTGCATAACCGCCAGAGCCTGCGGTCGTGGCAAACCAGCGGGAAGATTCTCCCTCCACACGCACACCCGGGACTCCTTCGTCCACATCGTAGAAACCATTGGTGTTGAAATCGTAATAGACGACTCCTGTGACCAGGGGCGGCAAATCCGAGCGGGACCCAAAATCCAGCGTGACCAGACTGGGACCAACCGTGTTGGTCACCGCTGGAGTGATGACAATATTGGTTCCCACTGCATTGGTGACCGGCGGAGTCACCCGGGATTGAGTACCGTGCACCACACCGACTCCCACTTCGCGGAATGCTCCATCATGGTTGCTGTTCCGATGACCCGGCGGTCGTTGAACACCTCCGTCTCCCAGCCCCCAGTCAACTTCGAAGCTGGCGTGACCTTCGAGCGGCGTCTTCGCGTAAGCGTAGACGCTCTCGCCACCGGCGCTGAGCGGATATCCCGATCCCAGAAGGCGTGACTCCGTCGTACTGATCACCTTTCCGGTGACCGGATCCCGTTCCTGATGCTCCTGAACGGCGTTGCGCAGCATGTACTGGCTGTGGCTGCGGGCGATTTGGGTCAACCGAGGCTCAATAGCCAGCGGCGGCTGCGGCGGGTACAATGCAATTTCGTCGACGACTCGCTGGAGATCGGTTCCGAAAAATTGGTAGGCATTCTGAATCTCTGGATCAGAAACCGTCGCCAGAAGAAACCCCTCCTCCCATGGCAATGCCCGCGCCCGGTTGATGTACTCCAGATACATCTGTTCCACGGAACTGGGATCTCCGATGGAATACTCACGCCAAACAGCCACCGCGCCCGGTGTTTCCAAACGCTTGATGACCGGAGCTTGAGCAAGACCGGGTGAAAGCCGAACGGCGGGCGGAGCAAACTGAGGATCCGTTGCCGAAGAGCGCCAAACAAACACCAGGAAAGCCCCAAATCGCAGCATCCACGATCGCAGATTCATCACGAAACGACCTTAATCACGCCATCCGCCGGCAACCAACCCAAATTTTCGCCTCCAATTTCAGCAAGAGTCAGCAACCAACGGAAAACACCCGCCGACCTCCCACAATGGTTCCAGTGACCCGCCCCTTCATGGGCCAACCATGAAACGGGTTATTCTGGCTGAGGCTCGCCGTATCGCGACGGTCGCACACCCAAGTCGCATCTGGATCGAACATCGTGATGTCAGCCCAAGCCCCTGCTGAAAGCGTGCCGCGACCTTCGGACAGTTTGAGAAAACGGGCCGGATTGATGGTCAACTTCTCCAGCACTCCCGACAGCGAAAGCCGTCCTGTGTGGTAGAGCTGCATGAGCGACAAGCAAAGCTCCACCTCCAAACCGACAATACCGAACGGAGCGTCATCGAACTCCACTTCCTTTTCAGACTCGGTGTGGGGGGCGTGGTCGCTGGCGATGATTTCCAGCGTGCCATCGACCAACCCCTCCAAAATCGCCTCCCGATCGGCAGCCGTACGGAGAGGCGGATTCATCTTGAAATGGGTGTGGTAGACCGGCCAGGTGGGCAGCGGGTGCCCTGAAAAGACCCGCTGAGCCAATTCCGCACCGTCTCCAGACCAGAACTCGGAGCTGCCGGCGATGGTCGCATCGGTCAGCGTGAAGTGATGGGGGCAGGCCTCTCCCGAAATGGGGACTCCGCGACGCTTGGCCTCCCGAATGAGACGAACGCTGCCGGCGGCACTCATGTGCTGGCAGTGCACCGGAGTCCCCGTCTGTTCGGCCAACAAGATGTTCCGGGCGACGATCAATTCTTCGCCTGCGGCAGGCCAACCGCGAAGACCGAGGCGGAGGCTTTGAAGCCCCTCATGCATCACGCCTTTCATGACCATGCCGTAGTCCTGGCAATGGTCCATGACCGGCAATCCAAACTGTCGGGCATATTCGAGCGCCCGGCGCATGAGATCGTTGTTCTGGATGCAGTGACCGTCATCGGTCAACGCCACCACGCCGGCTTTGGCCAAGGAACCAATGGAGGCCAATTCCTCCCCCTGGATTCCCTTGCTCATGGCGCCGGACACTTCCACCCGGATGGCCGCCGTGCGTGCCTTTTCCTGAATGAGAGCAACCGTGCTCGCAGAATCGATCGCCGGCTGCGTGTTGGGCATGCAAACCACCGTGGTGAATCCACCGCGTGCGGCAGCCTGAGCGCCGGTCGCGATGTTCTCCTTGGCAGTCTGACCCGGCTCACGAAAGTGAACATGGAGATCGATCAAGCCCGGGCAAACCACCTGCCCCGAAGCATCGATCCGATCAGTGCCCGCCGGAACCTGCAAAGACGGCCCCACTCGAGCTATGCGTCCATCGGTTACCAGCACGTCGGCCACCCCATCGAGCCCGTTGGCCGGATCCACAACCCGCCCGCCTGAAATCAGCAATGATTGCATTTCTGCTCAGACGCTAATCAGACGTCGGCCGTTCGGCAACGACGCCGGAGCAACGGCGTCCAAAGAATCAGTCCAAGTTTTCGGAAGACCCTTCACCGTCGGCTGCGCCCTCATCTTGAGTCTCGACCCCGTGACGAGCCATGGCATCGCGCAATTGGGATCGAAATTCGTAGCGTCGGGCCGGGGTGATGACAAACCACGGGAACCATCCCGTGCGCCGTTCCAATATCAGCACCCGGTGGTGATCGAAGAATCCATTGCGCCAGTTTTCAGTGAGCCGCCAAGGGGGATTGCGCCGGGGTTTGCGAATTCGCAGGATTTCCTCGAAGGGGACTCGACGCACGGTGGTCTTCCCGAAGACCACCCGGAGAGAAGTCTGTCCGATGACGTACCGCAGGCGAGTCCGGAACCAATACCAGAGGCCGGCCCATATCACCGCTGCCGCGGCTCCAGCCATTAACCATTGGACCGGTGTCAACGACATGCTCAACCCTTTCGGCCTGCCCAAAGCAGGCCCAACGGGACCGCCAGACCGGCCACCAACCAAAAGAAAACCCACCCCTTGCTGCGGACCGACCGAAAGGCCAGGAACACCCCCAACAACGTGGTGATCAGCACCGCGGCCGACATGGCACCCACCATTCCCTGAAACAGCTTCGGCGAGGACGGGCGACTGAACTCGCGGTCGCCCGGATAAATCATGTCGGTGTGCACCACCCGGAGTTTCTGCAACAGCGTCTCGGCCTCGCTGGGCGATTTCAGCCGGTCCGGATTGAGCGTCTGGTACCAACCGGTCGCGACAAAGAAAACCAACAGCGGGGTGAAGAACACCCCCAGAAACAGATGGAGTTTTCGGATGAGCTTCATCGTCGCCTTTCTGGTGGAACAGACACCCTGCTTACTTGACGACGGGGATGCGAATTTTCTGTCCTGTCACCAAAATCGGGCGATCCGGACGCAACTTGGGGTTGGCCTCCAGCACGTGCTTCATCCGCACCTTCAAACCATAACCCTTGTTGTACTCGCTGATGATCTGGCTCAGTGATTGGTTCTCGCGAACCACATGCTCGTAGAATTCATAATCAGCCGGCAGTGAGGGCTTGGGAGCCTCGGTCTTGGCCTCGCCTTTGGGTTCACCTTTGGTCTCAGCCTTGGTCGTTGAACCGGCACCGCCAGCGCCGCCTCCGGAGTCGCCAGCCGGCTTGCGTCCCTTGGTCTTGGGTTCATCGAAGTTCGGTGGAGGTGCCGTCGGCAGGTCTGCCAGGCGCTTGATTTGCTGAACCACTTTCTCGTTGTCGTCCTGACGACGGCGGTCCAACTCGCGCAATTGATCGAGCACCTTCTTAAGCTGCTCCTGGGTGACGGCTTCTTTGCCCGCCGAAGCGGCCACCGATCGAACCTCGCCGATTTGCGATCGCAACTCCGCGTTGGCGGCTTCCAGCTTCTGAATGCGGGCGCGCAGACGCTCCTCGGACTCCTCCGCCTGTTGGAAACGCGTCTGCAATTGCCGGATGTCTTCGGGGGTGATCTCCGCTTGCAGGGACAGGATCCCACCCAGAATCATGGCCATCGAAAGGGAACCGGTTCGGAGCAACCTCATACGACTCCATATTAGAATCGGCAACGAAGCGGGCGCAAGGCTGGCGAAAGTTTCCCGTGCATCTGTGACCCAACGGAAACACACACAAGCTTGCGCCCCGATCCGACCGGGACCACCGTCGAACTCGCACTTCAACACATTTGCTCCCTGCATGATCACTCGACGTCACGCACTCAAGTCGGCCGGTGCCCTGGCTTTGGCCATGGCTGCGGCTCCGTTCCGGACCCTCGCGCAATCCGCCTCGGGTCCCCACAAGTTGCCTGCGCTGGGATACGCTTTCGACGCGCTGGAGCCGTACATCGATGCCAAGACCATGGAAATCCATCATGGCAAGCATCACCAGACCTACGTCACCAAGCTCAACGAGGCCCTGGCTGATTACCCCGACCTGCAGAAACTCTCGGTGGAAGACTTGCTCAAGAACCTGAACACCGTTCCTGAGAAGATCCGTTCCGCCGTGCGCAATCACGGTGGTGGCCACTACAACCACTCCCTCTTCTGGCAATGCCTCAAGAAGGATTCGGCCCCGTTGACCGAAGGCGGACCGCTCATGAAGGCCTTTGGAGAACTCTTCAGCAGTGAAGACGAAGCCAAGGAGGAGTTCCTCAAGCGCGCAATGGGCGTCTTCGGCAGCGGATGGCTTTGGGTGGTGGTCACCAAGGACAAGAGCTTGAAGTTGGTAACCTCTGCCAATCAGGACAGCCCGTTGTCCAACGGCGAGACCCCGCTCTTCGGCATCGACCTGTGGGAGCATGCCTACTACCTGAAGCACCAGAATCGCCGCGCGGACTACGTGCAGGCCGTCTCGAAGGTGCTCAACTGGGAGTTCATCGAGGCCCGCTTCGAGAAGCTCACTGCCTGAACCCCGAACCCTCCGGTCTTCTCAGGGGGCCGGCCGGGTTGACATCCGACCACGCCGACGTGCATGCACTGCGCGCCGGCGTTGTCGTTTTCAGAAGGTCAATCCGCCCGGAAATTCGAGGCGATCACCGCTCAACCACACTCTCGACCAAGATCTTGAGAGAATCCTCGCTGGGACGCGCTGCCAGAGCCACGGCCGCCGCGGTTTCCTCCAACGGGAAGCGATGGGTGATGAGCTTCCGGACATCCAAGCGCCGGGAAAACACCCATCGGGCCACTTCTTTTTGCAGGGTAAAATCCGAGGAATAACTGCCCATCAATCCTTTTTCATCCACGCACAGCACACCGAGATCTACAGGAGCCATTTTGCCGCGCAAGGTATGGGCAAACAGCAACGTCGTTCCCCCGCCCCGCAATACGGCTTGAGCCTGGGCCACCACGGCATCGACGGGCACACAAACGACGGCGGCATCCAACCCGCGGCCTCGGGTCAGAGAGCGCAACGCATCCACCAGATTCGTATCCGCCCCGTCCAAGGCCTTCCAGGCCCCCCAACGTCGGGCCAGTTGACGACGGGATTCCATGAGGTCGGTCGCCACCACACGCATGCCCAATGCGGACAGCATGCCGATGAAGAGCAAGCCGATCGGCCCGGCACCCGCCACCCAAACGGTGTCGCCCTGGAGTAGCGGCAGGCTGCGAATGCCTTTGAGCACCGTGTTCACCGGCTCAAGCATGGCCCCTTCCTCAAGGCTGTTCTTGGTCGGAATTTTCACCACTCCCGGCAGACAGAAATCCATGACCCGAACGTATTCGGCAAAACCACCGCCGGCCGGCTCGAAGCCCGCCGTAATACCCGTGCGCTTGTAGGTCTCACATTGGGCGAAGGCCCGGTGTCGGCAAAAATGGCAGTCCAGACAGGGCACGTGATGGTGAAGCCCAACACGGTCACCCACCGACCACCCTTGGACCCGGGCCCCCACCCTGACAATGGTACCAGCCGTTTCATGGCCATAAATCCTCGGCGGCGTCTGGGTTCCGTAGTGAACCTTCTTGATGTCGGTGGGACACACGCCGCACACACCGACTCGCACGAGGATTTCACCTGAACCAATCCGAGGCACCAGAATCTCCTCGACCCGCAGGTCATTGGCACCGCGATACACCACCGCACGCATGGTCTTGGGAATCGTCGCAGACACGCTGGAAAGGTTGCGGCAAAGACTCAGAGGCGAAACAGGGATTTTGCGTCTGAAAGCCAGAAGGATGAACCAGGGCCATGCGCCTTTTCAAAACCACTTGAACACGGGCATTTTTGATCCAACTCAGCCATTCCTGGACTGGAGGCCAACACCCACCTGGAATAATGTAGCCGCTCATGAGGCCCTCCGAAGCGCATTCCCCGTCTCTGGAATCCCTGCACGGCGACATTTGGAACCGCCTGGGCCAAGCCACTTCGGACCTGTCCCATCCGTGGCGGACCCCAACCTTGGCGACCGCTGGACCGGATCATCCGGATGCGCGGATCGTGGTTCTGAGGGAGGCCGATCTCCATGGGCGGACGCTGGTTTGTTTCTCAGACAGCCGGGCCCACAAGGTCGCCGGTGTGCGAATACAACCCGTGGCCACGTGGTGCTTCTACGATCCGGTCTCGCGCATTCAGTTGCGGGCCCGCGGAGAAACTCGCATCCATATCCAGGATGCGCTCACGCGACACCACTGGGAAAAACTGCCCCACAGCAGCCGACGCCTGTATGCCACGGTTCCTCGACCCGGAGAGCAAATCCTCGCTCCCTGGGAAATCCCGTTCGGAGACCACCCGGTGGAGCAATTCGCCGTGCTGGTAACCACCGTTCATGAACTGGACTGGCTGCAGTTGAAGCCCGAGCATCATGAGCGCGCCCGGTTCCGCTGGGACGCCGATTCTTGGGAGGCCCACTGGGTTTGCCCCTGATCCGAGAGAATTTCAAAGCCAGCCAACCAGCAAGCCCGTCCGTCCGCATCCAGTCATTGTGCAATACCTCGCCCATGTCCACGGCGACGCAAAGGGAGCCTTTGCCGTCCGGCCCCGAACCACCGGGGAAATTGTCCGCCGCGTCTCCAGCTACCTCAAGCCTTACCCCCTGCTGGCCTCCGGCACCATTTTGTGCGCGCTGCTCGGCCAATTGGCGGCCTTCGCCTACCCCAAACTGACCCGCTTCGTGATGGACGATGTGATCGCCACCGGGCGGCGGGATCTTTTGGGAAAGGCCATCCTCGGCCTTCTGGCGGCGTTCGCCCTGCGCGATGCTTTCAATTCACTGCGGATCCGGCTCAACAACCGCTTTGAGCAGAACGTCATCTTCGACATCCGTCGCCAAGTCTATGGACGGCTCCAGCAATTGGCCCCCAGCTGGTTTGACCATCGGGCCACCGGCGACCTGATGACCCGAGTCATCGAGGACGTGGGAGCCATGGAGCGGTTGCTCATCGACGGAACGGAACAAGGAGTCGTCGCGGTGTTGGGAGTCCTGGGAGTGGCCACCCTGCTCTTCCTCAACGACCCCTTCCTCGCGGCTATCGCACTCATTCCCGTGCCGCTGCTGGTGGCCGGTGGCGTCTGGTACACCAAGACCGCCGCCTCGCGCTACCGGGCCCGCAGCCAAGCCAGCAGCGCCATGAACGCCCTGCTCATGGACAACCTCCAGGGCATCCGGCAAATCAAGCTCTTCGGCCGAGAGGCTCACGAGGACTCACGCTTCGCCCAACGAGCCGACGCACTCCGCAAAGGCACGCTGACCGTCATGAAGGCCTGGGCGGGCTACAACCCGGCCATGCAATTCGCCTCCGCCCTGGGCACCGTGTTGGTGCTGTGGTTGGGCGGACGCAAGGTGATGGACGGCGCCATGACACCCGGAGCCCTCGTGGAGTTCCTGCTCTTCCTCGGGATGTTCTACGCCCCGCTGAATGTGCTCCATCAATTGAACCAGATGTCCCAATCGGCGCGGGCGGCCGGTGAACGGGTCTTCGACATTCTGGACGCCCCGGCGGAGACCACCACGGCCACTTCCAACCCAAACCCTTCCAATCCAACCAGCGCGTCCACGACCCGCCTCCGGGGAGAGGTCACTTTCGAAGGGGTTTCGGCCGCCTACGAGGGACGCCCAGATGCGCTGAACGAAATCGATCTGCAAGTCCACGCCGGGCAGACGATTGCGCTGGTCGGGCCCACCGGTGCGGGCAAATCCACGTTGGTCAACCTGCTGCCGCGCTTCTATCCAATCGCCAGAGGCCGGATCACGGTCGACGGTCAACCCCTGGAATCCATCCCACTGGTCCACCTGCGTTCCCAAATCGCGGTGGTGAGCCAAGAACCGTTTCTCTTCAACGGCACCATCCGGGAGAACATCCTCTATGGACGCCTCGACGCGACCGAAACCGAATTGATCGCGGCCGCTGAAACGGCCAACGCCGCCGACTTCATCCGACGCTTACCCGACGGCTTCGACACCCGGGTGGGCGAGCGGGGCATCCGCCTAAGCGTGGGCGAGAAGCAGCGCATCAGCATTGCACGAGCCCTCCTGAAAGACGCCCCCATCCTGATCCTCGATGAGGCCACCGCCAGCGTCGACACTGCCACGGAGCGGTTGATCCAAGAGGCCCTCAAGCGGTTGATGAGCAATCGAACCAGCTTCGTGATCGCCCACCGATTGGGCACCATCCGCGATGCGGATCTCATCGTGGTGCTGAAAGATGGCCGCATCGTAGAACGCGGCACCCACTCGGAGCTTCTGGTCGCCGAGGGGCTTTACGCCCGCCTCCACCGGGCCCAGGAGGCCTCCGCGGCCATTCTCTGATCTTCGATCTCTGTACCCCCAATGCCTCCATGGAAACCCTGATCGCGCAACTCGACCGCCATCTCCGAAAAAGCCCCGTGCTCGGGCGCGATGTCTATTTAGCCAAGACCGCCGTAGTGGTGGGCGATGTCACTCTCGGCGACGAATCCAGCGTCTGGTATGGCGCCGTGCTGCGCGGAGACATCAACCGCATCGAAATCGGCTGCGGCACCAACATTCAGGACAACGCCGTCTTGCACCTCTCCGACGACCATCCGTGCCTCCTCGGCGACCATGTCACCGTCGGTCACTCCGCCAATGTCCATGCCTGCACCATTGGCGACCGATGCCTCATTGGCATGGGAGCCACGGTCCTGGACGGATCGATCATCGGTGAGGAATGCCTCATCGGGGCCAACGCGTTGGTCACCCCCGGTTCCCGGATCCCGGCCGGTTCCATGGTCTTGGGATCCCCAGCCAAGGTCGTCCGCTCGCTCACCTCGGAAGAACGTGCCGGCCTAAAACACTGGGCCGACAAGTACGTGACCAACGGCGCCTACTGCCTCCGCCACGGATTGCACGTGGGAAAACCGCTCTGAACGCGGTCAACATTGAAATGATCAGCCCGCGTTTTCTATGGGTAAGGCGCTGATCTCCAGCATCCGCTCGATGGGCTTGCGGGCGCGCTCGATGATCTCGGGCGGCAAGATGACTTGAGGCTCCAAGGTGGTCATGCAATCCCGGAGTTTCTCGAGGGTGTTCATCTTCATGAAATGACACTCGTTGCAGGCACAACGCTCCGTCGGTGCCGGGATGAAATGCTTGTCGGGGCACTCCTTTTGCAGGCGGTGCAACATGCCCGCCTCGGTGGCGATGATGATGTCCTTGGCCGAGGTCTTCCGGCACCAGGTGATCATCTTCTCGGTGGAGCAGACTTCGTCGGCCAGCATCCGCACCGATCGGGTGCACTCGGGGTGGGCCACAACCGGAGCCCCGGGGAACTGCTGGCGGATCCGGGTGATGGCCTGGTGGGTCCACTCGACATGAACGTAGCAGTTGCCCTTCCACAGGGTCATCGGTCGCCCCGTTTGTTCGATGACCCAAGCCCCCAAGTTTTCATCCGGAACGAACAACAACGGCCGATCCTTCGGCGCGTGCTCGACAATTTTAACCGCATTGCCGCTGGTCACGATGCAGTCACTCAAGGCCTTCACCTCGGCCGAACAGTTGATGTAGGCGATGGTGTAGAAATCGGGATTCGTCGCCTGGAGTTCCCGCAGTTTTGCAGCCGGGCAACTCTCTTCGAGGGAGCAACCGGCATCGCGATCCGGCAGGATCACTCGCTTGGTAGGGTTCAGGATCTTGGCGGTCTCCGCCATAAAGTGCACCCCACAGAAGACGATGACATCGGCTGAAGTCTTGGCTGCCTGCTG
>JARXAF010000091.1 GCA_029865985.1 Verrucomicrobiota bacterium
CAATCGGGAACCCCAACCCCAGAAGCGCCCCGAGACCGGTCGCTAATCCGGGAACACCCCAACCCCTCCCCTTCCATCCATGCAAGTCACCAGCCTCCTCACCCTTGAGGAAGACGCCAAGAAGGACGCCTCCTGCGCCGATTGCGGTCACGACCACGGCGGTCTCGACCATTCACACACCAACACCAAGCTCTCCACCACGCTGGTCGGCTTGATCTTCGTGCTGAACTCCTTCGCCGTGGACTGGCTGTTCGATCGTGGAACAACCGTGGCGGCCTTCAGCGCCATGATCGGAGCGATCATTCTGGGAACCCCCATCATGGTGGTGGCCTTCAAAGACCTCCGGAAGGGCCTCCTCTCCATCAATGAACTGGTGGCCTTGGGTGTCTTGGCCTGCGCGGTCTCAGGCAATTACGGAATGAAGGGCGAGGGTTCCAGTCTGGCCGGCGGATTCCAAACCGCCGGCATCGTCGCCTTCTTCATGCTGCTCGGAGAGATCATCGAAACGCGCACGGCCGCTGGCGCACGGGCTTCCATCCAATCGCTCATCAAGCTGACACCCACCAAAGCACGACGCGTGTTCGCCAATCAGGAAGTCGAAGTGGCCGTCAGCGAACTCAAAGTGGGCGATCTGATCCGCATCCGCCCGGGTGACAACATCGCAGCCGACGGTTTGATCGTCTCCGGACAAGGTTCGATCAATCAGGCCAACATCACCGGTGAATCGCTCCCCGTGGACAAAGGCGTGGGCGAACAGGTGTTTGCGGGCACGATCAACATGAACGGCCTCCTCGAGGTCAAGGTCAGCAAGGCCGGCGAAGACACCACCCTCGGCCGCGTCCGGGACCTGATCCTGGCCGCCGAGAAGACCAAACTGCCCTTCATGCGCATCATCGACCAGTACATGGGGTACTACACCCCGCTGGTGTTGATCATTGCCGCTCTGGTCTGGGGCTTCACCCAAGACCTCAACCGGGTCATCACCATCCTGATCGTGGCCTGCCCGTGCGCCTTCATCTTGGCCACACCGACCGCGATGGTCGCCGCCCTGAGCGCCGCCGCCCGATTGGGTATCTTGGTCAAGAACATCGGGGATCTGGAAGCCGCTGCGCGCATCACGGCCTTCGTGTTCGACAAGACCGGTACGCTCACCACCGGCCGCCTGGCCGTCAGCCGACTGAACCCCCTCGATGGCATCGCTCCCGCCGAACTGCTGCGCTGGGCGGCCAGTGCCGAGCAATTCTCCAATCATCCGACCGCCCGTTCCATCACAGCATTGGCCCATGAGGCCGGTGTGCCGTTGTCCAAGGCCGAAGACTTCAAAGAAATCGCCGGCAAGGGCGTCAGCACCCTCATCGAAGGGCGGCGCATCCTCATCGGACGAGCGACCTTCCTCAAGGATCAGGGTGTGGCCGGCGATTTGTTCCAATCGGTGGACCTCGATGAGACGGCCGGCTACAGCTTGCTCTTCGTGGCCCGCGACGGCCAGTGCATCGGATGGATCGGCCTTCAAGACCAGACCCGCCCGGAGGCCGCAGAGGCTCTCCAACAGCTCCAGGCCACCGGCATCCGCCGCATCGCCATGGTCAGCGGTGATCGTCGCCCCGTGGCCGAACGCGTCGCCCAGGAAATCGGTGTGCCCGAGGTGGTGGCCGAGTGCCTCCCGCAAGACAAGGTGGAGTACGTCCGCCAAACCAAGGCCAAGGGTCACCGCGTGGCGGTCATCGGTGATGGTGTCAACGACGCCCCCGCCCTGGCATCCGGCGACATCAGCATCGCCATGGGTGCGGCCGGCAGCGAAGTGGCCATCAATTCGGCGACCATTGCCTTGATGAACAACGACTTGCGCCGCCTGCCCTTCCTGATCCGCCTCAGCCGCATGGCCCGCACGGTGATCAACCAGAACTTCCTCTTCGGTGTGGTCTTCATCATTGGCGGTCTGGCAGCCGCATCCTTCGGCTACCTCAACCCGATCGTGGCTGCGATCCTGCACAACATCGGATCCCTCTTCGTGGTCTTCAACAGCGCCCGCTTGGTGCGTCAAGGTGAGGAATTGGAACCCTTCGTCCAGGGCGAGGGTGCCACCAACACGGGCAACGGAAATACAGCCCCACAACCCGTCTGAATGGGATGAGCCATCGGCTCCGTGGGTTCCCTCGGAGTTGACCGTCACTGCAACCCATCACCAACCCCTGTCCACCGATCCCGCTTCATGAACCCTCCCTCCCCTACCGGCAGAGCGTCGACCGAGAACTCCGGCGACGAGGTCGTTGTCCGGGCCACCGGCTTGACCAAGGTGTTCAAGGACTTCTGGGGGCGCCCGAAGGCCCGTGCGGTCGACAATGTCGATTTTGAGATCCGCCGCGGCGAGGTCTTCGGACTCCTCGGACCGAACGGTTCAGGCAAGTCCACCACCATCAAGCTCCTCTTGGGTCTCCTCTATCCGACCCAGGGATACGTCACTGTCTTCGGCCAATCTCCACGCGATGTCGCCACCAAGGCCCGCATCGGCTACCTGCCCGAAGAAAGCTACCTTTACCGTTTCCTCAACCCCGGCGAGACACTCGATTTCTTCGGCAGTCTGTTCCAAATCGACGGACCGGAACGCCGCCGGCGCGCCGAGCAACTCATCGAGATGGTGGGTTTGAATCAGGCCCGGACCCGCACCGTCGGCGAGTTTTCCAAGGGCATGCAGCGCCGCATCGGTATCGCCCAGGCGCTCATCAACGACCCGGATCTCATCATCCTCGACGAACCCACCGCCGGTCTGGATCCGCTGGGTTGCCGCGAGGTCAAAGACCTGATCCTGGCGTTGGCCCAACGCGGCAAGACGGTCATTCTTTCCAGCCACCTTCTCAGCGATGTCGAGGACGTCTGCGACCGAGCGGTGATTTATTACGGTGGACGCATTCAGGCCCAAGGCCCGCTGCACCAACTGCTCGCCAAGCCGGATTCGGTTCGCATCACGGCCCCGGTGCTGTCCCGCGAAACCACGGAGAAGGTCCTCAGCCTCATCCGCGCCGAAGTGGGAGACACCGTCCGGCTCGAAAACCCCACCCAAAATCTCGAATCGTACTTCCTGGGAGTGGTCGAGTCCGCCCGCCGTCAGGCCGAGACCAGCGGCGCCACCAGCGGAAATCGCGTCGCCGAATACCTGCGGGGATCTGGGGAACCCGGAGGCCCTTCCGGAACCCATCAAGGCGAATCCGTATTGGACCGCTTGTCCCGCCCGTCCGAGACGGCGGCTCCCATCGTCTCCGATGTCTCGGCGCCCAGCCAACCCTCGTCCGAAGCGGTGCTGGAATCCCTCGTCCGACAAGAACCCGTGGCGGCCAAGACACCCAAAGCTCCTCACTCCGCCTCGACTCCGGTTTCAGCTCCATCGGCACCCGTTGTCCCCGAATCTGCGCAGCCCGTCGACCTCTCCAAAGCCAACGACGCCCTCTCGGGTCTGCTCGGCGGCAAGAGCGGCAAAGGCGACAAAAAGTGACCCGCCATGACCCGTCGCTTTGAGGTTTACCGCAGCGCCGACCGGCAGTTGATGGCCCTACCCCTGGGTTTCTCCTGGGCGGCGGCGGCATTCGACTGGATCTGGGCGTTCTGGCTCCGGTTGCCCCAACTCGGAATCGTGTTCCTGATCCTCAACTTGATCAGCAGCGCAGTCTTGTATGCCAATCGGGCCGGATGGAAATCATACCTGCTCAGCCAAGTGGTTCAGGGCATTGTGATTGGTTTTTCGGCCCGGCGATTCCGGGAAATGTCGGCGGAACGTCAGGGCTACGCTTACCTTTGTACCGTTCCCGCCCGCAACGCCGCCGATGCGGTGGCCAAGGTTCTTCAAGTCGGTGGAGTTCCTCTGCCCGAATGGAAGGGACGCTATCTGGCCGGAGTCCCGGATCTGGTTCCCAAACCACTGCGGCCACTGTTCGCTGTGGCCCTGCTGACCATCAAGGCCGCCTTCCGCTACCGCTTGGTCATCACTCTCCTGGGTTTGCTCATCGCCTTGGTGTTCATATTGCCCAGCGCCATCAAGCATGACGGCTCGGCCCAGGGCTTCACCCAAATCCTCATCACCTACACCCTCAGCGCCATCACGGCCCTGCTCGGGTTCACCACGCTCTGGATCGCCTGCGGAACCCTGGCCCGCGACATCGAGGAAATGCAGCTCTTCCTCATCGCTTCCAAGCCCATTCCCCGCTGGCAAATCTGGCTGGGCAAGTGGATCGGCATCATGGCCGTCAATCTGGGCATGTTGGCCATGTCGGGATCGGTCGCCTACGGGTTGCTCCAATTGCGCACTGGCGAACTCTCGGCCGAGCAGCAACTGAAACTGCGCAACGAAGTCTTGGTGGCCCGCGCCGGGGCCCGGGAGCCCGCAGTCGATCTGACCCAAGACATCCAAACCCTCCTCAAAGAGCGCCTCAAAGACCCCGCCGCCGCCGCCCTCGACCCAGCCTTCGTCCGCAAGCAAGTCGAGGAGATGATCAAGGCCCGACAGCAAGTCGTGCCGCCGGGAATGCTCCGCCGCTGGGAGGTCCCTCTTGGGGCCGATGCCAAACAGCGACTCGCCGGCCGGCCCCTCTTCATCCGGGTGAAGTTCTTCACCACCCAATACAACTCAGAGGGCACCTTGTACCCCGCCTACTGGGAGGTGGGTCCGCCCGACGGTCGCCGCCTGCGCCTCGAGAATTCGCTGCCGGCCGAGTCGTTTGTCGAGTTTGGGCTCGATCCTCGAGTCACCAGCGATCTCATCAACGCCCAGGGTGTGCTGGCCGTAGATTTCCAGAACTGGACCCAGCAACCCCTGCTCTTCCCGCTCGATGAAGGCATGGAAGTGCTCTTCCACGAGGGCGGGTTTGCTCTCAATTACGCCCGTGGACTCATGATCATCGCCTTTTGGCTCGGCTTGCTCACGGCTGTCGGCCTGGCCTGCTCCAGCTTTCTGTCCTTCCCGGTGGCCTCCTTCTGCTCCATCGCCCTGCTCGTGCTGGGGCTCTCGAGCAACACCCTCAAGCAGGTGGTCGATCAGGGGGGCATCGTGGGCGTCAACAGCGAGAACGGCATGGTGACCGAGAACACCGTGGTCAACCAGTTGAGCGTCGCGGTCTATGGTTCGGCCAAACAGGTCATTGACCAGGTCAGCGGCTACTCGCCCATCTCCAGCCTGAGCACCGGCCGCAGCATCACCTGGCTCGAGTTGATCCGCGCCTTCGTGGTGATCAACGTCCTGGTCGGCGGCGGCATATCCATCGTCGGCATCGTGGTTTTGACCCGCCGGGAACTCGCAGCCCCCACCAAGTTCTGATGACTCTCCGAAAGGCCATCCTCTCCGTCGTCATCATCGCGGCCTTCGTCGCGTCCCACTTCATTCAGGGAACGCTCAACCGCGACCGCGAAACCTTCGGCCTCACCCGCACGGCCATCATCAGCAACGCCCCGCCCATTCTGGCATTCACCACCGTGGCCCTGGGCGGATTCCGCGGACTCATCGCCAACGCACTGTGGATCCGGACCACGGAACTCCAGGAAGACGGCAAGTACTTCGAGGCCGTCCAGTTGGCCGACTGGATCACCAAACTGCAGCCCCATTTCACCAGCGTCTGGGTCCATCAGGCCTGGAACATGTCGTACAACATTTCGGTCAAGTTCCCCAACCCGGACGACCGGTGGCTTTGGGTCCAACGGGCCATCGAACTGCTGCGCGACGAAGGCATGCGCTACAACCCGCATGAAGCCCTGATGTACCGCGAGCTGGGGTGGATCTACCAACACAAGATGGGAGCGTATCTGGATGACGCCCACATGACCTACAAGGCCCGGTGGGCGCGCCAGATTGAGGATGTGATCCCCGGCGGTCGTCCCGATTATGCCGCGCTGCTCAAGCCCGACACCGCCGTCGTCAGCAACCGGGTGGCCGTGATGGTCAACAAGTTCAAGCTCGTGCCTTCCATCATGAAGGAAGTGGACGACAAGTACGGCCCACTGGAATGGCGCCTGCCCGAATCACACGCCGTGTACTGGGGCTACCGTGGCCTCGGCGAATCCAAGAAGGAAGCCGACCGGGCTCCGCTGCGTCGGGTGGTCTTCCAGTCCATGCTCACGGCCTTTCAGCGCGGGCGCCTGTACACCAACATCGCCACCCGTTCCATCGAGTTGGGGCCCAACCTCAACATCGTGGCCAGCGCCAGCAAGGCTTACGAAGACATGATGGCCGCCGATGACAAGATGGCCGACCACTTCGCCAAGGGTCACAAGAACTTCCTGCGCGACGCCGTGTACTTCCTCTACACCGCCAACCGCGAGAAAGAGGCCGCCCAGTGGTGGGCCTATTGCCAAAAGAAATATGCCGATCAACTCGGTGACCAGGCCGGCATGAGTCTGGAGACCTTCGCCATCGCCAAGGTTTCCGAGGATGCCAACGAAACTTCCAGTGACCGCATCAAGGCCATCATCACCGGTCTTCTGGCCCAGGGATTCTTCAGCTTGGGCAACGGCGATGAAGACCGTGGGGAATCGATGATCCGTCTGGCGACCAAGGTCCACGCGAACTTCGAAGCCCGCACTCCCAACAAGAGCATGCGCCAGCGTCTGAGTGTGGCTCCGCTCAACGAGTACAAACTGGAGGTCCTGCGCGACATGTTGGCCCCGGCCGAAGACGTGAACCCGCAGTTCCAGGACGCCCTGCGCACGCGCCTCAACCTCCCCGCCGACTTCGGCCGTCCCCCCGGCACCAACGCTCCTGTAGCCCCCACAGTTCCGATGGCTCCTGCGGCCCCGACCAGCCCAGCGCCGCCCCAGCGCTGAAGCTCACCGCCGCAACCACGCAGACGGCCGCATTCGGAATTGCCCCAACGGGGCAACGCATACCAGCCCAGGGCAACGCCTTGGGATTCATATCGCCGATCACAAAAAATGTTGGCTTAGATCATCATTCGACCGATCGGCGGAGTCGCTCCAACTGCACAAGAATTTCCGGTGCCTCTTTCAATTCAACCAGAGGCTTGAGTTCCCTGAGGATATGGTCCCAGTCCAGACGGTCACCTTGGCGGACCAGAACATTTTCGATGTCCATCCAGTCTTTGGAACGACCGGCAAAAGCCTTCAGAACCACAAGATCGTCGGCCTGGCACACCTGGAGGGAAATACCGGGCAAAAACTCCCGCAACATCGCTCTCCGACACAACGATTCCTCAAACGGAAACCCAGCCAGTGCCACATCAATGGGAATGCCTTCCGACGTTTTCAGGAGGAGCACCCGACGTTCTTCGGCAAACTCGGCAGCGTCTGGAATTCGTGGAGCAAACCTCGAAAGAAACGCCTGAATCACCGGGGCTTCGTTCCCAAAACCGCAGAAGAGCGTGAGGTCCACGTCTTCGGTGACGCGAGGCTCACCCCAGCACTGAACCGCAACCCCTCCGATGAACGCGAAAGGGAAACCTCGTTCACGACAAAGTTCTTGGGCAGCGATAGCCGCGTTTATCCATGCAAAGCCGGTCTGCATTTGAGGAAGAACGCTTGCTGGGCCACCAGCCCAGATGACAACCGGGGACGTCCCATGTGGCGGGCCGATTCGAATGCTCCGGCCAATCGTTGCAACGACTCCACGGTGTCGGTTTTACGAAGCGCCTCACGACGCAACTCATCCATGATCGCGCCGGTTTCGGCCCAGGATCGAACCCACCGTTTGCCGAGCGCGACCTGCTCGGGAGTCCAGTTAGACAGTGGGTTTGGCTCACTCATTGCATGAAACTCTAGGGTTCTGATGCGTGAAATCCAAGCTCTCGATCCGACTGTCGATCCGGATCAGGCGATTAGAACACTGTGCGCCCCCGCCGCTCCGGCAGTGCCGAAGGCTCCTGCGGCCCTGGCCACCCCAGCTGCCGCCCAAGCGCTAAAGCTTACCGACGTAGCGGCGCGTCTTGGCGCGGGCCCTATGCGGCGTTCCTACAGAACGCAACCCTTCCACACACCCATACCCGGGGTTGCACCCCGGGCTGGTATGCAGTGCCCCGTTGGGGCACCCAATTGAATTGTCGATGGCCTTATCTCGCCCGGTTGAAGCAACCCCCAATGAATTATCAACGGCCTTATCTCGGTTTGGTGGGGCAACCCCAATGGATCGTCGACGGCTTTATCTCGGCTTGGTGGGGCAACCCACTTGAATTATCGACGGCTTTATTTCGGCTCGTTGAGGCTCTGCTCTCTGCAGCCTGGGGACAGGCTGTGTGTGCGGGGTGGGCAGGTTTTGGGGGCAGGCTGCTGGGAGGGACAGGCTGCTGTGGAAGGACGCCAAATGTTTTAGGGACGCCCTGCTGTCTGGGGACAGGCTGTGTGTGCGAGGTGGATAGGTTTTAGGGACAGGCTGCTGGGAGGACGCCAAATCGATTAGGGACAGGCTGCTGGGAATTGGGCGGCCTTTCGTTGAGATAACATCAGCGGGGACGCGCTGCTCGCCTGAGATCGCGCTCTGCGGCGGTCGATGTGGTGTGGCTTCCCGAGGCGTCAGTGGATGGGAAACTGCCGGGCCCGGCTTGACCTGAGGCCTGTTTTCCCGGACACCGGGTGCGGTGAGGAATATCGTCTATTTTGATCTCGAGACGCAGAAGTCGGCCGACGAGGTGGGAGGGTG
>JARXAF010000071.1 GCA_029865985.1 Verrucomicrobiota bacterium
GAGCTTCTCCCCAGCCACAGTCCGCGAAATGCAATGGTACACCGCCGCATTCCCAGCCTGCCCCTTGATCCGCGCCAACCTCATACCCCCAACCTAAGCAGAAGCTCCAAGCTGTCAATTACTTTGAACCTGTCACTTTATTTTAAAGTTGAGGATTGCGTGGTATGGTGTTCGGGGTGGATGGTACGCGTGCGTATGAAAAACAGATCGGGTGGGGCGGGTTCCTGGGATCTTACCACGGTTCTTGTGCTGGTGGTGGCGGCTATTGGGTTCTTGTTCGATACCTATGAACTCCTGCTTCTTCCATTGATCGCTGCTCCGGCGATTTCAGAGATCTTGCAACTGCCAACCAATCATCCCGATGTGACCGCTTGGGTCGGAAGATTGCTCTGGATTGCTGCTCTTTGTGGTGGTGTTTTTGGGTTGATTGGCGGTTGGTTGACAGATCGCTTGGGGCGCAAAACCGTTCTGGCTCTGAGTATAGCTCTATACTCCCTGTCCCCCGTCGCTGCGGCGTTCAGCACGACCTTGGAGTGGTTCATATTCTTTCGGTGCGCGACGTTCGTGGGTGTTTGTGTGGAGTTTGTCGCCGCTATTACTTGGCTTGCTGAGCTTTTTCCGGACAAGGGGCGCAAGGAAAAGGTGCTGGGATGGACTCAAGCGTTTGCCTCGGTCGGTGGGCTGTTCGTGACGGTCGTCAATGGATGGATTCTTCGCAATGCTTCCACCTTCCCCGCGCTTCCAGTGCCAGAACCTTTCAATGCCCACGCCGACTGGCGCTACACACTTATCACCGGCCTCATGCCGGCTATCCCGATTGCGCTCCTGCTGCCCTTCGTTCCGGAATCCAAGGTCTGGCGTGAACGCAAGGCGGCCGGAACTCTGAAGCGGGTCAGCTTCTCAGAACTTTTCTCACCTTCTCTGCGGCGCGTGACCTGGACGACAGCCGCCCTCTCAGCCTGTGCTTATGGAGTGGCGTTCGGGGCGTTGCAACTCACCCCCACCCGCATTGTTCCGGGCTTGGCCAGCTTGACTCCTCAGCAACAAATTCTGCGCCCACTGCAAACTGAAGCAGTGGAATTGAACCTTCAACTGGACGCAGTGCGGCCAGCTTTTGAACAAGCCACCGCAGAAGTCCCTGGCCTGCGCGAATTGGCCGGTCAACGTGCTAAACTCCGCGTGGCCATGCGGGCAACAGCCAAACCTATCACCGACACCAACACAGCTCCGGAGAAACGGTCGGAAATTGCCACCAAGTTGACCGTGATGACCAACCGGTTCACGGAACTCGATGGCCAATTAGCATCTCTCACGACCGACAAACCAGCCGCGAAGAAGGCTGTGATCGATCGGGAAAAGGTGTTGGCCCAATTGGGTGCCAATCGATCCAAGCAAGAAGCTGCTGATACTGTGGTGAAGACTCGCGGCAAGGATATCCAGTTCTGGCAGGAACTCGGCGGGTTGGGAGGGCGTATTGCCCTCGCACTCCTGTTGGCAGTGGCCATGAGTCGAGGCGCCCTGCTCCGCCTCTTCCAATTCCCAGGCCTGGTCGTATTGCCGGTGACCTATTTGTGGCTCTTTGACCAAGAGCCGGAACTCTTCCAATGGGGAATCTTTGCGGCCGGTTTCTTGACCGTCGCCCAGTTCAGCTACATGGGCGAATATCTGCCTAAGGTCTTCCCCGTTCATTTGCGTGGCACCGGCGGAAGCTTCGCAACCAATGTCGGAGGTCGGATGATCGGTACCTCCATGGCCTTCCTGACCACCAACCTGTTGGCTCCAGCCTTGGGCGGAACGGGCCCTCTGTTCGTGGCCAAGGCTGCCGCCATCGTGGGCTTCGCCATGTTCGCCATCGGTCTCGGCTTGAGTTTCCTGCTGCCTGAACCGCCGGCCGAAGCGAGTCAGCACTAGTCCTGCAAAATTAACCCATTGATCGTCCCCAGCGACTCCTTTCTGCTCAGTCCTATGCGATTTCCACTCTTGCAGGCGACCTTGTTGGCCGTCTTGACCACCCTCCACGTTTCCGCCTCGGCTGAAACGGAAATGACGGCCGCAGCGAACAACTTTCTGGCATCCCTGGGTGATGACCAGAAATCTGTGGCCACTTTCGAGTTCAAATCGGAAGAACGGGAGAATTGGCACTTCATCCCCAAGGACCGTAAAGGCATTATCCTCGGAACTCTCAAGCCCGCCCAACGGCATTTGGCTTTCGCGCTGCTCCAGAGCGGCCTGAGCAACCGGGGCTTCTCAAAGGCCACAACCATCATGAGCCTCGAGCAAATCCTCCAGGAGCTGGAAGGCCCGAGCCGACGCTTTCCCCGCGACCCAGAACTGTATCACGTGAGCATTTTCGGAAAACCCGATGCTCAGGGTACTTGGGCCTGGCGCTTCGAAGGACATCACCTTTCGCTGAACTTCACCCTCGTGAACGGAAAGTTCGCCGGCGGAACCCCTTCCTTCATGGGCACCAATCCGGCTGAAGTGCGCAAAGGGCCGCGTGCAGGTTTGCGGGTGCTCGCTGCCGAGGAAGATTTGGCGCGCGATCTCATGACCCATTTGAGCCCTTCCCAACAGAAGCTGGCCCTCATTCAAACCAATGCGCCCGACGATATCCTGACGGTCGCCAACCGGACCGCTGACGTCGGCAAGGCTCAAGGTTTGCCTGTGTCAGAAATGAACGGTGCCCAGAAAAAGCTGTTGAACCAAATCATCGAGGAATATGTAGGCCGGCTTCGCGGAGATTTGTCGGTGGCCGATCTGGCCAAGATCGATGCCGCTGGCCGTGGAAAAATTCGCTTTGCCTGGGCCGGTTCACTCCAACGTGGCCAGCGACACTATTACCGCATCCACGGACCGACGTTCCTCCTCGAGTACGACAACACTCAAAACGATGCCAACCACGTCCACGCTGTCTGGCGCGATTTTGAGAACGACTTTGGTCGTGATTTGCTGAAGGAACACCTCGAGCACTCTCACAAATCCAAGTGATTGGTGTCCGGCACCCGCATCTGGCATGACCGCATTCGTATCCCCAGCAGCCATCGCACTTTGGGGGAAAGTTGTGTCCAGTGGGCCCGTTGCCTTCGGTCCCATACTCCTGTCCGGCGACACAGGCGGTCTTTGCCTGCGGCAACGGCAGGATCAATCCGCAGTGCCTGCACCGTTGCGCAGCGTGCCTTTGGATGGTTTGCGGGCGCTGAGCCAGTCCGATGCATCGGGTCGATTTCGACCCAACAAAGCCTCCCCCAATCTGGTCGGAGGCTGGATCCACTTCGCGGCTGATGCTTCGGCGTTGGATGCAGCACTGGAAGCGCTGCTTCCGGGCGGATTGGAAGACTGGTATTCTGTCGAGAAGGGCTCCACCCGGCCAATCCCGTGGCAACAGTACGCCGATCGGCAAACCGGGATGTATCGCCATGTGGCGGCCATGAACGATCCCGAGGCGGAAGAGGTGGCCCGGGCCGGATGCCATAGCCGCTGTTGCACCCGACGTCGGATGTGGACTGTGGGCGAAAATCCGCCCGAGATAGCGGACGGCAAATCGTGTGTGCCCTGTCTTGAGCCCTGCGCCCTTCTGTTGGAATTGGCCCGCCGCGCACAAAAGACCAACACCGCAGACGAACGCAGCCAAATTGTCCTGACCGAAACCGATCTGGTCACTCTCGACACCCTGTTCGGCATGGCGCTCGACAACCCCGACGTGTCTCTCCGCGAAGGCGACATGTCGGCACCCGGTAACCCTCGCCGCATTTTGCTGCTTCGCGAGAAACTGCTGCCCTGGCTTCCTGCCAAGACCTGAGAACGATCCTCCTGAATCCGTTTGCTGCGCATCCGCTGACCAGCAAACGCCAGTGGGTTTTCGCGTCGCGTCCAAACGCCTCACGCGTTTCAATAGCCCCGTGAGTTCGCCGATCATCGTTGCCCTGGACCTGCCCACAGCAGCTGCCGCCCTAGACCTCGCCCGCCGCGTCGCTCCCTACGTGGGTGCATTCAAGGTGGGCAAGGAACTCTTCGTATCTGAAGGACCCGATCTAGTGCGGCAACTCCGTCAGACCGGGGCTTCCGTCTTTCTGGATCTGAAATTTCACGACATCCCCAACACCGTGGCGAAAGCCGTCGCTGCCGCGGTTCGATTGGATGTCCAGATGCTGACTGTTCACTGCTCCGGCGGATCGGCCATGATGAAGGCCGCTGAAACCGCGGCACAGGAAACAGCCGCCAGCCTCGGACGCACCGCACCCTTGGTTCTTGGGGTCACTGTCTTGACCAGCATGGACACCGCTGCGCTCACCGAACTGGGTGGTGAGACGGACATCACCCGGCAGGTGGAACGGTTGGCCCGATTGGCAGCCTCCAGCGGCTTGCGTGGCTTGGTTTGTTCCCCGCTTGAAATCACCCCACTGCGAGCCGTCCTTCCGCCCTCTATTCACTTGGTGACGCCCGGCATTCGCACCGGTGCCGAGAAATCTGATGACCAAAAGCGCACTCTCGGCCCCGCGGAAGCCATGGCTGCCGGTGCTAGTTGGCTGGTGGTGGGTCGTCCGATTTACGCGACCACAGACCCAGTCGAAGCGGCCCGAAAAATCCATGAGTCCGTTCAGGTTCCGCACTGAAGAGACTCAATAAAACCCCGCCACAGCCGCCCGAATCCAGGCCATAAGATCACCCATCCTGATCCACCCAACTCGACGGATCGTTCGCCAAAATCTAAACTTTTCTTTCGCGCAAGCCGGCAACGGCCTAGTTTCGTCACCTTTCGTATGTTCGAGCTAACCAATGAGGAGATCCGCCGATACTCCCGCCATTTGATTCTTCCGGAAGTCGGCCTGGCCGGTCAGCGCAAGATCCGCAACACCTCCGTTCTGTGCATCGGAGCTGGCGGACTGGGTTCGCCCATCGCGATGTATCTGGCCGCCGCGGGTATCGGCCGACTCGGCATCGTCGACTTCGATACTGTCGACTATTCTAATCTTCAACGGCAGATCCTCCATTCTGACGCCGACGTCGGGACTTCCAAAGCCGACTCGGCCAAGGTGGCCATCCAAGCATTGAACCCGAATGTTCAGGTCGATCTCCACAAGACCCGAATCACTGCTGACAACGCTTTCGACCTCATACGCCCCTACGATATCGTCGTCGATGGCACCGACAATTTTCCCACCCGCTACCTGACCAACGACGCCTGCGTGCTCCTGAAGAAGCCGAACGTCTACGGTTCGATCTTCCGCTTCGAGGGTCAGGCCAGTGTCTTCGCTCCCCACTTGGGAGGCCCTTGCTATCGATGCCTCTATCCCGAGCCGCCGCCGCCGGGCATGGTCCCGAGTTGCGCCGAGGGTGGCGTATTGGGGGTTCTGCCAGGCATCATCGGGTGCATTCAGGCCACCGAAATCTTGAAGCTGGCGCTGGGCAAGGGTTCGACGCTCATCGGCCGCCTGATGCTCTTCAACGCGCTCGACATGAAGTTCCGGGAACTCAAGTTGCGGAAGGATCCGAAGTGCCCGGTTTGCGGACCAAATCCAACCGTCACCGAACTCATCGACTACGAGATGTTCTGCGGCATCCAACCGGAACCCGTGAACCCTGGATCCAATCCGGATGAAGTGAGCTTGCTGGAGATGAAGAAGGCTCTCGAAACCCCGTCGCTGGGCATCAAGGTGATTGATGTTCGCGAGGCCGATGAGCAACAAATCGCCCGTATCGCGGGAGTACCGCTGGTGCCTCTCAGCACGTTGCCCCAGCGATTCACCGACCTCGATCCCAACGTGCAGTACTACATCCACTGCAAGAGCGGCGTGCGTTCCATGAAAGCGCTGCGTTTCCTTCGCGAACAGGGCTTCAAGTACGTCAAGAGCGTGAAGGGTGGTATCAACGGCTGGTCCGACGAAGTCGACCCCTCGGTGCCCAAGTATTGATCAGCAGGGGCGGTGAAGGCTTCCGTTCAGAGGCTATACAGAGCCTATACAGAGGCTCAACTGAGCTCGCCATCGCCCCGTCGATTTTCAGACTTTGGATTCAAAACCTGGTCTAAAAACCGGTCTTGAATCTATTGATCGCTCGGAGGCAGCGGCACCTGAAGAATGAATCGGGTGCCGCGCCCTTCCTCGGAATCGATCTGAATGGATCCACCGATCTTCTGGACATTGCTTCGGACTACATCCAGCCCGACCCCGCGTCCGGACAACGCCGTCACAGAATCGGATGTCGAGAATCCTGGTCGGAAGATGAGTTCGTAAATTTCATGGGTCGAAAGGCAGTCATCGGGTGAGATCATTCCCTTTTGAATGGCCCGCTTGACAATCTTCGCTGTGGAGATGCCCGCACCGTCATCCTGAACCTCCACACACAGGTGACCCGAACGAACTTCGGCACTCATCAACACTTCACCCACCGTGGCTTTCCCACGATCGCAGCGGATCGACGGGTGTTCGATTCCGTGGTCGACGCCGTTTCTCAAAAGGTGCATGAGACACTCACCGAGAACGGCTTCCCAACGACGGTCCAATAGGGTTTCACCGCCCCGTGTCACGAGCCGAACCGGTTTACCTGCTTTGACCGAAGCGTCCCGAACGACGCGTTGCATTCTTTGGAACAGTTGCTCAGTCGGCACCCAAAGCAATGAGTGCAAGAGTCCGTCCAGTTTCTCGATTTGACCCACCACCCCAGCCAAACGCCCCTCCGGGTCCGAAGGCCTCGCGGTCAAAGCCTCGCGAATCTCAACAATCAAACCCAACGCTTCATCCAGTCTAGAGAACGAAACCGGAATTTGGTCACTCACACGACTGATGGCGATGGAATCGGAATTGCGGACTGCGGGTTCAGTCCCACGCGGAGATGTGTTGTCATCTTCTCCAGGTGAGGGCGCTGCATCGATGAGTTGCAGCAGCGACTGATGCAAGGTTCGTCCGACCACGGTGATCGGACGCCCGGAACCCACTCCGCTGAGTTGGGATTCCACTTCTCCGAGGAAAGCCACGAGCACATCCACACAGGCCAAGATGAGCTCGATGAGCGGTTGATCGACCGAGCGACGGCCGCTGCGAACTGTCTCCAGCACCGACTCCAAGTCATGAGTGAGGCAATGGATGGGATCCAATCTCAGGAAACCAGCCCCTCCCTTGAAGGTGTGAAACGATCGGAACAACACCTCGACCGGAGCGGAGTTGCGGGGGTCTCGCTCCAGCGTCAGCACCGCCGATTCCACATCTTCGAGCAGCGCCCGGGACTCCACACAGAACTGAGCCAAAAGTTCGGCGTCGTCGATGAGACTGAGGACGATCGGGATATCCAGCGATTGGGACAAATCCTGTGCTCCGACTTGCTTGGTATCACCGGTCATGGCGTGCAATTCACTCGAAAGGGGATCTGCGGCGTTGGAGTCGGGCATACTGAACAGCGGGTTATCGGCAACTTGGCGGCCGGACTGAAACACAAAGCGACGGAAAACAACTCAACCATCTTGGATGGTCGTTTCCTGTAGATCGAGTTCTACACCCGGCCATCCGAGCGGCGAATGAGGTAAACGCCGACCGCCTGAAAAATCAAATTCGGGATCCACAGCAAATACTGCGGATAAAGGTGAGGCTTGGTGTCCAGAGACTGCGCAACAATGATGAAAGAGTAGTACAGCAAGAGTAGGATCAGCGCCATGGCGACACCGATATTGGTCTCACGACGATGAGCCCGTATCCCCAAAGGAATCCCCACCAAGGTGAATCCCAAGCATGCGAATGAAAAGGCCGCCTGACGGTGGATCTGAACCTCAATCGGGGTCACATCCTTCACGCCTTCAGCCCGACGCTTGATGCGCTCATCGAGCAACTGCCGCATGGACATCTCGCTGAGCTTCGGTGGATCCAACTTGGAAGGGCGAAAATTGGCGATCGGTTCAATCCGTTCCTCGGCGGAAATTCCCTGCCATCCGCCCGACATCTGCACCAAACCCTGGAAGTTGCGCAGCGACAAAGCCGCTGGAAAACGGTTGCTGTCCCGACGCAATTCAGCCTCAGGCGCAAAGAGATCCAGGTAACAAACGCCATTGGTGAAGGCAAAGATGCGGACATCGCGCAGCAAGTCGCCGTCCACCTTGCGGGCATACAGGGTCACCGAACCCAATTCCAGATAGCGCCCCTCTCCGAGCGACAGCGTCGCCTGACTCCGGAGCACCGAATCGCGCAGCTCCTTGAAGGCCACCCGGGAACGTGGCCCGACGTCTCCAATGAACCAGAAGCACACCCCGCACAAAGCCAGCGAAAGCACCACCACCGGAACAATGGCCGAGGCCAAGCTGATGCCTCCGGCCCGAATGGCCGTCAGCTCTTGATCGGCGCTCAACCGACCAAAGGTCAGAAGCGATGCAGTTAACATCCCAATCGGCAGAGCAAAGGACAGGACGAATGGGACCAACAATCCCAGCGCCTGAAAGAGCATGCCGGCCGTGGTCCGTGGACTGGACAACAAATCCAGAACGTCTTTCAGGACGTTGCCCAGCAACAGAACGAATGCGAACACGCCGACGGTGACGACCAAAGTGGCCGTCACCTGTCTGAGCAGATAGAGGTGCAATGTCTTCATCGACTCCCGAACTCAACGCCGCCGTGCGGAGGAAACCCTGACCTGATCGCCCAATCGGGTGCAACGCAGACCTCACACCCCCATCGTCTCATCCCACTGAGCTCCCAGGATCAAATCCGAGATCCAAGGGATAGGCCAAGGGACAGGCTGGCCGAACCCCTTCGCCGAAGGCACGATTTCCCCATGCCCGCCGTCCTGGCCGTCTTCGCACATCCCGACGACATTGAATTCCGCGCCGCTGGAACCCTGTTGTTGCTGCGTGATCGGGGGTGGGATGTTCATTACTGCAACCTCTCCAATGGCGACTTGGGAAGTTCCACACTGTCCCGCAAAACCACCGCCGAAACCCGGGCCCGCGAAGCCCAGGCTTCTTGCCGGATCATGGACTTCCAATGGCATCCCCCGATCGCCTCGGATCTCTGCATCTTCTACACCGACGCCCTCATTCGACGGGTGGCTGCGTTGGTCCGATCGGTCCAGCCGAGCATCGTCTTGACCCACCCACCTGTGGATTACATGGAGGACCACACCGAGACTTGTCGGATTGCGGTCACGGCGGCGTTTTCCCGTGGCATGCCGAATTACCGGACCATCCCCGCCCGAAAACCCACACTGCAACCGTTGACCCTCTACCACTCCCTGCCCCACGGCCTTCAAGGTCCGTTGCGTCAGCCGGTGCGGGCGGAATTTTTCGTCGACACCACTTCGGTTCACGCCCGCAAGCGCGCCGGTTTGGCCGCCCACGCCAGCCAGAAGGAATGGCTGGATGTGTCCCAGGGCATGGAGAGTTACCTCATTTCGCTCGACGACGGTGATGCGCAAGTCGGCCAGTGGTCAGGCCGGTTTGCGAAGGCGGAAGGGTGGACTCGGCATCTCCATCTTGGGTTCGGCGCCGAAGCAGACGATCCGTTGCAAGAAGCCCTCGGGAAGTCCCTCTGTCGCCCTGCTCCTCCCGTACTCACGACTCAGCTCCGTGGCGCGCGAACCGTCCGCCCCTTGCCGCGATCAAGACGGTCTGAACGGTCATAAAGACGAGCCAGGGCCGCCACCGAAGCCCGACACACACCACGCTCGGTGATCAACCCGGTGATGAGCTTCGCCGGAGTCACATCGAAGCCATCGTTGCGCGCCGGAGTCCCTTCGGGCGTCAAACGCACTTCGACACGCTTGCCAGCCGAATTCACGCCCGTGATGTGGGTGACCTCCCGGGCACTTCGCTGCTCGATGGGGATTTCACGCACGCCGTCCCGTAAGTTCCAATCCACGGAACCGCCGACAAACGCCACGTAGAACGGAATCTTGTGCTCACGGGCGGCCAAGGCCTTGAGGTACGTTCCAATTTTGTTGGCCACGTCACCGGCCGCGGTGACGCGATCGGCTCCCACAATCACCACATCCACCAACCCATGCTGCATGAGATGGCCTGCGGCATTGTCGGCGATCAACGTGTGAGGCACCCCACGGCCACCCAACTCCCACGCCGTCAACGCAGCTCCCTGATTTCTGGGGCGGGTTTCGCTGACCCAGACATGGATCGGAAGGCCTTCCTGTTGGGCTCGATAAATCGGCGCCGTGGCCGTTCCCCAATCCAGGGTGGCGATCCGGCCGGCATTGCAGTGCGTGAGAACACGCAGGGGCTCACCCTGGGGGCGCTTTGCCAGCAATTTCCGGAAGATGGCTAGTCCGTGGTCACCAATGGACCGATTGGTGGCGACATCCTCCTCCAGCAATTCGGCCGCCTTGGCATAGGCCGCATCGACCCGCCGCGAAGCCGGCATCGGTCGAAGGAAGTCCCGCATCAAATCCAACGCCCAGCGCAAATTGACCGCGGTGGGACGAGTCTCAATGAGGACCGAATAAGCCGCCTCCAGTCCGGAGTTCGTAGCGTCGGCACGGAGCGCCAATGCCATGCCGTAGGCGGCGGTGACTCCGATGAGGTTGGACCCGCGCACTTGCATGGTCCGGATGGCATGCGCAGCCTGCTCCAGGGTTCGCAAACGCACCGTCTTCACCCCATGCGGCAACAACGTTTGGTCCAAGATGAGCACCGAGACGCCATCCGGGGCCAGACGCAGCGAACGTTCTGAGGCGGGTGATGGTTTCACAGTGAGAGCCTCCGACGGCTTTCGGCCACCGCCTCAGGTTTCCCGGCAAACTCGCGCAACCGCAGTAGACGCTCTCCGGCCGCGCGCAAGGTCTCCTCCTTCTTGGCGAAGTGGAATCGGATGAATCGATGCTCCGGATCGCGGAAGAAACTCGACCCAGGAACTCCAGCCACGCCGATTTCGCGGATCATCCACTCAGCCGCGACGGAGTCGGTGTCGAAGCCCAGGCCTTCGATGTTCACGAGGACATAGTACGCCCCCTGAGGTTCGGTGAATTCGAGGCCGGTCTGCCGCAGAAAACCTAAAAACACATCCCGTTTGGCCGTGTATGACGCCAAGAGTTCCTCGTAGTAGCTCTCCGGCAATTCCAATCCGGCCACCGCGGCCTCTTGCAGCGGAGCCGCCGCACCCACCGTCAAAAAGTCATGCACCTTGCGGGCTTGTGCGATCACCTCGGGCGCCGCATGCACATAGCCCAACCGCCAGCCCGTGATGGAGTACGTCTTCGAGAGTGAGTTGCACGTGATGGTACGGGCCATCGCTCCCGGCAACGCCGCCGCGTAGACATGTTCATGGGGCGGATAAACGATGTGCTCGTAGGGCTCGTCCGTGATGACGAAGGCATCGTGCTGTTCCGCCAGCGCCAGGATTTCCGTCAATTCAGCCCGCGTAAACACCTTGCCTGTGGGGTTGGACGGATTGCAGACGATAATGGCCTTGGGTTTCTGGGCAAAGGCCCGGGCCAGTTCCGCTGGATCGTACCGAAAGTCGGGTGCCCGCAGCGGCACATAAATCGGCTCGGCCCCAGAGAGAATCGCGTCGGCCGCGTAGTTCTCGTAGAAGGGCGAGAACACGATGACCCGATCGCCCGGATTACAGGCCGTCATCATGGCCACCATCATGGCTTCGGTGCTGCCGCAGGTGACGACGAGATGGCGTTCGGGATCCACCTCCAAACCGGTTCGGAGAGAAATCTTCCGGGCCAAGGCCTCCCGGAAACGCGGGGCTCCCCACGTGACGGCGTACTGATGGAAGGGACCTCGAGTGGCCCGTTCCAAGGCTGCCAATACGGGTTCGGGCGGATCGAAGTCAGGGAAACCCTGAGCTAGGTTGATAGCTCCGTGGCGGGTGGCCAAGCGGCTCATTCCCCGGATCACAGATTCGGTGAACACCTGAAGGCGAGAGGCGGTAGCGGGCATGCGACGCGAGAAACACTGAACAAAGTCCCCGCCGGGCTGCGAGGGGATTTCATGGTGTCAGCGATTCGTCACATCCGGGCGGCTCAACCCTCACCGGGTCGTTCCCAGGCGGCCTTCCAGTCGAGCCTTGCGACCATAGACCCATTCAAAAAGAGGCGAGGTCATCAAAGTCGTGACGATGGCCATGAGCACCATGATGGAAAACAGTCCGGATTCGATGAATCCATTCTGCAAGCCGATGTTGAGGATGATCAATTCCATGAGCCCGCGTGCGTTCATCAGGGTTCCCACCGCCAACGCCGTGGGTTGATCTTCGCCGTTGAGTCGGGCTGCGGCCCAACAGGCGACCCCCTTACCCAAGATCGAGGCGGCCAAGACCACCAGGGCCACCCCTAGCATTTCCCATGAGTTCACCGTATCGAGTCGCGTGCGCAGGCCCGAGAAGGTGAAGAACATCGGCAATAGAAAGACGACGGCGAACGGCTCCACCTGCCGCTGCAACTCCCGAGTCAGGGTGCCTCGCGGCAACGCGGCTCCGAGCAGGAATCCGCCGAAGACCGCGTGGATTCCAATGGCGTCCATGGCCCAAGCCGCCAAGGCAAACAATGTCAGCAAGATGGCCAAATGGGTTGGGGTCAGCGTCCCGGCTTTTTCCACCGAACGCCCCAACGGGGCCAACAACCGTCGACCGATGAATAGCATGAACAGGGCGTACGTAATCCCGCCACCGATGGCCCAATAGGCCAAGTGGGCCCCCTTTCCGAAACTGGCCAACACCACCGCGAGAACGCACCAAGCGGCCGCATCGTCGATGGCTCCAGCAGCCAGTGCGAGCGTTCCCAAAGGGGTGCCGCTCAGTCCTCGCTCGTAAATGATCCGGGCGAGCATCGGAAAGGCGGTGATTGCGATGGCGGCTCCCAGGAACATCGTGGCCTCCCACTGGGTTGCTTTCGGGGAGAAAAGTCCGGGCATTTTCATCAGCCACGGTGTGAGCACCGCACCGAGAATGAACGGAACCACCATGCCAGCGATGGAGACCGAGGCCGCACTGCGAAGACGTCCCTGGAAGAGATCCACTCGGAATTCGGCTCCTACGAGGAACATGTAAATGCCCACCCCCAACTGGGCACCGACGTACAGCACTCGAAGCGACTCCGGCGGAAACAGTTGGGCTTGAAGGCCCGGAGCCAACCATCCCAGGAGCGACGGCCCCAACAAAACGCCGGCCACCATCTCGCAAACCACCTGTGGCTGTCCAAACCGCCGCCCGATCCAGCCGGCGACGCGGCATAGAAACAAGATGATCGCCATCTGGAGGAAGAACGCGGCGGCAAGTTTCTCGAGGGGCATATTGTACGCGTACGTACTACTTCCAGGAACGTTTTCCGTCAACCGGGCAACCGAAACAAACCTGGAAACCTCACCGAACGGAGTCCTTGGAGCCTCAAGCCTCCCTGGCAATCCATCGCCTGAACCAGAACCGACTCTTGCGGCGAACGCACACCCGCTGGAACCTCAGTCCATGATGTCCTTGGTCCATCCAAATCTCTCTCGTCTTGGGGCGTTCCTTCTCCTGGGTTCCAGTCTTCTGGTCTCGGCCGCCACGAACGCCGTGACGGAAGCCACCCAGAAGAGCCGTTTACCCTGCGATCCTCAAATCGCCAAAACCCTCGTTGCTCGCAAGACCTCAGTGGCTCCGAAGATCGACGGTCAGTTGGAAAAAGCAGTTTGGTCTCAAGCACCGGTTTCCCAGCGGTTTGTGGACTTGATCTCGGGTGATCGATCCTACCTCGACACGCGGGTTCAACTGCTCTGGGACGAAACCCATTTGTATGCGGCCTACACCATCGAGGAGCCCAAAGTGCGTGCCCAACTCACGCAACACAATGATGCGATTTACACCGAAAACGATGTGGAACTCTTCATCGCCGGTGACAACGCCTACTACGAGTTTGAGATCAACGCCCGCAACACGATTTACGAAGTGTTCTTCATCTGGGAATCGGCCTACCAGACTTCCGGGTTCGCAGCCCAACCCGAGTTCGCCCGAAAGAATCTCCAACCCTTCAACGGAGTCGGCTACACAACGCATCCGAGGGGCATGCGCCTCGGCCACTTCAACTGGCGGTTCCCTGGAATCCGCACCGCTGTCCATGTGAACGGCACATTGAACGACGACACCGATACGGATCGCGGATGGACGGTCGAAATCGCCCTGCCCTGGTCCGGCATCCGAGCCCTCTTCCCGGAAGGCAAGCGCACCATCCCCCCGAAGAACGGGGACCTCTGGGCCATGGATTTCTCCCGTTTCAACACGGCCAAGGCCCCTGCCCCTGCCAAGGATTCTGGCGGTTGGGCCCTGAACCATCACGGGATTTGGGATTCACACGTGCCCGAGTGCTTTGCCCGGGTACTTTTTGAAAGCACCTCCGACAAGAAATAGTCCACCCGCAGAACCATCTGGCTGACCTCGCAAGACACGGGGTCTTCAACGGGCAATGTCCCGCTTCATCCAGCCTGCATGGGAATCGAGATACAGTTGATTGCGTCCGCCCCGATGGGCTGACCATCCCGTGGCCGGAGGCTCACTCCCAGGAACACTCCAAGCCTCCTTGAAATTGGGCAACCAGGACCGTTCGAAGAACGGGCTCATCAACCATTCCTCGTCAGAAACACTGGAGCCCCGCAACTGCGCGATGCTTTCCGGAGTGCGGCCTCGTGCGTACCGAGCCGCATTGACGTCCAACTCGGCCAGTTTGTCTGAAATGTAATTGGCACTCCCTCGGGAGGGATCATTGGTGCCGGAGCGCCGCCACGGACTCACGAAATGCCGCCGCCAATCATTCGATGCCGCCCGCGGGACCGGCGGACTCCACCAGAGGGCCGCATTGGGCTGATACGGCTCCAAGACCGGCATGAACGAGCCCATGGATGCGTAGCGTTTGCCCTTGGAATCAACCGGGGGGGTCAATTGCAACTCCTCGTCCGGAACAAAGGGCAAGCGGTCCTGATGATCGCCCCCATACAGTGCAGTGGCCAAGCCCACCTGGTGGAGATTGGACAAGCAGGCGGTTTGGGCCGCCCGCGCCTTGGCTTTGGACAACGCCGGCAGAAGCATGCCTGCCAACACGGCGATGATGGCGATCACCACCAGCAGTTCAATGAGCGTGAATCCTTTGTCTCGCATCGGTCGGGTCCATTACCTGAGCCACCTGCTTCGAGGCAATCGTCGACCGTGTTACGTTCGTCTGTCCTGCCTTCTTTGTGCCGACACCACGCTACCCTCAGGAGTGGTTGAGGCAAATCTTGCGGAGGGAGGTTCGCCTCGTACCTTTTGTCGCCGAACGAATCGGAATAGCCGGCAGCATTTTGTCTCCACCCGAGACGGAACCGCAGACAAGATCCCCAACGAATTTGAACATGTCCTCTGAAACCGTCCGTCCCGCTCGTCGCTGGCCACTCATTGCCGGCGGTGCCGCTGCCTCATTGGTGGTCCTTTATTTTTTCCTCACCAGTTCGATGTTCTTGAAGAGCTTCGTGCTGCCCAAGGTCTCCGATGCGATCGGTGCCACCGTTGCTGTCGATGACTTGTCCCTCCATCCCTTCTCGGGATTGGAACTGACAAAACTCCGAGTCATCCCCACCGGAGCGGCTTCGCTCGCCACGATTGATCGCGTTCGCGTGCAATACAGCCTGACGGCCATTCTAGGCGGCACCATCGATGTGTCCGAGGTGCTTCTCGAAAACCCCGTCATCACCCTGGAACAAAAAGCCGATGGTTCCATGAATCTCCCGAAGCCGTCGGGCCAGCCCACGGCTACCGCGGCCCCGGCCACAGCTCCCTCCAAACCCATCGTCTTGAAGGTGCGCAATGTGGCCATCAAGGACGGGTCGTTTCGGATGAACACGACCACACCTCAAGGCGGACAACAGAAGATTGAAGTCTCGGGCCTCAACGTCTCCTTGGATCAGTTGGCCAATGGTGCCACCACCCAACTCGGCTTGGGCGCATTGCTGGCTGTCTCATTGCCGGACGGGGCCTCGCTGAAAGGTAAAATCGGCGGAAAGTACGACATCGCCCTCAACCCCGATTTGCTGCCCAAAACGGTGGCGGGTTCCCTTCGCGCCGACATCCTTTCCGCTTCAGGCGCACTCAAGGATGCCAGCGGATTTTCCGCCGCCCTCACCGTGGACAGCTCTGCGAGCGAACTGCGCCAACTCAAATTGGCGTTCGAGCAAGGCGGGCAATCCTTTGGATCGGTGGTGCTGAGTGGGCCCTTTGATCCGGCCAAGAAGGAAGCTCAGATCCGCTACCAAATCGCCGGCATCGATCGCCGCGTTCTCAAGGTGGCCGCGCCGATGCTGCCCTACGATCTCGGACGCACGGCCATTAGCGCCGACGGCCGCGTCGACCTGCTCCAGCAAGGCAAGGTGGTGGCCTCTCAAGGCCGCGTCACGATCGGCGACCTGAGCCTCATGACTACGACTGGCGACAAGACGCCGGAGCTCCAAATTCTCACCGAGTACCGCGCCACCGTGAATCAGGCCGAACAGTCGGCCAAACTGGAAACGCTCGGGTTGACGGTCACCCAAGCCGGGCGCGCCCTCATCAACGGCGGTCTCGATCAACCGATGTCCCTGTCCTGGGCCAAGGCGGGTCAAGGAGTCCCGGACTCCACCTTCAAGCTGTCCATCAACCGCTTGGAGACCACCGACTGGAAGGCGTTGGCCGGCACGAACATCCCTTCGGCCACTGTTTCCGCACAACTCACGGTTCGGGCCACTCGTGACGGCAAGGATCTTCAAGCAACCCTGCAAACCGCTCTCGACGACATCAGCCTGGCCGTCAGCGGTAAAACCATCCGTGGGTTGCAACTCAAGCTGGCCACGGATGCCACGCTGGCTGAATTCAAGGACCTCAACGTCAAGTCGCTGGATTTGAATCTCCAGCGCTCGGGCCGCGATCTTGTGAACCTCAAGGCATCGGCCGGACACAATACGGATCGCAAGGACTCCCGCGCCGAGTTCAACGGGGAGTTCCAGATTCCGGCACTGCTGGAAACCTTCCCCGTCGATACCGCTTCGTTCTCTTCCGGCACCCTGCGTATCAGCGGTAAGCTCGATGCGAAGCCCGGCGTCACCAACCTGGCCACCGATGTCGTTCTGGCGGGATTGTCGGGGCAATTCGGCGACGTGCGGCTCCAGGGCTACCAATCGACGGTTAGCCTGGTGGCCGGCATCTCGGGCAACACCCTCGACCTTCAGAAACTCCAACTCACCGCACAAAGCGGTCCGGGGTTGGGAGGCAAGCTTGAAGCCAGCGGCCGATACGACCTCGCGCAAAAGACCGGGGATTTCGCCTTCAAGACCATCGACTTCAATGAACGCGCCATCGGCCCCTTTGTCGCGGCCGCACTGGCGCCGAAGAACCTGGTCTCGGTCTCGCTCGATGTGAACGGCAAGGTCAGCCTGCTCAAGGGCGGAGACATCGCCCTTCAAACCGACCTGGGAGTCAGCAAGCTCGTGGTCAACGACCCGACCGGATCGGTTCCCAACACGCCCTTTGCCGTTGGGGTCACTGTCGATGTGGCTCAACGAGGCTCGGCGATCGACCTCAAGAACCTCCGCGTCGATCTCGGCAAAACAGCCCTGGCAGCCAACCAACTGGTGCTCAAGGGCTTGGTGGACTTGGCCACCAATGCTGCGCCCAGTTCGTTGTCCATTCAGAGCGACGGCCTGGACCTGACGCCGCTTTACAACTTGCTGGCCGGTCCTGCCAAAACCAATGCGACCACGGCACCGGCCACCGCGGCTTCGAAACCGGTAGCCACGACCGAACCCGGTGAACCGGCCCCGATCACGCTGCCGCTGCGTCAACTGGCGGTGGATGTGAACATCGCGAAAATCCTCCTCCGGGAAATCGAGATCGCCGATTGGAAAACCCGCCTCAGCCTCAAGGACTCGGTCATCGCCATCGACCCGCTCTCCCTCAAGATCAACGGCGCTCCGATCACCGCCAAAGTCACGGCCAATGTTGGCGTGCCGGGCTATCGCTACGACACCCAACTGCGCATCGAACGGCTTTCGCTGGAGCCGTTCATCAACAGCTTCGCTCCAGAACGGAAGGGGCAAATCCACGGCACCCTCTTGGCCAACGCCAACATTCGGGGTGCGGGTGTGACTGGGGCTTCCTTGTCCTCGAACCTCAATGGCGGCTTTGCCTTCACTGCCACCAATCTCAATCTCAAGTTGGCCGACACCAAGACACCGCTCATCCGGACCATTATCAATGTCGTGACGGCACTGCCAAAACTCATTCAAAACCCGGGCGCTCAAGTCGGCAGCTGGCTCGGACAGTTGACCGGAGGCGCGCAAGCGAAGACCGGTTCGTGGGTGGATGATTTGGAGACTGAACCCCTCGATGTCATTGATCTCTCGGCAGACATTGGCAATGGCGCCGTCTCCCTCAAAACGGCCCGTGTTCAAAGCGCTGCCCTGCGCATCGACGCCCGGGGCGGCCTGCGCTTCGCGCCCGTTCTCACCAATTCCCCGATCAACATCCCAGTCACCATCGCCTTGTCCCGGAAAATTGCCGAAAAGGCTGTGCTCCTCGATGCCTCCACACCGGCCGATGCTGCCTATGCTCCGTTGCCCGAATTCCTCACTGTGAAGGGCACTTTGGGCAATCCGTCGCCCTCTGTGGACAAGCTAGCTCTGGCCGCCATGGGTGCCAAGACCCTGGGACGTGCCGCGGCCGGCTTGGGCGGCAACCTCGGTGGGAAAGTCGCCGGAGCGGCCGGAATACTGGGCAACTTTCTCGGCACCCCACCAACGGCTGCGACCAATGCGCCCGCAACGAAGGGCAACCCTCTCCTCAACACCAATACGGTCAACGCGTTGATCCCGACCAATTCTCCGGCCAAGGCCATCGAGGGTCTGCTCCGGGGCTTCGGAAAACCGAAGAATTGAACCATCCAACGGCAACCTCCCCGATCGGAACCCAGAAGCACCCACGATTTCCGGACCTCCCATGAACCCTGTTTTCCAGTACCTCGAGGAACACCAGACCCAGTTCATCGATTCCCTCTGCGACTACGTGCGCTTTCCGAGTGTCAGCGCCCAACCCAAGCACGCGCCGGATCTCCGTGCCGCAGCCCAATGGATTGCCGACCGAGCCCGAAGCCTCACGCTGGACACCACGGTCCATGAAACAGACGGCAACCCCATCGTGGTGGCCCGCACTCCCAAGGCGGATCCGAAGAAGCCGACCTTCCTCGTCTACGGGCACTACGATGTGCAACCGCCCGAGCCGTTCGATCTCTGGAAGACCCCGCCGTTCGAACCCCGCATTGAAAACCGCAACCTCTATGCCCGCGGCTCGGCCGACAACAAGGGGCAGCATCTGGCCCACCTGAATGCGGTCGAGGCCTACATCCGCAGCGGAACCCCGTTGCCGTGCAATCTGGTCTTCCTCATCGAGGGCGAAGAGGAAGTGGGCTCCACCCAACTTTACAGCTTCTTGCCCAAGCACCGAAAGGAACTGGCCTGCGATGCGGTCGTGATTTCGGACAATGGCATCCCATCGTTGGAATACCCCGCATTGACCTATGGGTTGCGCGGTATCGCCGCCCTGGAGGTCCGGATCGACGGCCCTTCGCGGGACCTTCATTCCGGTCTCTTCGGAGGGAGCCTGGAGAACCCGGCCTTCGCCTTGTGCCAGTTGCTTGCCCAAATGCGGGACAAGCGCGGCCGGATCACCGTGCCGGGATTCTACGACGAGGTCGCTCCGCTCACCGCCTACGAGCGCAAGCAAATGGCCCGGATTCCCCACGATGACAAGCGGTACGCCAAGTTCCTCGGAGTGCCTGAGCTGACCGGCGAGAAAGGATTCACGGCCAATGAGCGCCGCACCTGCCGCCCGACCTTCGAGGTCAATGGTCTCACCAGCGGCTACCAAGGCGAAGGCAGCAAGACCATCGTGCCGGCTTGGGCCAGCGCCAAAATCACCCTCCGACTGGTCCCCGACCAGACGCCCGCCAAGATCTTGGCTGCCGTCAAAAAGCACCTCCAGTCGCTGTGCCCACCCACCGTGCGCCTCACCGTGAAGCACGGTCACGGCGGCGAACCGTACCTCGTCTCGCCTTCCGGCCCGTTGGCTCAAGCAGCCCTCCGGGCCATGTCCACCGGTTTCGGGCGTGAGGCCTTGCTCATGCGCGAAGGCGGCAGCATTCCCATCGTCGCCGCCTTCAAGAAGCACCTGCGCGCCGACACCCTCCTGCTGGGAATGTCCCTGCCCGATGACAATCCGCATTCCCCGAACGAGAAGTTCAGCCTCGAAGCCTATGCTTCTGGCATGCGCATGGCCGCGCAGTTGTGGCCGGAATTGGCCGCTGCCTGCGCATGAGCGACGCCCCCTCACCCCAGCCGTCATCGGCGGCCAAGACGCGTCTCCCGGTGATTTTGGTCACCGGTTTTCTCGGAGCCGGCAAGACCACGTTGCTGCTCCGGTGGCTGAAGGAATCCCCAGCGACGGGCCTCCGCATGGGCGTGGTGATGAACGAGTTCGGTGCCGACAGCGTCGACAGCCAAATTCTCGATCGTCCGGGCTTGCCGGTGGCCCAGGTCAGTGGCGGGTGTGTGTGTTGCGCGACCGACAACGAACTCGACCGGGCGGTGACCCAGTTGGCGAAGTCGGGCGATTGCGATTATCTCGTGGTGGAAACCAGTGGCCTGGCGGATCCGGACAACGTCATCGATGTCCTGACGGATCCGGATTTATTGGAACACGCGCGACTGCACGCCGTGGTTAGCGTGGTCGATGCGCCGTGGTACTCCCAACCCGACGGTGACATCGGAGAGCGGGTGTTGGCCCGCAAACAAATCGAGTTTGCCAACGTTCTCTGTCTCTCCAAGTGCGATCGCCTCGAAGCCAGCCAATTGGATGCGCTGGACACGATCATCGCCGAACAAAATCCCCGCGCCCAACGCATCCGGCTCCCCTTCGGTTTACCAGACATCGGCGATCTTCTCCGCCTGCCGCCTGCCGAGGCGCGCATTGATGTGGCGAATGGCGCAGCCCATGACCCGGAGTCTCCGGCCGCCCCTCATTTGCACACTGGCTACCGCAGCGTGACCTGGCGATTTCCGGTGCCCGTGGAACGGAAGGCGTTTGAGACCTTTCTCAGCCGACTCAATCCACGCGAAGTCGTGCGAGCCAAGGGCTTCGTGCGGTTCACCCATGCTCCGGAAAAACTCTTCCTGTTCCAACAAGTTTGGGGCCATCACTTCATCGAAGAATTTCCGGCACTCCCACACCCGGCCGCCATGGCCGTCTTGATTGGACCCAATCTGGACCCAGCACCCCATCAGGCCGCCTTGCGTTCCTTGTGCTTTGGCAGCTCACGTCCCACAGGACTGTCTATCAGCGCCGAGTGACCCGGCGCAAATGGGGTAAACCAAGGGCGCAGGCCGACATCCATCTCCCCGGTCCATCAGCGCGGAACCATTCAGCGCATTCGTGTCGGCTAGGGATTCTTTTGCTACTTCTTGTCGTTGTCTTCCTTTTCAGCCTGCTCGTCGGCGATCTTTTGATGGTGCTCTTTGTGGTTCTCTTCCACCTCGGCTGAATTCTTGGATTTCCGACGCGTAGCGCAGCAATAGGCGGAACCTTCTCCGCACTTGGAACAGGTGTGTTTGACCACCTCCTTTTTGTCCACACGTTGCCCCGTGATTTCCACGGTTCCTCCGCACATGGCGCAACCATGTTTGGTGCCCGGCGTGAGGAATTCTCGTCCCCGAACCTTCTCCACGCGAACCACCGCGATGTTTTTGCACATGGAACACGCCATCGCCACGGTATCACCCGTCTTCAAATCCTGAGCACTCTCCGGACGATTCAAGTGCTGGAGCTGTTCCGCGCCCTTCATTGCTTTAGCCGGCTTGCCATCGTGCTCGGCCCAAGCCGGTCCGCTCACAGCCAGAATGGCGATCAGCGGGATCAGCTGGTGTATCCTTGTGCGCGGAGATTGGGATCGTGTTTTCATGGTGTCGTTGTGTTGACCGGTCGATTTCTTCCCGAAATCAGCATCAAGCCGTTCCGGTTCGCTCAACCTAAGACCCACCTGCGTCACCACACCTCATCGTTTATCCTAACGCACCCGTCAGATTCATCCTCAGCCACACTGGAAGCCCAAACTCCTCATAAATCATGGGGATCATGAGCCCCAACCGATAGCAGCCCGGATACGCAACGCCACAGTCTGGGGGCTCTGGATAGCAACAGAGCGTTCAGGACATCGAGTAAGACCACGGGGCTCGCGGCTTGCGGGACACCAGTTGATTGGCTTCGGGATCTTTGCGGAACTGCTCCTTCACCGGATCCCAATGCAGGGGGCGGCGCAATTGGTAGCCGATGTTCGCCAAGTGGCAGACCGAGGCCGTTCGATGGCCCACTTCGGCCGGGCAAATAGCCTGACGCCGTTCTCGCACGCAATCCAACCAGTTCCGCATGTGTTGGCTCGAGGGGTAGACGCGTTTGTCCGTGGCTGACAAGGGTTCGGTCAAAACCTCCGGCCGACTGCTTTCCAGAATTCCGCGGTCCACATAAAGGGTTCCACCAGTTCCCTCAAAGGTGCAGCCGCTCTTTCCACCATGGAAGAGTTCCACGCCATTGGCATAGGTGAACTTGAGTCCAGTCACGGCCTCTCCCGCCGGCGGCGTGATCAACGTGGGGCCGCTGGCGTCCATACCCATGGCCCACTGGGCGATGTCAAAATGGTGCGCACCCATGTCGGCCAAGGCACCACCGGCAAACTCCCGGTAACTGCGGAAGAGCGGGTAGTGTCGGTGCATTCCCTTGGGGCACAAAATCTCGTTGTAGCCGCGCAACGGGGCTGGGCCCAACCACAGCTCCCAATCCACATCGGTGGGTGTGGGTTGATCGGGTAGATCGCAAGCCACCGGCGGAGCGCCCACGCCCACGTGGATCGTCTTGAGGCGGCCAATCCGGCCATTCCAAATGAACTCCACGGCCTTGCGAAACCGGTCATTGAACTCGCTGCGCTGCTGGCTTCCAGTCTGGAAGATGATGCGGTGCTTTTTCACGGCATCCACCAACAGCCGTCCCTCGTGGATGTTTTGAGTCAGGGGCTTCTCGCAATAAATGTCTTTGCCCGCTCGGGCCGCCGCCAAGGCGATGATCACGTGCATGTGATCCGGTGTGGCCACGACCACGGCATCGATGTCCTTGCGGGCGATCAGTTCCCGAAAATCGGTGTAGGCATCGCAACCTTTGAACACACCGTCTTTTTGCCGCGCCGCGTAGCGCTTTTCCACCTGGGCCCGCGCCGTTTCCCGTCGGGTCTTCTCCACATCGCACACCGCCACCACCTGAACATCCTCGAATCCCAGCAACCGATCGAGATGCGGACGCCCCATGGCGCCAATACCAATCATTCCGATGGTGATCCGCTCGGAGGCCGGTCTCGAACGGGCTGCGTGCATCGCCAATGGCGTCAGGAGCATTCCCGCTCCGGCCGCTGCTGCACCTCGGAGGAAATGACGTCGGGATTGGCTCAACTGCGTTTTCATAGGAGGGATGGACGTATTGAAAACGGGCGATCGCTCGGCGGTCCACTGTGGATCACCGGTTTTTCAAATTGGTTCTGGGGATCTATCAATCGCATCAGGAGCCCCCCAAATCGTTCAGGGTGCCATGCAGCACTCGCTCCACCGTAGTCCCACCCGGCGCGGCCAGTCGCATTTTCAATTCGTAGCAATGGGTCGGAGCCAAGTCTGGAATGTCCAAGATCACCGTGCGGCGATCGGCCTCGAGACGAACTCCCCGGATATTCAACGCGTGTTCTCCGTGATGATCCGAACCATAACCGGCCGATCTCTTGAGCGACCAAACCTTGAAAGCGAAGGCTTCGGTTCGGATGGCCTCGGGATACACCGGATCACTCAGGCGCACCGACAGCATCCCTTTTCCCGGCTCGATGGCCACCGGCAGATAAGCTGGCGTGTTGGTTCGACGAATGCGGTGGAACCCTCCCGGACCTGTTGCATTGCCCGCCCAGGCGAACATTCCGCACGTGTACAAAGCCCCGTCGGATCCAAAACGGCCGCGCATGATCCCCGTGGCAAAGGCCGGCATGGGCAATTCGCAAACCGCCCCCTGTGACGGCGCATCGCGCTGGGAATGCGGAACGATGAACACGCGGCCTGTGCCGTAGCTGAGATTCAAGAGCGATCCGCCCAACGAACCCCAGGCTCCCTTTGGCACCCACACCAGTTCCGCCGGACTGCGATCCTTCTGATTGGTGATCCAAACCATGGGCGGTTCCATGGCCGAGTCAGCGGTGTTGGTCACACTCGTGTAGCCAAACATGTTGCCGTAAAAGCCACCCACCTTAACCCGATTGATCCGGTTTTTCGGAGTCCAAAAACCTTCCTGATCGGTCACGAAGAAACTGCCGTCCGGATTGAGACACACTCCGTTGGCTGCCCGGAAACCGGTGGCCAAGATATCCGTCTGGAGACCATCGGCCCGAACCCGCAACAAGGTACCATGGTGAGGCACCACTGAGTCCAAGGCATGACGGCCGGACTTCGCATAGTACAAATGGCCCGCCTCATCGGTTTGCAAACCCATGGCGAATTCATGGAAGTGCTCGGTGACTTGGTGGTCGTTGTTGAAATTGCCGATGAAATCGATCTCCCCGTCACCGTTGAGATCCTGAAGTCGCGCGATTTGATCACGGCAGGTGATGAAGAGATCTTGGCCTCGATATTTGACTCCCAGTGGTTGGAACAGACCACTCACAATTCGTTGCCACCGCAAGGTCGCCGGTGCGGGATCGGTCAGACCTTCCACGCGCCAGACATCCCCGTTCCAAGTGCCCACCATGGCGGCGCGGCCATCGGGAGTGAAATCGAAGCCACCCGGGCGCATCCAACTGTGCCACGGGTTCTCCACCGGCAGCGGAAAGTCGTCGGCAATGAATGGGCCCTCGGTTTTCCCGGGCTGCGACCGGGTCTCGATTTCTTCGTCCCACCGCTTTGGACCACCGAGGGTGAAGGGCTCCAAATCCATCGGTCCGCGCAGGGTCGGCATCAGCGCGGCCAGGGACGCTGGGTCGGCCTTCGAAATGCAAATCCGGGTCTTGGCTGCAGGTGGCAATTCGGCGACCCAGAAGCCGGATTGTTTTGTGAGGGCCCCATCACCGGACAGCGCGACCGAGACCGTCTCCGGGGCGACCCTCAGTCGGATCGGCGGGCCCGACTTCCCCAGATTCAGGGTGCGGGTGAAAACCGGCGTGGTGCCGTAATCGAGCCAGCCTGGCGACTCGAGCACCCGCGTGCCGCTCACGGTGGCAGCAATGATCACCGTTTTACCATGCAAGTAGAGCCCGTCGTACCGAGCCCATTCCCGAGGCAAGGGGCCGTAGCGACGGCCGTCCTTTCCGAGCAGTCGGCGGTCGGTCCAGTCACCTTCGGGGGATGCGACTCCCGGAGCGACTGGATTGACGAAATGCCGTTGGCCGATCAAGCCAGTGTGGGTGCCGTGGCTGCCATCGAAGCCGATGCCCTTCCAATCCACGAATTCACCGGTCGTCGCCGCGGCCACCCGTAGCGTGTCCTCATCGTAGACCATCCAAGCCCGTCCCTTGCTGACGCCACCAGGCCCCTCGTCGAGACGGATGGCGATGCCTTTCTGGGCGATGTTTCCCGGTTCGACCTGGAAGGTCCAAAAGAGCGCCGGGCCGAAATCCATCCGAAGATACGGCGCGGGCGTTCGATCTTCCTGCTCGACCGGAGCCCGTGTGAGCCCCTTGGGCAACGTCGCGAGCACGGCCGGAGTCACGGCGACGAACTGACTGGGATTATGCGGCCGCAGGAAGGTTTCCCGGATGTACTGGATCACGCTGTACTTCTGGGCCGTCGTGTATTGGTTCTGCGGCACCATCTGCCCATAGCCGTAAGTCAAGGTGTGGAACATGGACTCCGGATCGGAACCATTCTTGAACACACCTTCGGCGAAGCGCAGCGCGGTCGGAAGCGATCCCGGTGTTTCCCGGGTCCCGTGGCAGGCGACGCACAGCGAGTCGTAGAGGGCCTTGCCCTCGGCCAGGGTGCGATCATTCCAACCGGCCACCACCGCCGCATGGTCGGTCGTTTCCAATGGCTGCACCCAAGCATGACGCACGGCCACTCCATTGGCGGGTTCGATGACAGGACGATCAGCCGCATCGCCCGGTTGGTGGACGAAATCAGCAGTGCCCGCGGTCGGTCCCGATGGATCCTGCAATGCTCCCACTTCGGATTCCGAAAATCCCCGCCGCCACAGTCTCAAGCTGTCCACGCGACCGCGGCTCAAGTTGCCAGCGAAGTCGGGAGTGGCTCGGCCCACCTTGAGAATTTGACCCGTGGGATCCGGCTTCGAAAAATTCGCCCGGTCCGCGATCTTGCGGCCATCGAGCCAAATTCGTGTTCTCCCGGACAACACGCTGAGAATGGCCACATGGGGTTTGCCATCATCCACCCGAGGGCCGCCGCTCAAGGCTCCCAACCAACCGATATCATAGACCAAATGGCCGTCCCGTATGAACAGCGCTTTGGAACCGGGCTCCCATTTTCCATGGGGAGAACAAACGGCTAAGAGTGTGCCCGATCCCTGGGCCTGAAACTGCACCCGAGCCGTCACATCCTTCCCGAAAGCAATGCCCGCGGATGGGAAATCAAAACCACCGCCAGTGCTTAGTGCCGGAATCTCCTCCGGACCTCGGACCAGCACGCCATCGCTCCAAACACGGAGAATCGGCGGCCCCTCTGCAGGATGCTCCACCGCGATGTCCTGAGCAGCAGCACCGCGGAGAGGAAGACTCCAATCCTTGCCCCATCGAACCACACCCCCGGTTTTTTCCGTGAACTCGATATGAAGCCGGTAGCTACGAGGCCACTCCGGCGTCTCCATCGAGAGGGTATGCCGCGGCGGAGCAGAGGCCAGGGCTTGGATCAACGAGAGGCCCGTCAACGCGATCATCCAACCCGGCAGCGCAACTCCGTCCAGAAAACGTCTCATCGCAGTCATGGTCTTGTGGGAAACTCCTGAACGAGAGTTCTTATAATCTGGGAGCCGGTAAAGCGGCGCCTTACCCCAAGCCCCAGAAAATACTCTCGAAGTATGCCGATCTGAATCCATCCACCATCGGCCATCGAACCCTTTCGCCGATCGGCCAAAGCTGGGACCTGCGATTCAAATGGAGTTCCTGATTTCTTTGATTTGCTTCGTGGCAATACCCACCGGTCGGTCCAGCGGGATGCCGGCACAGGCCAGCAGCGTGGTCAGCAAATCTCCCTGATTGCCTTTGATGCCGCTCAGGAAGCGCCCGGTGTTGATCGATCCCCCGCCCTTTCCGGCGAGAATGAACGGCAGGTTTTCCCGAGCGTGCACATTGCCGTCTTCCAGCCCGGAACCCCACATCATGATGCAGTTGTCGAGCAGCGTGCCGTCGCCTTCCCGCAGTTGGTGCATCTTTTGCACCATCCGGGCGAACTGGGCGATGTTGAAGGCAGTGATCGCAGCCACCTTGCCGAGCTTGTCGGCTTCATTGTTGTGGTGCGTTTGAGAGTGGTGTTCGTCGTTGAACCCCAGTTCCGGGTACGAAACTCCGTTGGGCGTGGAGCCGATGTACGTGCTGACGCGGGTCGTGTCGGTCTGGAACGCCAGCACGTTCAAGTCGCACATCACCTCCATGTATTCGCTGCGCTTGTCCCCCTCCGGAATTTTGATCGCGATGGGCGGTGAATCCGATGCCAGCCGCTTGCTCACACTCACACCTGCCGCCTCCAAAGCGGCTTCCTTCTGCCGGTACTCGATGGCGGCGATGCGACGCTCGACGCTGCGGACGCTGTCCAAATACTCGTCGAGCTTGTGCTGGTCGTCCCGAGGCAACTTCCGCCGCAAGTCCTTGGCTCCGCCGAGAACGAGATCGAGCATTTGCCGATCCAGAGGATCCACCTTGCCGGAGCTTCCCGTTTTGTTGGACTTCCCGAAGAGCCGATTGAGAACATTCCGCGGATTGATCTCGGCTGGCACGGCCTGAGTGGCCGAACGAAAACTGCAGTGAGAATAGTACCCCTCGTTCAGGCCCTCTTGGTTCTCCTTGTGCGTCTGCGGCATCGTGGCCAATTCCAGTGACGGCAACGCCGTAAATCCGCCCACGAAATTCGCCGCGATCTGGTCGGCAGAAATGGCAATGTTGATGACATCCCGCTGTTTCGCGTCGGGCAGAGCCGCGGTGAGCCAAGTGGACAACTCCAGCGCATGCGGTGCCCCGTTGAACGGAGCGATCGGCACCCCGGAGATGCCCTTCATCATCAGGCACTGGTTCAACACGGGCCGCAGCGATGCCAACGCGGGCGGAGGCGAGCTGAGGAAACTCTCCGGATCTTTCGGCCAGAACTGCTCCATGATCACTCCATGGGGCATGTACATGAACCCGAGTCGGACCGGCGGTTTGCCCGCCTTGCCATTGCCGGATTCAGCCCAGCCCATGACATCCAAGAGCGGAAGAGCGAGCGAAGCTCCGATGCCTTTCAGGCACGTGCGGCGATCCATCAGGTGGTTACTTTTCATGGGAGGCGGAAGCGGTGGATTCTTGGACCCTTCGGTGCGTGAACGGATAACTGGTGGCGATTTCCGTGATGAGTGTCTGCAGACGGTAGTCCTCTTTGGCGGCGGTTTCCACCAGTTGATCCACCACCACTTCATCATAGCCTTCCAGCTGCCGGCACAAGGCGTAGGCCAGAAATTTCTCTGTGAAATTCCGGGCCAAGTCCTCCGGACGAGCGGCGATAATGGCTTTGAGATCTTTGGGCGCGCTGAAGCGTTTCCCTCCGGGGAGTTGACCCGCCGTTTCAATGGCCCCGCCCGTGTCGTCCCGATCGCGCCATCGGCCAATGGCATCGAAGTTCTCCAGTCCAAAGCCGATGGGATCAAGGATCTTGTGGCAGTTGGCACACACAGCTTCGGTTCGGTGAAGCTCGGTCCGTTGTCGCAAGGTCAGCTGGGCGACTGTCTGTTGATCCTGCTTTTCCAAGGTTGGGACATTCGGTGGGGCCGGCGGCACTTTCTCACCCAGCACCTGCTCCAACACCCAAACGCCACGTTTGACCGGACTGGTGCGGTTGGGAAACGAGGTCGTCGCCAGAACACCGGGCATTCCGAGGATTCCGCCTCGATTGGGATTCGTCAGCTTCACGCGGCGCATCCGCGACCCGGTGATGGTGTTTTCCAACCCATAGATCGGAGCGAGGGTTCTGTTGAGGAACGTGTAATCCGAATCCACGAACCGCACGACGCTCCGGTTTTCACGCACGAGGCTTTCGAAGAACAGGCGGGCCTCCTCGTACATGGCCAACCGCATCTCGGCATTCATTTGCGGAAACTTCGCGGTGTCGAAGGCCTTGCCTTCCAAGCTCGACAGCCCCAACCACTGCGCACCAAAACCGTCGAACAACGCCCGAGATCGCGGATCTTTGAGCAAGCGCTTCACCTGAGATCTGAGGACCGCTGGCTCGTGAAGTTTCCCGCGATCGGCCAATCCGGACAATTCCGCGTCGGGCATGGTGGCCCACAACAAATACGACAATCGCGATGCCAGTTGATGATCATCCAGGCGGACAATCCCACCGACGGGCTGCCCCTCACCATGCGGAGTGATGAAGAGGAACTGCGGTGACACCAGAACCGCCTTGGCCATCAGACGCAGCGCATCGTAGTAAGGCAGACCGTTCGTGCGCCCCAGGTCGAACACTTCCAAGAGTACATCCAACTCGGCCTCGGAAGGGGGGCGTCGGAAGGCTTTCCGAGCCAGCGAGGCAGCCACGGTCTTCGCGGCCGTGCTCGAATCGGCCTCGCTTCGAGGTGCCTGCCCCAACCAACGCCGTTGCGCAGAATTCGGAGTCTTTCCACCTACGGGCAAGATTCGATCCAACACCTCATTGGCGATGCTCAGATACTGCTCGGTTTGAAGGGGCGACAACGTGTTCAAGTACCCTTCCCCGATCACCTCGTCCGGCAACTCCCGCGCGATCGACGCATCCACACCGAAGAGATCGTGCAGGGTATTGCCGTACTCGACCTTGGTGAGGCGTCGAATCACGAACAGCCCGGGATCCTTCCGGCTGAGGAACTTGATCCGGTCGATCCCATCCAGAAACGCCTGACGCTCGGTGTCGGTTGGCTGCTTCTTGGTATTGGCCGGCGGCATGTCGTGGGCCTTCACATTGGCGGCCGCCTGCTTCCACCGTTTTGCGATGGTCGCCTCGCCGGGATGGCTGAGCGCCGGCTGAAAATTGATGCCCCCTTTCTGCTGATCCTGGCCGTGGCAACGAATGCAGTAGGTTTTGACGAAGGGGGTGACGCCCTCTTGAAAGGACTTCTGGGCGTCGGCCTGAAGCGCGGCGAAATCTCGACCACCCCGAGACTCCGCCATGCCAGTCCCTGTGAACAACAACAGGAATCCACAAAGGGCCTGACTTAGCTGAAGACCGCTGGGCAATTCAGGGATTCTCATGAGGAGCGGGGCGAAGCATGAGCAGAACGTGACGAATGACAACGGATAGGAAATCGCCCAGACCGCTCTGCAGCACCAACGCCCATCTCCAACGGTCCTTAGTCTGTGAAATCCTAGTGCATCGAACCACGTGCACGATTCAACCGCGTTGACCCACCCACTCCACAACTCCTCGAGCAGCATGGGTTCCCATCGCGAAACAGCCCTGCATGAGGTAACCACCGGTGGGGGCCTCCCAGTCCACCATCTCGCCAGCGACGAATAGACCGGGAAACCGTCGGACCATCAATCGGCTGTCGATTTCCGACCAAACCACACCACCTGCCGAAGAAATGGCTTCAGCGAGCGGACGCGGACCTTTCAGCGGGATGACGCAATGCTTCACAACGCGCGCCAGCGAAACGGC
>JARXAF010000081.1 GCA_029865985.1 Verrucomicrobiota bacterium
GGCAAGTGGGAGCCATGGTGAATTCTGGGAGGAGAATTTGCGGGCTGCCTTGAGCCGAAAAGCCGCCGAGAGAGTCCTCCAAACCTCTCCATACTAACCAAGGGGTCGGTCCCTCATATGAGTCATATGAGGGACCGACCCCGTAGCCCGTAGCCCGACCCCGTAGCCTGACCCCGTAGCCTGACCCCGTAGCCCGCCAGAACAAGGTGGAGTCGGTTGGTGTTTCCGTTGGCGGTGGTTGCGACGGTTCGCTTCAATGGCCGGCATGTTCTCTCGACGGTGGTGTGTGGTGGCGGCGCTGTTGCTCGCTCTGGTTCCCGCCGGACGGGTGCGGGGTGCCACGACCACGGCGGTTCGACCCAACATCGTGTTCCTCTTTGCCGATGATCAACGGGCGGACACGATCGGCGCCTGGGGCAATGCCCACATCCGTACGCCGCATCTGGACCGTCTGGTGGCGCGGGGTTTCAGTTTTCGGGGCAACTACTGCTTCGGAGGCAACAGCGGAGCGGTGTGCATCCCGAGTCGGGCGATGCTCATGAGTGGGCGCACTTGGTTTGGTCTGCCCCACACGCTGCAAGGTGCCCTCACGTTTCCGGAACACCTGCGTCGGCAGGGTTACGAGACTTTCGCCACCGGCAAGTGGCACAATGGCGAGGCGTCGTTCCTGCGCTGCTTCGAGCGAGGGCGATCCATTCATTTCGGAGGGATGGATGATCACACGCGGACCGCCGTCCAAGACCTCCAGCCCGACGGGAAGTTCACCCGCCGTCAGCCGGCTCTCAAGTTCTCCAGTGAGCAGTTTGCTGATGAGTTGATCGAATTCCTCCGACACCCCTCGGGCGATCGACCTTTCCTCGCCTATGCCGCCTTCACAGCGCCGCATGATCCCCGCAATCCGCCGGAGGCGTGGCGGGTTACCGATCCGGCCAAGCGCCCGCCGCTGCCGCGCAATTACCTACCGCAGCACCCCTTCGACAACGGCGAGTTGATTTTGCGCGACGAGAACTTGCTGCCGTGGCCTCGCTCACCGGAACAGGTGCGCGATCAATTGGGAGAATATTACGGACTCATCGAGCACTTGGATTCTCAAATCGGCCGGGTCTTGGATGCCCTCGCGAAATCCCCCCATGCGACCAACACGGTCATCGTTTATGCGGCCGATCACGGCCTCGCGATTGGCAGCCATGGGTTGCTGGGCAAGCAAAGCGTGTACGAGCACAGCATGCGATGCCCGCTCATCATTGCCGGACCCGGCATTCCGGCCGGCGGCACCACGGCGGCCTTCACCTACCTCTTCGACCTATTCCCGACGCTTTGCGGGCTCACTGGGGCTCCGGTGCCGTCCGGGTTGGCCGGATCGGACCTCCGCCCGCTGTGGACCGGCGAGGCGAAGCGCATCCGCGACTCAGTCTTCTTGCCTTATTTGGGACTCATGCGTTCCGTGCGCGATGAACGGTGGAAGCTCATTTGCTATCCGCCGGTGAATCATCGCCAGTTGTTCGATCTGATCCACGATCCCGACGAGCGGGTGGATGTGTCGGGCGATCCCGACAACGCTCCGGTCGTGGCCCGGCTCCTGGCCAAGATGGCTGAGTGGCAAACGCGGGTGGGGGACACCCAGCCGCTCACCGTGCCGAATCCCAAACCGCTCATCCGCGATCTCACCGGTCACCCTCGAAAGCCCGACGACTGGCAACCCCGTTGGATCGTCGAGAAATACTTCTGACCATCCGAAGAACCTCCACCGGCCAGCACGAGGGTGAGGTGAGGGTGAGGCTTGCCGATTGGGCGAGGGCTCAGCACCGTTGGGGGCGTGACTCTTGAAGATTCTCTGGGGGACATCCTCCGCAAGGCTCGAACATCCACCCAGATCGAGCCAGTGGCCGCAGCGCAGGCGGCTGGTGTGTCCGTGTCGGACTATGAGCGGATGGAAGATACCGGGAAGCCGGCTGTCGGTTGCCGTTTCGCCGAACTCGGCGCGAAGCTCTCGCTCGATGGAGCCAAACTCAAGCGGATCGCCGAGGGTTGGCTACCGAAGCCCGTGGCCACCAGCGGTTGGTGCGAATTGCGCGTGATCACCACCCAGGGCGAGGGCATGGCCGTTCATGCCTATCTGGTTTGGGACGAGGTCACCCGCGAGGCCGCTGTTTTCGACACGGGATTCGATGCGGCCCCCATTCTGTCGCTCGTCGACGAACACGGCCTCCAGCTCAAGCACATCTTCATCACCCATTCGCACGGGGATCATGTGGCCGGACTGGCCGGTCTTCGGGAACGCTTCCCCAAGGCCCGGATCCACACCAATTCGAAGAACGCCCCGGTGGAGCAGCGCATCCGTGCCAACGACTTCATCATGCTGGGCAGCCTGCGGGTCACCAATCGCGACACCCCCGGTCATGCCGAAGACGGTGTCACCTACATCGTGGGCAATTGGCCCGAAGACGCGCCGCACGTGGCCATCGTGGGAGATGCCCTCTTCGCCGGATCCATGGGCGGGGCTCGGGATCAGTTGGAGTTGGCTCGTTCGAAAGTCCGCGAACAAATTTTCTCACTGCCCGCAGCCACGCTAGTGTGTCCGGGTCACGGTCCGCTCACGACCGTGGAAGAGGAGAAAGCCAACAACCCCTGGTTCCCATGAATGCTTACAACGGTCGGATTTCAAAGCGTCTGCGGGTGATGATGCCTCTGGCGGCGTCCCTCATGGTGACCGTCGCTCAGGCTGCCGAAGACAAACCGACTGTTCCCGCTAATCCCTCGGGGCGTTCCGCCGCAGACACCGCGCCCGCGGGTTCTGCGCGGTCCGACCGACAAACTGTCCTGCTCGTGCGGGCCTCGGCGGTTCCCTTGGGCGATAACTCGGTGACTTCTGTCAGTTCTCAAGAGGCCCAGCAGGAATTGAAGGCCATCGAATCCGGTCTCTTCCGGCGGTCCCTCGTCGAGCCCAAGGTGCTCTCCGTGCCGGAGCAGGGCGGATGGGTGCGCGGTTTCTTCAAGGAACCGAAGGCCTCGAAACTCTGGTCCTTCTTCAATCCTAAGGCTCCCCTCGACAGCGAAACCGACTTGATGCGGTCAGCCCGAATCTTCGGGATCCGCGGCGATGCCCCCTTGCCTACATCCATGCAAGATCCGATCCGTGTCGAGCCCGTGGGCATCCGATTCTGGCAGATGAGCAAGTGAGCGAGCACTTCGACTGAGTGCATTCCGAGGGTCATGGGTTGAGTGAAGGCGTAGGTTCGAAGTTCGAGCACTTGTGATTGCAGTCGGTGACCGCAGTCGGTGACCGCAAGCCCTCGGAAAATCTTCGGTCGGTCCGTTGATTTCCCGCCGGGCTTCCCGACATTGGTCGCTCATGACACCCCTGTCTTCCGATACGGCCCCGCCGCTCTTGGCGGCTTTGACCGCGTGGTCGGAACGGCAGGCGATGGACTGGGGTTTGGCCCTGATCAGCCAAGGAATCCCTGCGGTCATCGACCGTGAAGAGGTTCCAGCTAGGCAATGCGATGGGGCTCCAGAAATAGCCTCTGAAAGAACCTCAGAACATTCAATCGAAGGCGACGTGGGTTATCCGTCAAATCCACCTCATCCAGATCCATCACCGCAGGGTGGTCGCCGCTACCGATGGCGTTTGCGGGTCGAGCCCGATGCACTGGACCGGGCGCGGGCCGTGGTTCTGGAATATCGCCGTGAGAACCGCCGCTTTGCCTGGCACCGCACCGCCGTCGCGGCTCGTCCCTTGTCTTGGAATCCGACAGTGCTGTCCTGGATTTTGGTATTGATCGCGCTCCATGGCTTGCTGCCACTGGCGCTTCGTTCCGCAGGTTGGGTTGAAGTCGCGGCCATTCGTCAGCAGGGACAATGGTGGCGACTGTTCACGGCCACTTGGCTGCATGCCGATGAGGCCCATCTGGCATCGAATGTGGGCACCGCCTTTTTCACGATGGGATTTGCCATGGGCCGATATGGACCCGGGACCACGTTGTGCCTGAGCTTGTTGGCCGGTGCCGCGGCCAATATACCCGGAGTACTGTTGCGTGATCCCAGCGCACGGGCCCTTGGAGCCTCGGGAGTGTTGATGGCAGCCCTCGGACTTCTGGTCGGGCATGCGGTGGTCTGGTGGCGTGTCAGTCGCCATGCCTCCAAGCCGGTGTGGATCAGCCTGGGAGCCGGAGTGTTCCTTTTCCTCAGCTTGGGGGTGAACCCGGTCTCGGATGTGTTGGCCCATGCCGGGGGCTTTGTCGGCGGCATCTTGCTCGGAGCTCTGGCCGCCTGGTTTCGCTGGGGGCGTTTTGAGAAGCTCTGGGCCCTGGCCTATGCGGTGTTGGCTGCGGGGCCGTGGCTGTGTGCTTGGGCTGCTCGAGGTCGTTGATGGCCATGGATGACCGTTCAGGTTCCAAGGGCTCGTCCAACGGAATCGTTCCAGCTCACCCCTTCGATGGGGCCAATGGGGTCAATCGGCCTTCACGGTCCACCGAGTAGTCGATGCCTCGCCAATGGACGGTGTTGCCGAAGATGGCGGCCACCCAGACGGCGGCCCCCAGCAAGTCTTTGGCGGCGGCCATGCCGAACACGAAGGAATCCCCACGGCTGGGTCGACCCGGCACGGCCGCGAGCTGTTGGGCCAGGAGCTGCGCCATGAGCGAGCGGGCGATGATCAATCCCATGAAGAGTCCCAGCCAGGGTCCGCGTTCCCGGGAGGACAGTGCTGGATGCCACCACACCACGGCTGCCGCCCATGCGTTCCACAGGGTGCCATTGGCGAGGATGCTGGCTATGTAGGGGGCAGGCCGGCAGACGCGGATGGTTCGGTTCCAGCGCACTTGATGGGTCCAAATGGTCTTCCAGCCAGTGGGGGCATCGAGGCACTCGACGACCACCGGAGTCAGTTCAATGCGACCCCCGGCCGCGACAATCCGGTGACCCAGTTGGAAATCATCGGCGAGGTAATCGGCCAAAGCGCGGAAACCGCCGATGCCTTCCAGTGCGGACCGACGGAGGAGCATGGCGGCACCGAGGGCGAAATCCATCGGAGCCAGCGTCCGCGACTGCAGTACCTGACTCCAGAAGTCGGCGTTCATGGCGGTGGCCTCCCATTCCATGGCGGTGTTGGAGGGATTGGCCAACCGATAGAAACTGTGCACCAAGGACACGCCACTGTCTTGGAGCGGCACCACCATCTGCGACAGCAGGTCTGAAGGCGCCAACACGTCGGCGTCGCTCACCAGCACCAAGTCATGGGTGATCAGACCCTCGGCCTGCGCCAGTTTGGAGACCTTGGCATTGGCCCCCACGAGTTCCGGAAAAACCAGCAACTGGGCGTCGCACTGGGGATGCCCTGCGATGAGGCGTTGTACCAGAGGCACCACGGGATCGTTTGCGTCGGCCACCACGAAGAGGAACTGCAGGGGACCCGCGTAGTCCTGCCTGAGCCAACTCGTCAGGCAACGTTCCGAGTGATCAGGATCGCAGCCCTTGAGGGGCTTGAGGAGGGTAATGCCTGGGGCGAATCCAGGATTGGGACTCCGCCGATGCAGTGGAAAACGCTGCGCCGCAATGAACTGCCAGGTGACGATGCCAAAGCTCAGGACGGCCAGAGCCGATGGGATCCCAACGGTCAGTGGCGGCATCGTGATGTCCTGGGTTGCATTGGAGGCGTATTCTGTGTCGAGGCGTTAGCGAGCCGCGCTGCCAACGGCATCACTCCAACAGCCGCCGCCCAGGCGCTCGGTCAATCCTTCTACCAATTCGCGCACCAGACCGGGGCCTTCGTACACCAGACCGGAGTACACTTGCACCAGTGAGGCTCCGGCCGTGACTTTTTCCCACGCGTCGGCGGCCGTGAAAATGCCACCCACTCCGATAATGGGCACGGTGCCCCGGGTTTGCCGGTAAAGATGACGCACCACTTCGGTGCTGCGCGCAGCCAAGGGGCGTCCGCTCAAACCCCCGGTTTGTCGGTAGGTCCGCTGGGCGAGGTGGTCTTGCTGTTCGGGGCGGGCGAGGGTGGTGTTGGTTGCCACCAGTCCGGCGAGCTGGCGGGGGCCGACCAGGCTGACGATTTCATCCAGCGCGTCGAAGGTCAGGTCCGGGGCCACCTTGACCAGCACCGGCTTGGCGGGGCCGCCTCGGGACAATTCCGCATTCACCGTTTGCATCGCCGCCAGGATGTCGTCCAACGCCGTCTTGTCCTGGAGCTGTCGCAAATTGGGCGTGTTCGGCGAACTCACATTCACCACGAAGAAATCGGCCAAGTGCCACAAGGTGCGGAACGATTGGGCGTATTCGGCGGCAGCCTGGTCCAGGGGTGTGATCTTGGACTTGCCCAAATTGATGCCCACGGGATGGGAAGGCCACAGTCCTTGAGTCCGCCAAGCCGCCAAGCGTTCAGCCAAGGCGGCCGCGCCGCCATTGTTGAATCCCATGCGGTTGACCAGGGCTCCATCGGGTACGTGCCGGAACATCCGGGGCTGGGGATTGCCCGGTTGGGCGTGGCCAGTCACACCGCCCAGTTCGCTGAAGCCGAATCCGAGGGCCTCCCACATCGGCACGGCGACGGCCTGCTTGTCCATGCCGGCGGCCAGTCCCACCGGGTTGGGGAAGCGCAGGCCCATGGCTTCCACCGGCAGAGGGGCTGTCTCAAAGAGCGCCTGGGCCAGCTTGCGCGCCCCGGTGACGTGACTCGCCTGGGCCAGCAGCCCGAGGGTCTGGTTGTGGACCGTTTCGGAGTCTTGGGCGAAGAGGAACGGGCGGGCGATGTTGCGATACAGCCAACTCATGTGGCCGCGAGACTGCCCGGAATGCAACCGTTCGGGCAAATGGGGTTTCTGCAGGCGAAGAGGGTGTTGGCTTCGCCGCCGCCGTCCCTAACTTCGCTCCACCGCTCCGGGGAGGGCCAAAGAGGCGGGTCGGCTGGCATCGCCATGGCCCATCTTCCCGAACTAGACCCTGTGGAATCGGGCACCGGCTGTTTCGGTGCAAGAAATCGGGTGACGAGTCACTATGGAAAACCGTTAGTTCTGGCGTACGGTGCCTTTGGGATGTTCGGCAATCGCCTTCATCGCCATGGCTACAGCACCTGATTTCAGAAGCAAATCATCCGCTGATATCTGCACCTTCTTAACTCGGGTAAATCTTGGATTGGTGCGTCGCGCATCGCGCCGCAGCTGCATCCTGAACCAGGGGCGCCGGATGTTTTCGAACAGTTTCTTAAAAATCCAACCACGCCCACCGGTCCAGCGGTGAACGTTTCGAAAACTTTGATCCACAAGCCTATCAGCTTCGGATAGGGGCAAGCCCGTCGCATGCGAAAAGACCTGCGCTGTGGTCTCTCGGTAGCGCCGGTAGTCCTCCGGAAAAGCATCGTGGTCGCGCACACATGGGGTCACGCGGCTATCATTCCCAGGGTGCATTTGATACACGATAGACGGTTCTTCGAGCATCTTTTGCCGTCCCAACAACAAGGACATCTGGCCCATCAGGACTTCCGGGATGATGCGGCATCGTTCGTAGCAGGACGCTTTGGTGGCAGCCCGCAGCATCTCCAACAGCAAGGGTGTGCGGTAAACCGCATAGAAGTTGGAATAGAAATTCTCCGACCAACGCAGCACGCGTTCAGCAGAGGAAGATTCATCTCGGGAGGGATATGTTTCGAGAAAGACATCCGTGTCCGCCCCGTCGCGACGAACCGCCAGAAATTGCCCCATGCAGGAGCCATAATCCTCGTACTGGTCCAGATAACAGAGGCAAGATAAAAGGCCCTCGGGCAGTTGAAAATCATCGTCGGCCCAAAAGCAGCAATAGGGCGTCGTGATCGATTCCACGCTTCGGAACAGTTTCTCCATGAGCCCACAGTCGAAGTGGCAATAGCCTATGCCGAGTGCAGCCGAGTGTATGCCGACAAAGGCTTCATTTTGCTTCCGGTTTTCCTCGTTGCTTGAATCCGCAACTTGAAGCCAGAAAGGAAAATGGACTTCACAGGCAAAACCGAGCAAGCGCTCAAAAAAGGGCGCGCGATTATAAGTCGGTATAACCACGGTTAACTTTGCTGACGGGCCAACCTTCATGTGGCAAACGGTTTTGCTGGTGCTTTCAAGGAGTTGAATGAATGGGGGCTTGAGGTTTTTGAAGTCCCCGCAAGCTGGTGATTTTTCCTATGAACGACCTGAATCTTAACTCAGGGCTTTAGGTCGAAGTGGTCAAGTTGTTTTTGGTATGGGTCGGCGGGTGTCCGTGTGGAAACCCAGCCCGCGTAGATTCTGACAAAAGCCGCTTCCTTGACGCCGATGGGATTGGCAGCGTCTTTCGGTTGCTGTTCGTAGGCAGCGCTCCCACAAATTCGATGCCCATCGCACCCATGACCCGCACATTGCGCTGGCCTGTCCAAGGAGCCGGCCTGATCCGATCTTTAGCTTTCGGTCGGAAGTTCCATGGGCTGCTGGGCCGGATCCATGGGACCTCCGGTCTGTTGTCCGCGACTTTCGGGTTGGGTCGTTTGGCACCTCCGGCTTCACGGACCCAGGCCGTCACCACGCTGCTGGTGGACGGGGAACACTTGTTGCCCGAGTTTGGTCTTGTTGCTCCGATGCTGAGGTCGCTGAAACTGGGAGCCCGCGCAATTCTCCGTGGCGATCGCCCGTTGCTGCTTATTGAGGTTCATCCGCAGTTCCAGCCTCAGTTCGGTGGCAGTGTGTGTCAGGTGGTCGACTTCTTGTCTCCGATGTATGACCTCGAGGCTTGGGGTTTCAGCCCGGATCGCGATTCCTTGGGATTGTTCCGCAGTTTAACCCGGTATGCCCCGGATCGGGGGCGGCGGTTCCCGGACATGGAAACCATGATCACCGCCGCGGCCGCGGCGCTCTTGCCCATTCAGTTTGATCTACTTTGCCGGCCCAAGGGCTGAGCGTGATGCCATGGGAGATTTTCTTCGCCAACTTTGGCCGTTTGTCGCTGCGCACAGGGGGCGTCTCCTAGCGGGCGTGCTCTCGGGTTTGGCCTATGCGCTGGGCAGTGGGCTTTTGATGTTGGCCATCAAGCTGGTGCTTGAGGCCATTTTCCCGACAGAGGGCGCCCGGGATTTGATGGGCTCCTTCGGGCGTTTGCCGGCGTTCCTGAAGGATCCTTTGTTGTCGGCTGTGAATTCACTGCGTGTCCAGGCCGACTCCAAGGCGCTGCCGTGGCTCATCGCCAGTGTTCCGTTTTTCATGATGCTGCGCGGCGCGGGCGCCTACCTCAGTCTCTACTGCATGACTTGGGTGAGTGTGGCCACCATCCACGATCTCCGCCTGCGCCTCTTCCAGCATCTGGAAGGGCTTTCGCTCGACTATTTTTCAGAGGCTCGGACCGGCGATCTCCAGTCCCGCCTGATGAATGACACTCAGGCCATCCAAAACTGCGTTGCTCAGGGTTTTTCTACCGTGTCCCGCGAACCGGCCACGATTATCGGAATCCTGATCTTTCTCATTTCAGTGCAGCCTCAGTTGACGCTGGTGGCCCTGGTGATCTTCCCGGTGGTCGTGGTTCCGATCGTGGTCTACGGCCGCAAGGTTCGCAAATCCTGGAAAGCGACTCAGATCCACACGGCCGAGCTGAGCAACCTACTGCAGGAGGTCTTCTCCGGCATCCGCGTAGTGAAGTCTTTCAATCTGGAAAAACCCATGGCCCAACGGTTCCAAGAAACCTCGCGGCGTATCAGTGGCCAATTCATGCGCTATGTCCGCGGCAGTGATCTGCCCGGCCCGGTGATCGAAGTCTTTGGGGCTATCGGCGTGAGCTTGATGCTCTTCTATGTGATGCGACTTCCGGTGGGGCAGCGACCCAGCGCCGGCGACTTCACTTCGTTCGTTCTTTCGCTGTTCACGCTCTATCAGCCTATCAAAAATCTGAGCCGTCTCTGGGGTCAATTGGAGCAAGGCCGGGCCGCGGGTGAGCGGTTGTTCCCGATTCTGGCCACGTCGAGTTCGGTGGTGGAACCTTCCCAGCCTCGAGCCTTGAGGGCCCAGGGAGCGACCGTCTCCTTCGAGAATGTCTCGTTCCGATACACCGACCGGCCGGTTCTCGACGGCTTCTCCTTGTCCATCCCGACCGGGTCGCTGGTGGCTCTGGTGGGGGAGAGTGGTTCTGGCAAGACCACCGTGGCCAATTTGCTGCTGCGTTTTTACGACCCGCAGCTCGGTCATATCCGAATCGGTGGCGTCGATTTGCGGGAGGTCCGTTCTTCAGACCTCCACGATCAGATGGCGGTGGTGAGTCAGGATACGATGCTCTTCAACGACACGATCCGGGCCAACATCCGCATGGGGCGTCCTGGGGCCACCGACGTCGAGATCGAGGCCGCAGCCCGGGCCGCCCATGCCGATGCCTTCATCCGCGAAAAGCCCCAGGGCTACGATACGGTGGTCGGAGAACGGGGTAATTCACTCTCGGGCGGACAGCGTCAGCGCATTGCCATTGCCAGGGCGATCTTGCGCAACTCGCCCATCCTCATTCTCGACGAGGCGACCAGCGCCCTCGATGCCGAGTCGGAGCGGGCCGTTCAAGCCGCCCTCGAAACGCTCATGGTCGGTCGTACCACCCTGTGCATCGCCCATCGGTTGTCCACCATTCAGCGGGCCGACATCATCGTGGCCATGGAGGCTGGACGCATTGTCGAGCAGGGGGCCCACACCGAACTGCTGGCGCGGGGTGGTTTGTATGCCCGTTTGCATGCCTTGCAGTCGGGCGGTTCGTGAATCGGGAGAAGAGGTGATCGGAGACCGACATTGAGCTGGGTCGTGTCAGGCGTTGTTTCGAGCCCTGCCAAAATCCAACCCAACGAACCCAATTGTACCGAACCCTCAGCGCCGCCACCAACTCCGGCCCGAGGTGGTGGCCGCGGCAGATTCGGGAGCGTCCACCGTCGAGGTGGCGGCCGGTTCTGGATTACGCCCGGTGAGTTGACGGACCAACAGCTGACTGCGGGCTGCCGTCAGGGCCATGATGAATTCGTCGTAACTGCCGAAGCGGTCTCCCGGAGTCTTGGCCATGGCCTTGGACAACGCGTCGCTCGTGGCTCGGCTAATGGTCGAAAGGACCTCGCTGGCCGGCCGCAGCGGGATTGCGACGTGGGCCGCCACTACGTCTTCGACCGTGGGTGCCTCGAAGGGCACATGCCCCGTCAAGGCGTGGTACAAGGTTCCGGCGAGGCTGTAGATGTCGCACAGGAATGTATCCCCCTCCTGCCGTACCCGCTCCGGAGCGATGTAATAGGGCGTGCCGAAAATCGGGGCGTAGGCGTCGGTGTCGGCGTCGGCCTTCTTGGCGAGGCCGAAGTCCACCACCTTGGGTTCGCCGTCGGCACTGAAGAGGATGTTGCCCGGCTTGATGTCGAGGTGCAGCAAACCCCGCTTCAAGGCCGCCTGTAGGGCTCCAGCCACCTTGATCCCAACGTCCAGCACGTCGAGTTCTGGGAGGGTCTTCTCGGACTCGATCCGACTGTCGAGGCTCCCGGCATCCGCGATCTCCATCGCCAGAAAGCGAAGGCCTTCGTGGTAGTCGAAGGTGTAGATGTGGATGATGTTGGTGTGGTTGATCTGGGCGCAGGCACGAGCTTCCACGGCGAAGTTGTTCACGGCCGCCGGATCCTCGGCGAACTCCTGCTTCATCAGCTTCACGGCCACTTCGCGACCCAGAGCGGTATCCCAAGCCCGGTACACCGTGCCCATGCCGCCCGAGGCGATCTCCGAGCGTAGCTCATACTGGCGCAGCATCATGGGCATCATCACCGAGGCTTGGCACTTGGTGCAGGCCACCGTGCCCAACGGCGCGAGATCGCCGGGGATGAACTGCTTGGCCCCGCACGCCGGGCAGGAAACCATCTTCAGGGCCTTTTTCTGGGATGCCGTTTGCTCCATGAGTCGCGGGCAAAGTCTATGCCCCACCGGCCCCGGGACAAGGGCGGTGAAGATTTTTCGGTCAGGTGCCTGTCTGTTGGGTGCCAGCGGCGCTGGACGCAGCGAGTTCTACTTCTTGGGGTCCAGGTTGGCAGCGAGGTCGGCCTCGGTGATCGTGGATTCCACGCCGCCGGCCGGGACCTCCATTTGCGCCAGCCAGAGCAGGGCGTTGAGGAAAATCTTCCGTTGGTTCGGATCGCCCCAGTTCTTGTGGGTGTGCCCGCCGGTGAAGCCCATGCCGCGGCCGCCGTCGATACGCTCGTGCACCCACATCATGGCCTCGCGCCGACCGGAGGCGGCGACGATGTGCGCGTAGGGTCCTGGCGGGTAGACGTAGGGTCCTTTGCGGACGGCGTCGGACGGAGCGTCTTCGAGCAACCAGGTGACCGGGCGGCCGTTCTCTGACCAGCGCATGTTGACGTACCATTCGTCACGGGTGGAGAAGGGCTTCACGCCGCGGCTCACCGGGTGGTTCGGGAAGGTGGTGAACTTCGGGCTCCACATCGGGTTGATGCTGTATTGGTGCTCATAATGCCCGCCGATCCATCGGATCATGGCATCACCGGGGTCGCCGGCGGGCACCTCGACGCCGTAGTGAGCGAAGCCGAGTCCGGCTCCGCGCGAAGACAACCGATCGATGAAGGCCATGCGCTCCGGTTTGATGGCCGGATGTCCGCCACCGCCGTCGGCGTAGATGAGCAAGGCATCCACTCGTTCCAAGGCCGCGTTGTCATCGACCGTCTTGCCGCCTTCGACCTTGGTGGGCCAGCCATTGGAATACACCTGCACCTCCAAATTCGGCACACCGGCCAGCGCTTTCTGGAACAGCAGGCAACCAGCCCGGAACTCGTGCATGCCGGAGGGATGGCTGGGACGTCCGGCGATGAGTGCAATACGTCGGGTCTTGGCGGCGTCCTTGGCCAGCAGGGAGGGGGTTGGCGTCAGCAACAAGGCCACCAGCGCGGCGATGGCGGCAGGCAGGAATCGATTCATGAATGTGCGATCAGGGTTTTCGGTGAACTGAATCCGGTCAAGGCGTTGTCCACACCACGCGATAGAATTGCACGGCCGCGTTGGTTGGCAGGGCGATGTCGAGCGAGAGTTCGTGATTGAGGAAGCCGGGTTCGTTGCCGGGGGCGTCCACGGGGCGCCACTCGGGCGAATCCAGCGAAGCGCTTCCTTCCAATCGCAGGGAGACATTCGCCGGTCGGCGCAGCCGCAGATGCGGGCCCGCAGAGCCGGTTTCCCAGAGTGGACGCCACCGGTTCGCGGCCAGCGTCGGGTCGGTGTTCCCGAGGAATTCGAGATAATCCGAATTTCCGTCGCCATCCGAGTCGTTGTCTCGCGGCGGCTCGGAGGGATAGGGGATTCCCGTGTGTTTGCTCAACCAATCGCTGAACGACACCTTGCTGCTCAGGGCTTGGATCCATTGGGTCAGCAAGGCCGCACCCAAGGGGTCGGTTTCGTTGGAACCCAAGGGCGGCATGCGCAGGGCATCTTTGCGACTCATGCGGTGGAGGAGGACCGAACGGCCCACATCGCCCGGTGCGATCACCCGTGCTCCGGAGACTCCCGCCGAATTGAGGACCACGCCATCCACCAGGCCGGCCGCGTCGGTCGGTGTGGTGATCCGGGCGTCCCACAGGCCGCCGCCGAGTCCCCCAGGCTGGTGACAGAAAGCGCAGTTGACGTCGAGATAGCGTCGGACTTGCCACTCAAGACTCGTCGGCGATCGGGGGCCGGCCATGGGCGAATCCGGTTCGGAATAGCGGGGTAGGGTGCGCAGGACTTCGGGCGGATTGCTGAAATAACCGGCGGCCTTCCAGGCAGCGAGTTGTGACTCGGTGCTACCTGCCGCGGTCGTTCGATCTCGATGGAGTTGTCGGGTATTGAAGCTCAGAGATCCGCCTGCCTTAGGATTGTGGCAGGTCAGGCATTCGTTTTGGCTGGGGTAGTGCCAGATTTGGTTCCGAAGCACGTCTCCGTCCCGGATGGGGATCGACTCGTCCTCGCCCGCTTCCGCCACCAAGGTTGCAGTGGTGGGCGAAGTCCATCGGTAGGTCAGTCCGTAGACGCCATTGGTGGTGCGTACCAGGAATCGGGTCTCCAGACGACGGCGCGATTCAGGCACGCCGCGGGTGAGTTCGAGTTCGAAATGCTTCATCCACACCGTGCCGGCCGGGGTAAGCCACGGGGAGTCCTCGGAGAAGGACACGGTCTGTCGGGGCGGCAGCGAGAACCAACGCTGCTTGACGGCGAAGTCGGACCAGAACGGCAGATTCACCTCGTAGGCGTCGAAGGCGGGATGGGCCGTGAGACGCGCGGGATCCGTGAATGCGCCCGTCTCCGCAAGGGTCTTCGGGAAGGTCGGATCCCCAGACGGGGTGGTCGTCAGGCGCTGGATTTGCCCAGCATTGATGGCCGCGGCCAAGAGTTCTCCATCGCGCGGATCTTCACCGAAGGCGACTCCGACATTCAGGGCTGTCAATCGTTCGACCTGTGGGGGGCCGGAGGGCTGTCTCCGTAGCGACCACACATGCCCTCTTACCGAGTCGGCGAAGATGTAGGCTCCGTCGAGCGCCGGGATTCGTCGGCCTCGGTAGACTCGCCCGCCGATCACCGAGTTGCCCTGGAAGTTGCCGGTGCCGTGAGCGTAGTTGTAGAGGGCTGGTGTGTATCGGTGGGCGGCATTGTTCGTGAAATCGGCCGGTGCGCCGGTGCGTGGCCCGGCGACGGGACCCTCCCGGAACGGCCAGCCATGGTTGGCGCCGCGACCCGTGACGTGCACCATTTCCCAACGATCCTGGCCGACGTCGCCGACCCACAATTCCCCGGTGACCCGGTCGAAGGACATTCGCCACGGATTGCGCAGGCCCACCGCCCAGAACTCCGTGCGGACCTTCTTGGGATCGACCGCTTTGCCGAGGAAGTTCGTGGTGCCCACGAAGGGGTTATCGGCCGGGATGGCGTAGTTGGTGGTGATCATCCAGGCCTCGGCCGGATTGGTCTCATTGCGGTTGGGGAGCAGCGATCCGGGGCGGAAATCCACATCGAGCCGGAGGATGCCGGCGAAGAGTTCCCGGTCGATGCGCTGGCCGTTTTGGTAGCTGTCGTTGCCACCGCCCTCGTCTCCTAGAGACACATACAGGTAGCCATCGGGGCCGAAGTGCAAGTCGCCTCCGTTGTGGTTCGGGGCGTCGTCGTACTGAGCGAAGAGCCGGCGCTCCGAGGCGGGATCCGCCTTGTTTGGATCGGTCGCGGAAACCCGGAATTCACTGAGCACATCATGGGCTGCCAGTACCCCCGACGGTCCGGTACGCATCGTGCGAAAGACGAAGAACCGGCCGTTCTCGGCATACCGCGGATGGAAGGCCAAGCCCAAGACCCCTTGCTCGCTGCTGGTGAGCAGATTGGTGGTCAGCGCCAAGAACACGCTCCGCGTCGGCATGGCCAAGTTGGTGATGACGATGATTCGCCCCGTCTTCTCCACAATGAAGAGTCGGTTGGTTTCGCCCGGCGGATGGGTGATGGCCAGGGGTTGCTGGAAGGTCAGTCCCGGGAACGCATCGATAAACGTGTAGTTGCTGCGAGGGCGTTGTGCCGGAAGACCGGTGAAAGCGACCCGATCGCCCGCGGCTTGGGCTGCTTCGAAGCCCATCCATCCGCATGCCATCCCGAGGAGGTAGGCCCGCAGGAAAACAAACCATCCCGGGGAATTCATAACGCCAGATTCGGCCTTGGACCCCTCTGCCGCAAGCCTCCAGCAATCTTCCGCAACCCACCGGCAGCGCCATTCGGTGCCGCCTGACTAGGATTGGGCAGATGAAGTGGATGTTCCAACGTGGTCTGCTGCCGGGATTCGCGCTCTTGGCGTCGGTCCAGGCCATCGCTGCCGAGTTGTCTCCTGAGGCGGGGGGCACCCTGCCGAAAGTCACCGTGGTCGGAGAATCCGACGCGGACAATGTGGTCACCCATCCGTTCCCGGCCGAGGTCGAGGGCACCAAGGTGTATTCGGGTAAGAAGGTCACCGTCTTGGATTTCGATGCGCTCCCGCAAATTCAGAGCGACAACTACCGTCAGGCCTTTTCGCAGATTCCCGGACTGATGGTGAGCGAATTGCCCAATGCCAGCTTGTTGAGCCTGGGATACCGGGGCATCGGCGATCCGCATGAGTCGCAGAACCTGTTGGTGCTCAAGGACGGCATGCCCTTCGTGGTCGATCTCTACGGGTATCCCACGGTGTATTTTGCACCTCCCTTCGAATCGGTGGACCGGTTGGAGTTCATCCGCGGCGGTGCGTCGCTCATGTACGGGCCGCAACCCTCGGGTGCGCTCAACTACGTGACGCACCAACCGCGCCGGGATCGGCCGTTTGCCTTGCGCACCCAGCACATCTTGGGCAGCTACGGGCTTTACACCACCCACACCCTCATCGATGGCACCGATGGAAAGCTTGGCTACCTGGTGTCGTTCGATCATCGCCAGGGCAACAGCTTCCGCCGGCAGAATGGAGATTTTGCGATCAACAGCGGCTCCATCCGCCTGGTGTACGACGCCACGGCCGAGACGCGCTGGACCTTCGACATGGATGCGACGGCCTCCGATAGCGGAGAGCCGGGCGGGCTCACGCTGAAGTCGGATGCGGGCCTGCTGAATTACTGGAACGATCGTCGGGCCACCCAGAACCTCTACGACCGGCTACGCATCGAGCGGTACATCCCAAGCGTGGGTCTGGAGCATCGGTGGAGTGATTCTACCCTGATGACCGCGCGGGCCTGGGGCGGCACCTACGAGCGCCAGTCGCTGCGCCAGCGCAATTCGGGTGGCAGCGCTTTTGGCAATACGGCGAACCTCATCGATTCCAACACCATCAACACCCACCGCTATGCGACGTTCGGGGCCGAGACGCGTGTGCGTCACGAGTGGCAGGCGTGGAACAACGACCACACGTTGGTGGGCGGCGTGTCCACCTATGCGTCGGATGCTCCCTATGAGGTGGATCGCGGCGCCAGTGTCACAGCGGAGACCGGGACACCCCGGCAGCGCTCTCAGCGCGAGACGGCCGCCGGGAGTGTTTTCGCCGAGAACGTTTTCCGCTTCGGTCGACTGAGCCTCACTCCGGGATTCCGCGTGGAGAACATCCACCAGTCCATCCGCGAGACGCTGAACCTCGACAAGACCACCTCGCCCCTCCTGCGCGACAGCGGGCTGGATACGGTGCCGTTGGGTGCGTTGGGCGCGGCTTACACCTTCAGCCCGGCCGCCGAGCTCTATGCCAACCTGAGCCAAGGCTACAAGGCCAAGAGCTACGGCGATGCTGTTCCGCTGGGCAACAACACTGCCGTGAGCAGCACCTTGGAGCCGGGACACACTTGGACGGCCGAGACCGGTGTGCGGGGGCGTCCGGGCGATTTCTGGAACTACGACCTGAGTGTCTTCCGCATCGATTACGACGACCGTTTCGGCGCCGTGACCGCGGCTGGGATTACGCGCTATGAAAATGTCGGTCGCTCGGTGAATCAGGGCGTCGACGCCGCCACCGAACTGGATCTCATCGGCTTGTCCGACCGCTTGCATGGCACCGAGGTTGGCAAATATTGGGGGGCCTTGAGCGTTTACGGCAACGTGTCGTGGTTGGATGCCGAATTCGTCTCCGGTCCGCTCCACGGGCTGACTCCGCAATACGCCCCGGACCACATCATTCGTACCGGGCTCATTTACCGCCTGGGTCGTCGGGTGAAGGTGGCGTGGTTGGGTACCTTCGTGGACAACCACTTCGCCAACGACAACAACACGGCCGACTTCCGTATCCCGGGCTACACCGTGTGGGATCTCACCGCCGAGTGGGAATTCTGGCCTGACCGGGCCCGCCTGTTCGGTGGCCTGAACAATGCCTTCGATCGGCAGTACTGGTCGCGCGTCCGAGCCAACGGCATCGATCCGGCGGTGGGTCGCAACGTGTACGCCGGCCTGTCGTTGCAGTTCTGAATCCAGTAGGGACGGTGCCTCACCGACTGCGTACTCCGGCTTAGGGTGTCATTGCCGCCAACTGGCCACAGCCGGCGGCGATGTCGATGCCTCGCCGCTGGCGCACCGTGCTGGGCAGGCCGTAGCCGAGCAGGATGTCCTGGAACGCCCGTGCAGCGGTGCCACCGGTGGGTTGGCCCGCGTAGCCCTCGGTCGGATTGAGCGGAATGAGGTTCACTTGCGAGGGGATGTCCTGGAGCAACCGCCCGAGGGCGTGGGCGTGATCCGGGCCGTCATTGCGGCCTTCGATGAGTGTCCACTCGAAGAAGATCCGGCAGCCCAGCGTGGTGGTGTGTTCGCGGCAGGCGTCGATGAGTTCGTCGAGCGGCCACTTGCGGGCCACCGGGATGAGCGCGGCGCGTTCGGCTTGGGTGGCCCCGTGTAGCGAAACCGCCAGACGCACCGGTTGGCGTTCGGCCGTCAGCCGACGGATTCCCGGCACCACGCCCACGGTGGACACGGTGATCTTGTCGGCCCCGAGCGACAGCCCGGCCGAATCCCGCAAGATGGCGATGGCCTGCATCACCGCGTCGTAATTGTGAAGCGGCTCACCCATGCCCATGAAGACGACGTTCCGCAGCCGCTCGTGCCGGTGGAACACCGACGCGTGCCGTGGGTTGGCCAGGGCCGGGACTGTGGACTCCGGTTGGTCCGAGCGGGGAGCTGTCTCGCGCAACACCCGTTCCACATGGAGCAATTGGCCGACGATCTCTCCGGCGGTGAGGTGCCGGGTGTAGCCCCGTTGACCGGTGGCGCAGAACACGCACCCCATGGCGCAGCCCACCTGTGAACTCACGCAGGCGGTCGTCCGGCCGCTGTAGCGCATGAGCACCGTTTCGATCACTTCGCCATCGGGCAGCCCGAGCAGGTATTTGCGCGTGAAGCCGTCGGAGGAACGGGTCTCCCGGATCACCGGGGGAAAGTGCAGGCGATGATCGCGCAGCACCCGTTCCACGAAGCGCGGTGGCAGGCGATCCGACGTTTGGAACTCGCACAAGCCCGCTTGATAGAGCTGGTACCAGAGGGTGCTGGCATGCACCTCGGCGAACCCCCAGGCCTGTGCCTTGGCCTTCCACTCCGCGCGGGTGAGACCCAGTACCTCCGCCGGGGTGGCGGGCGCAGGAATCTCAGCGTTGATTGGAGCATCGGCCTCGGACATCGGCCCTGAGCCTAGGCCAATAGCGTGCGCGGCGGAAGGAAGGTTAGGCCACCCCATCGGTGAATCCTTCATCGGGCGGCAGGCTTCGGATTGGTCGGTCGAGGCAGCGTCGAATCGGAGCGAGGGGGCTGATGCGATTCAGTGGAGTGTCTCTGGAATCGTTCCTATGGTTTTCCAAGTTGGGAGCCTTGCAGGGTTTCCCACCGATACTTCAACCGTTCATCCATCGTTTATCATGGGACTCCTCAGCAACCTGCTCGGCAACGCGTCCGAGGTCGACATCGCCAAGATCCAGGCCGAACTCGAACCGGTGCTCGTGCCCGGCGAGACCATCGGCCGCGGTTTCAAGGTGTTCCGCGACCTGTTCATCTTCACCGACCACCGGCTCATCCTGATCGACCGGCAGGGGATCACCGGCTCGAAGGTGAGTTATCACAGTGTGCTCTATCGGAACATCACCCAGTTCAGCGTGGAGACCGCCGGGTCGTTCGACGCCGATTCCGAACTCAAGATTTGGGTGTCGGGGGGCGGCCTCCCGATCACCAAGGAATTCAAGCGCGGCACCGACGTGGTGGGCATTCAAAAGTATCTGGCCTACTGCGTGTTCGGCGGTGCCATCGAGCAGCGTTGACCGCAGTGCAGGTGGCCGCGCCGACCGTTGGCAGTGATGGGCAGTTTCGCCCTTGGATCGGTCGTCCTGGCTGCGTCTTCTTCCGCAAGAGCTTCGTTGGTCGCTCGGTCCGGGTCTCAACCATGGGCCGCAAGTACAGGCCTCAGCGTGGCCCGCGCCTCGCTCTCGCCTCATCTTGTGAAAGAGTCCGCAATCCCTTGCTGCCGTGGGAGCCGGGTTGAAATCATCAGCGATGCCGGGCATATTAAAAAAACCATGCGAATCCCGGGCGACGATACGGATCGGCCGTGGCGGAAATCCCGCCTCGCGGCGCGCATTCTGTTTCGCAAGGAGGCCGGCCGCATGACGGCCCGTGACCAGCGCATCGGTCGACGGCTCGCCCAAGATCCGGAAGTCACCAACCGCTTGATCCAACAGGGGATCTATTCCATCCGATATCAGGGACGCCGCATTGGAGACCGCAAACATGAGTTCGACCAAAACCTGGGACTGGTGGCGCGGTGACGTGGATTGGAGCACGCCGGCCGGGCGGTTGCTTCGCGCTTTCTTCGACGGACTGCCGACCGACCGGAAGTTCCACTTCATTCTGTTTGGCTCCGCACCGCTCCAACTCACGCTGAACCGCACATGGACCAGTGCGGATGTGAATTTTTTTTCCGACGATGACGAAGACTATCACGAGCGAATCCGACGCTTCGGTCTCGGCAAAGGGCAGGCCGACTTGTACCTGGAACCCGGCTACCGCCTCAGCTTTCGAACCACTCCGTTGATGGCCGAGCGGGCGAAGATCGTATCTTTGGGCCAGGTCACGGTGACTATCCCGCACCCTCTCGACATCCTGATCGCCAAATTGGCTCGCCTCGATGCCAAGGACCTCCTGGCCTTTCGGCGAGTCATCGACCTGACCGGGCACCCCACCCGAGAAGAACTCCTGCAGGAATTGACGAACGCCGTGGATCTGTTCCGGCCGGCGTTCGACGACGAGTCTCCCAACTTGTATCCCGGCAATGCGGTGCGTCTGTGGCGTGAACTCTGGCAAGCACCTCTGGATGTCGGACAGGACATCGTGGCCCCGGCCTTGGCCCGCCGTCGCGCCGGGTATGGGGATCCGCCCCCGGACTACCGGCGGTCCTTGGTCGACGGACTGGGGACTTCGGAGCCTCGAAGTTGAGGCCGCGTCGGGAACCTGTTGTGATGGAAGCAAGCGGGTAGCCGGAATGCCGGCTCAATTCAGCGCATCCATTTCCGCTCCAGCGGCTGCGCCGGATGGGGGGGACGGTCGGGTCGATGATCTGCCTTCGGGCTTGGCAAGTGACCACGTCTACGTCTGCGTTCGAACGTCGTTTTCCAGCTTGTCTTCAACGACCTTGATCTTGCTGGTAGCCAAGGGCTCATTGATGTCGTTTAAAAAAGACAAATAAATTTACAAAGCTACAAATGTAGCGATACGGTGACTCCCATGATCACCAACGCCTCTCTGCCGGAACTCACGGAGTCCGAGTGGGCCGTCATCAAGGCGGTTTGGCAGCTCGAGCCGTGTCCGGCGCCGACCGTGCAAGAGCACCTGGCCGGCCAGCGCGACTGGTCGGTGTCCACCGTCCGCACGGTGATGGAGCGCATGGCGGCCAAGGGTTTGCTTACCTCCGAGAAGCTCCGCAACCTGACCCTTTACCGCTCGGCGGTGTCGCGCCAACAGGCCCAACTGGGCGAACTGCGCTATGCCCTGAAGAACGCCTTCGATGGCGCGCTCACGCCCATGGTGCAGTGCCTGCTCGAATCCGAGCGCCTCGACTCGGGCCAGCTGGATCAGCTCGAGGCCCTCATCGCGGCCCAGCGTCAGGCCCGAGCCATCAAAATCCGCACCCGTAAACCCTGATCCATCCGATCATGACCGATCTCTTTGTCACTTTCTTGAACGCCGCGGGCCAGACCGCGGTCGTGGCCGGACTCCGCATGACACTCCAGGCCACCGCGCTGACGGCCCTGATGCTGGCGCTCGACCGGGCGTTGCGGGATCGCGCCCGGGCCGCCCTCCGCTGTGGGCTCTGGATGCTGGTGGTGGTGAAGTTCCTGTTGCCCACCGACCTCCTCTCTCCCACCGCGTTGGCCTATTGGATCGTACCCCAGGTGGTCTCACCCATCCGTGCCCTCGGATCGGTGGATCAGGTCGATGGGGGCAGGGCCATCGGCAGCGAGGTCCCCGATCCGGTGCCTGCCGCGACGACCGATTTCAGACCCACTCCCCCGCAGCTCCGGTGGACCGGCGGGCTGCTGCTGGTCTGGGTGGGCGGGTCGATGGGCTTCGGGCTTTGGGCATGGGCCCGGGGTCGAGCAGTGGCCCAACGGCTGCGGGCGTCGACCGAGGCCCCGGAGGCCGTGCGGGCGATGCTGGCCGAGACCGCGGCCGACCTGGGATTGCACGGGCCCTTGCCCCGGGTGCTCCTCACCGACACGCAGCAGGGTCCTGCCCTGTGTGGGCTGTTGCGGCCGGTCATCCTGTTGCCCCGAGGGCTCATCGAGCAGCTCGATTCTCAGGCGCTCCCGCTGGTGTTGCGGCATGAGTTGATCCACCTCGCACGGCGGGACCTCGGGTGGAACCTGCTCCAGGTCTGCGTCCAGATCGTGTGGTGGTGGCATCCGTTGGTGTGGTTCGCCAACGCCCGCGTCCGGGCCTTGCGCGAGGCGGCGGTTGATGAAGCCGTGATGCTGGAGCCGGGCTCCGACGAGTACCCCGCCACGCTGGTCGCCGTGGCCCGGACGTGTGTGATCCCGTCACGAATGCCCATGGCCTTCCTGGGCATTCTGGAATCCGGCGGCCGGCTCGAGGCCCGGATCCGACGCCTGGTGGAACGGCCGCTGCCTCGCAGTGCCCGCTTGGGCTGGGTCGGCTGGGTGACCGTGCTGATGGCCGGTGCGTTGTTCCTGCCGATGGGCTTCGCTCGGCGTGTCGAGACCCCGGCTTTGGCCGCGCTGGCGGCGAAGGCACCGACGGATCCGAAAACGCTCCCGGCGGGTGGTTCGACGGCGAGTTTGAAACCCATCCCGGCCGCCGCCGCGGAATTAAACTCCGCCTCCAAGGTTGAGCCGGCTGCGCCGGACAGCCTGCGGGCCGCCGCCAGTTCCGTCGTCCCAGCCATCGATGCGCCTTTGCAAGTTGATATCCAAGGGCGATTCGTCGAGATCCGCGGCTCCCTGCCTCCGGAGTTGGTTGGCGTGCTTTCCTCGAACCGTAGTTCCGTCCGGCTTACGGCGACGGCAACCCGTGACTTGATCAAGGTCTTCAATGAACGCGATGGGATCGATTTCCTGACCGCACCGCGTGTGATGACTTTGGCGAACCGTGCGGCGGAAATCTCAGTGTCGGATGTCCGAGCGATCGACGGCAAGAACGCGGGCCCAACCCTCCAGGTCATTCCCGACGTGTCGAACCCGGCCATCGAGCTCTCCGTCTTTGCGTCCATGGTGCAAGTTCTTGGAGATGGGTCCGATTCGAACGGAGCCTCCGAAACCTTGGTCCGAACCAACCTCGTCTGGGCCAGGGAGCGGAGCTGGATCTGGGACGGACAGAGTGTGCTCATCGATGTGGGAGCGCTTACCCACCGGGTGCGGTTCGTCGACAAGACGGTCTATTTGGGAGACCTCCCGCTCATCGGCGGGTTCTTCCGCAAGGAGGAGACTCAAGACCAGGTGAGTCGACTGTTCGTCCTGGTGACCCCGACGCTCATCGACGCCACCGGCCGCCCCATCCACGATCCGGCGCATCCGCCCTTCGATCCTGCGACGTTCCCGCCGAAGCCCTAAACAACAGCCTGCGCTGCCCGCACAGGACTCACTTCCAGGTCCAAGAGGTCCATGGGTAGGGCTCTTGCTTCCGCAAGGCCTGCCCACTCATTCGTAGTGAGTCCACAGTCGGAGGATCTTGACCGTTTTGACGACGGGGAACACCTGATACACCACTCGGTGTTGGATGTTGATCCGCCGGGAGTAGGCGCCGGCTAGGTCCCCCACCAGTTTTTCAAACGGCGGAGGGTTGCGGAAAGGGTCCTCCGCGAGGATCTCCAAGAGTTGAATCGCCTTGGACTTGAGGCCACTGGCGGACAGCTTCTTGGCGTCTTTCTGGGCCTGTTTGGTGTAGACCAATTGCCAGACTACCATGGCAGGCGGGTGGAGCATCGGTCGACCGGCGTCTCCATGCCCGCTCGTATGGAGTCCCTCATGCCCGGAATCGATAGCAGGAACAATGTCTCCTGGATCGCGCTCCAGTCCTCTTCGGACATCAGGATCGCATTCGTGCGCTTTCCAGTGATGTGGATGGGCTCATGCGACGCGGCCGCCTGATCCATGAGCGAATACAGGGAAGCTCGTGCTTCGGTGGCCGACAGACTCAACATGAGTGAAGAACGTACGTAAAACCGTCCGCTGATCAAGTGGCAATCCACTCACTGGGTCTCATTTGCTCGCTTTCCCACTCCCCCGATCTTGCACTCGGGGTGGCCAGAGTGGACTGGTCCTCGGTCGAATGGCGCCTAGCGCCGGATCGTCAGCTTGCCTAGACTCTTGAATAGTTCTCATGAAGCCATCCCACACCGCTGCGCGTGTCCTCTTTGGGTCAGTCTCGGCCCCGGCCTGGATTCTGGCCGCGCTCCTTTCCGGAGGCCTCCTCGGTGCCTCTGCCCGCGCCGCCGAGCCGGTGGGCTTCAATCGCGACATCCGGCCCATCCTCTCCGATGCGTGCTTCCACTGCCACGGCCCAGATCCCGGCACCCGCAAGGCGGGCCTGCGGCTGGATACGCAGGAGGGATTCTTCGCCGCCACCGCCAAGCGCGGACCGGCTGTCGTGTCCGGGGACCTCAGCAAGAGCCCCCTCTGGCAGCGCCTGGTCTCCACCGATGCCGACGAGGTCATGCCCCCGCCCGAGGCTCACAAAGACCTCACAGTGGCCCAGAAGGAGGTCGTGAAGCGGTGGATTCTCGAGGGAGCCCACTGGCAGCCTCATTGGTCGTTCCTCAAGCCCGAGAAGGCGACTCTGCCTCCGGTGAAAGACGCTGGTTGGGTTCGTGGCGGGCTCGATGCGTTCATTTTGGCCGGGCTCGAAGCGAAGGGGCTTCAGCCCAATCCCGAGGCCGACCGCCGCAGCCTGGCGCGCCGTTCCGCCCTAGACCTCACCGGCCTGCCGCCGCGGCCCGAATGGGTTGAGGAGTTCGTCCGCGACACGCGCACCGACGCCTACGAGCGCTGGGTCGATCGCCTTATGGACACGCCGCAGTGGGGCGAGCACCGGGCACGCTATTGGCTCGATGCGGCCCGCTACGCCGACACGCACGGGCTGCACTTCGACAACTACCGGGAGATGTGGCCCTACCGCGATTGGGTCATCGGGGCCTTCAATCGTAACCTGCCCTTCGACCGCTTCACCGTGGAGCAAATCGCCGGGGACCTGCTGCCCGGAGCCAGCGAAGACCAGCAAATCGCCACCGGGTTCCACCGGTGCAACATGACCACCAACGAGGGCGGTACTATTGAAGAGGAAAACCTCGCCAACTACGCCAACGATCGGGTGACCACCACCTCGTGGGTGTGGCTGGGTCTCACCGCCAACTGCGCGGCCTGCCATGACCACAAGTTCGACCCGGTCAGCCAGAAGGACTTTTATTCGATGGCGGCCTTCTTCCGGAACACCCAACAAGGTGGGTTCGATGGCAACGTGAAGGATTCCTCACCCAGCCTCGTCGTCGTCACCGACTCCAAAGACCGCGCCCGCTGGGATGCTTTGCCTGGGGCCCTTGAGGCCGCCAAAAAGACCGTGGAGACCCGCAAGAAGGACGCAGAAGGCGCCTTCGATCGATGGGCCAGTGGATTGAAATTCTCTGAACTCGAGGCGGCGCTCGGGCGAGATCTCACCTTCAAGGCCCCATTGAACGAAGGCTCGGGCACCACCGTTTCCGTCACTGCTCCCTCTGGTCCGAAGACCTTCCCGGCCACTGGCGAGCCGGCGTGGAAACCTGGTGGGCCCCTCGGGGCCTCTCTGTTCACCGACTCGGGCAAGACCCTCGCCTTCGCCGAGGCGGGCGACTTCGAATTGGGCAAGCCCTTCTCGCTCGGCGGTTGGTTCTTTGTGCCCGAGAAGCCACCGGCCACCGGATCGCTGCTGGCCCGCATGGACAACACCCAGGCTTATCGCGGTTGGGATTTGTGGTACGAGAACGGTTCCTTCGGCACCCACTTGGTGAACCGCTGGCCCGAGAACGCCCTCAAGGTCCGCACGCGCAAGGCATTGGCCAAGAAGGGCCAGTGGCAGCACATCCTCCTGACCAGTGACGGATCCGGGCGTGCCGATGGCGTGCGCCTTTATGTCGATGGCGTGGCGGCCGACCTGGAGCAGGGGCCGTCGAGCGTGAATGGCACGATCCGCACTGGTGTGCCCTTGAAACTGGGCCAGCGTCACGAGTCCGATGTGCTCGCCGGCACTTCCGTCCAAGACCTGCGAATTTACTCCCGCGCCTTGAGCGCGCCCGAAGCCCGCAGTTGGGCGGCCCCCGAAGCCTTTCGCACTCTCTTGGCTAAGCCGGTCACCGAGTGGCCCAAGGACGATCGTGCCGGCCTCCTGACGGGTTTTCAGGCGGAGTTCCTGCCCTTGAAGCAGGCCCAGTCGGCGATCGCCGCCCTCGAGAAGGAGCGCTCCGAAATCCGCGGCCGGTATCCAGTGACCCACATCCAGCGCGAAAAGGCCGACACCATGCCCATGGCCCATGTGCTCAACCGCGGGCAATACGACCAGAAGCGCGATGCGGTCGGCGGGGCGGTCTTCAAGTCCCTGAACCCTTTGCCCGCTGGTGCGCCCACCAATCGTCTGGGTCTGGCCCAGTGGTTGGTGTCGCCTGAAAATCCGCTGCCCGCGCGCGTCACGGTCAATCGCTTTTGGTCCGAAGTCTTCGGGGCCGGCATCGTGCGCACGTCCGAAGACCTGGGCATCATGGGTGACCTGCCCTCCAATCAGGCCCTCCTCGACTGGCTGGCCGTGGACTTCATGGAGCATGGCTGGGATGTCAAACGCCTCTTCCGTCAGATGGTGCTGTCGGCCGCCTACCGCCAATCGGCCACGGCCACGAAAGACGCCCTGGAAAAGGATCCGGCCAACCGTTTGATGAGCCGGGGTCCGCGCTTTCGCATGGATGCCGAAATGGTCCGCGACAACGCCCTCGCCGCCAGCGGGCTCCTGGTCCACAAGGTGGGCGGGGCCAGCGTGAAGCCCTACCAGCCCGAGGGTGTCTGGGAGGCCGTGGCCATGCCCGAGAGCAACACCAAGCGGTATGTGCCGGACGCCGGTGAGAGTCTGTATCGGCGCTCGCTTTACACGTTCTGGAAGCGCGCTTCACCGCCGGCCTTGATGGATCTCTTCAACGCCCCGAGTCGCGAGTCGTGCAGTGTTCGCCGAGAGCGCACCAACACGCCGCTGCAGGCGCTGGCCACGCTCAACGATCCGCAGTTCGTGGAGGCTGCGCGGTTCCTGGCCTCGCTGGCGCTGCGCGATTCCGGGAATGACCAACCCGACCGGGTCGTCGACTTCTTGGCCCGACGGCTTCTGGCCCGTCCGCTCGATGCTTCCGAGGCGGGTGTGGTCCGCGAGGGCTACGCGCAGGCGCTGGCATTCTACCGTCAGCATCCCGAGGACGCCGGTCGCCTCGTGCGTGTGGGCGACTCCAAGCCGGACCTCGCGGCCGGAGAACCGCTTCTGGCGGCCACGACCTTGGTGGCCAATCAGCTCCTCAACCTCGACGCCGTTCTCAACAAGTAACCCCCAGAGACTTTCCTCCGATGAACCTCTTCCAGGAATTCCGAGCGCTCGAGAACCGCCGACACTTCCTCGGCCGCGGCAAGAACCTCATGGGCCATGCGGCGTTGGCCTCGTTGCTCGGTGGGGCGGCCGGACGTGGTTTGGCCGAAGTGGGTGCGGGTGCCGATCTCCGGTCTCCGCAGTTCCCGGCCAAGGCCAAGCACATCATCTACCTGCACATGGTCGGCGGGCCCTCTCAGATGGACCTCTGGGACTACAAGCCCAAGATGCAGGAGTGGTACGACAAGGACTTGCCGGAGTCGGTGCGCAACGGCCAGCGATTGACCACCATGACCGCCGGTCAGACCCGATTCCCCATCGCGCCATCGAAGTTCCGTTTCAGCCAGGTGGGCTCCAATGGTCTCTGGATGAACACGGAGATGCTGCCGTGGACGAGCAAGGTGGCCGATGACTTGTGCCTCATCCGGTCCATGCACACCGAGGCCATCAACCACGAGCCGGCCATTTGCGCCATGCAAACGGGCAATCAGGTGTCGGGACGTCCGTGCATCGGGTCGTGGGTGAGTTATGGCCTGGGGAGCCTCAACGAAAATCTGCCCGCCTTCGTGGTTCTGGTCGCCGAACCCACCAACAAAGAGCAAATTCAGGCCATTTCTGCTCGATTGTGGTCCAGTGGTTACTTGCCCGGCGAACATTCCGGGGTGTCCTTCCGCAGCGCCGGGGACCCCATTCTCTTCATCAACAACCCGCCGGGTATTCCCGACACGCTTCGCCGCTCGCAGCTCGATGGCTTGCGCCGCTTGAATGAACTCACCCATCGCGAAGTGGGCGATCCCGAGACGCACACCCGCATCCAGCAGTTCGAGATGGCCTTCCGCATGCAGTCCAGCGTGCCGGAGTTGACGGCCGTGGCCCAGGAGCCCGACTCCACCTACCAACTGTACGGCGATCAGGCCCGCAAGCCCGGTTCCTTTGCCTACACCGCGCTCCTGGCGCGTCGGCTCGTGGAACGGGGCGTGCGGTTCGTGCAAGTGTACCTGAACAACTGGGATCACCATGCCAACACGGCCGGACGCATGCCTTCCCAGTGCAAGGACATCGACCAGGCGTGCTACGGGCTCATCACCGACCTCAAGCAGCGTGGCCTGTTCGACGACACCCTCATCATTTGGGGCGGTGAATTCGGTCGTACCATTTACAGCCAGGGCGGAGTCTCGAAGGAGAACTACGGCCGGGATCACCATCCGCGGTGTTTTTCCATGTGGATGGCCGGAGGCGGATCCAAAGGTGGCACGGTGTACGGAACCACCGACGAGTTCTCCTACAACATCGTCGAGAACCCGGTGCACATCCGGGATTTCCACGCCACGGTTTTGCAGCTCCTGGGCCGCGATCATCGCCGGTTTACTTACCGCCACCAGGGCCTGGACCAACGGCTTACCGGGGTTGAAGAAAGCCGCGTCATCCGCGAACTCATCGCCTGAGGGGATTGGATTACCCCTTTTCCCGAGTCGGTTGCCAGAACAGATCTGGGCTTGGGCATTCGGAAACGGTTGTCAACGGTGTTAAAATCCGGTGATATTCAGAGACCTTGTCGGGTGGTTGACCCAAACCGACCGACACCGACTGTCCGACAACATTGCTCAACTATGAACGTACCCAGAAACCTCCGGGTTCTTGCGGTCTTGGCGGCGCTGCAGTCCGCCCAAGCCGGAATAACCACCAACAACCTGCCCGCTTCGGCCCAGCTTCCCGCTTCGGGATCGACCGACCGCGGGTTCATCGTCCGCACCGTGCAGGGCCCTGCTGAGCCCGCATTGTCCAACAACGGCGTTCGCGCCCTCCGCCAGCTCAATGGAACTCTCGTGGACGCCGCAGGAGTGGCCGTTCCTGACGAAGCCTTCCCTGGCACCCTGACCTCTCCCGCCGGCGCCAATCTGGTGGATACGGTCAATTTCGAGTTGGACGGGTCCCCAGTCGATGTCACGGACATCGAGGGCAACCTCATCACCTCGTTCGCTCCTAGTGTGTTCCCGGGGATTCCGGGCAATGGTTCGCACACCGACAACTTCGCTGTGGAAGTCGTCGGCTTCCTGAAGCTGCCGGCCGGTGTGACCACCTTCGGTGTCAGTGTGGGCGCGGACCGTACGGACGTGAACAACGACGATTCCTACTCGGTGTTCGTCGGCACCAACCCGCGTGATTTCTTCGCGACCAAGGTGGGTGAGTTCGAGCGGAATTCCCGCGCGTTCCAGAGCAAACAGCGCAATGAGAACCAGTTTGCGGTGAATGCCCCGGTGGCCGGCGTGTATCCGTTCCGCATGATCTACTGGCAGACCGGTCTCGGTGCGAACCTCCAGTGGTACACGGTCAACGAGGCCGGCGAGCGCATCTTGGTGAATGATCCGGCCGACACCCGTGCCATCCCGTCTTACACCGGTTCGACCGCGGCTTCCTCCTCCGGTCCTTATGTGGCAGAGGCCTCCCCGGGCCCTGGCTCCGACGGTTTGCCGGCCACTGCTCCGGTGACGGCGTTGATCCAAGACGGCACCACCACCGTGGCCACCTCTGGCGTGAAGCTGGATTTCAATGGCGTGACGGTGACCCCGCAGAAGCTGGTCAAGACCGGCAGCCGCATCGAGCTGCAGTATGATCCGAATGCCTCCCGCACCACGGCCAACAACCCGGTGAGCCTCCGCTTCACCGACTCGGCCTCGGTGACCCTGACCAACAACTGGTCCTTCGGCATCGTCGCCACCGGTGGCTCCTCCACCCGGGTGGCCGGTCAGTGGGACTTCGACAAGGGCGACCTCAGCGCCACCACCGGCAAGGCCTTGGAATATCTCGATGGGGCCGAGGGCCTCACCAAGACCGGCACCGCGTTCGGTCTGGCCAGCGAACTGGGCTTGCCGGCTCTCCCGGGTGGCGACGCCCGCGTGATGAAGGTCCCCGGTGACCTCTCCAACAAGATCGGTTACGTGATGACCCACGGCATCGCCCCCAATGGCGGCGGCACCCGGGTCAACCAGTACACTATCATCTATGACCTGTACGTCGGAACCACTGGACCGGGTGCGGCTTCGTTGCTGCAGACCAGTTCGACCGCCAACACCGACGACGGCGACTTGTTCTGGCAGGGAAGCAACTTCGGCCAAGGCGGCGGCGGCTACAATGGCCGTGGCACCTTCACGGCCGGAGCCTGGCACCGCGTTGTTGCGGCTTATGACATGGCCGCCACCCCTCCGGTGGTGACCAAGTACGTGGACGGCATCAAGCAGGACGACTGGACCGCCAATCAAGGTCTGGACGCCGCTCGCCGCGCGATGGCCCCGACAGCCATCCTCTTCGGTGACGGTGACCAAGACGAGCGCCGTGAGATGTTCGTCAACTCCATCCAGGTCCGCTCGGGCAAGCTCAGCGACGCCGAGTGCTTTGCGCTCGGTGGACCCTCGGCCTCAGGCATTCCGGCCTCGGTTCCGTCTAGCACGGTCACCGGTCAGTGGGACTTCGAGTTCGGTGATCTCGGTGCCTCCATCGGCGCACCGTTGGACTACTTCGACGGGGCCGAAGGCCTCACCAAGACCGGAACCGCGTTCGGTCTGGCCAGCGAGCTCGGCGTGCCGGCTCTGCCCGGTGGCGACGCCCGCGTGATGAAGGTGCCGGGCGATCTGTCCAACAAGATCGGCTACATCATGACCCACCGCATCAACCCCAACGGCGGCGGCAGCAAGGTCAACCAGTACACCATTGTGTATGACATCTTCGTGGGCACCACGGGTCCGGGTGCGGCTTCGCTGCTGCAAACCAGCTCGACGGGCAACACCGACGACGGCGACCTGTTCTGGCAGGGTAGCAACTTCGGTCAGGGCGGCGGCGGCTACAACGGCCGCGGCACCTTCACGGCCGGAGCCTGGCACCGCGTTGCAGCGGCCTACGACATGGCCGCCACGCCGCCGGTGGTGGTGAAGTACGTGGACGGCATCAAGCAGGATGACTGGACCGCCAACCAAGGTCTGGATGCCGCTCGCCGCGCGATGGCCCCGACGGCCATCCTCTTCGGTGATGGCGATCAGGATGAGCGTCGTGAGATGTTCGTGAGCTCCATCCAGGTCCGCGCCGGCCGTCTCAGCGACGCCCAGCTTGCCCTGTTGGGCACTCCGACCGCCGCCGGTATCCCGGTGGCCTTGCCGACCAGCACGGTGACCGGTCAGTGGGACTTCGAGTTCGGTGATCTCGGTGCCTCCATCGGTGCGCCGTTGGAGTACCTCGACGGGGCCGAAGGCCTCACCAAGACCGGCACCGCGTTCGGTCTGGCCAGTGAGCTCGGCGTGCCGGCTCTCCCGGGTGGCGATGCCCGCGTGATGAAGGTTCCGGGCGATCTGTCCAACAAGATCGGCTACACCATGGCCCACCGCATCAACCCCAACGGTGGCGGCAGCAAGGTCAATCAGTACACCATCATCTATGACCTCTATGTTGGCACCACGGGTCCGGGTGCAGCCTCGCTGCTGCAGACCAGCTCGAGCGCCAACACCGACGACGGCGACCTGTTCTGGCAGGGCAACAACTTCGGTCAGGGCGGCGGTGGCTACAACGGCCGTGGCACCTTCACGGCCGGAGCCTGGCACCGCGTTGCTGCGGCCTACGACATGGCGGCCACGCCGCCGGTGGTGGTGAAGTACGTGGACGGCATCAAGCAGGATGACTGGACTGCCAACCAAGGTCTGGACGCCGCTCGCCGCGCGATGGCCCCGACGGCCATCCTCTTCGGTGATGGCGACCAAGACGAGCGTCGCGAGATGTTCGTGAGCTCCATCCAGGTCCGTGCCGGTCGCTTGAGCGACGCTGAGCTGCTGCTCCTCGGTGCCCCGTCCGCCTCGGGCATTCCCATCGCCTTGCCGACCAGCACGGTGACCGGTCAGTGGGACTTCGAGTTCGGTGATCTCGGTGCGTCCATCGGCGCTCCGCTGGCCTACCTCGACGGTGATGCCGGCCTGACCAAGGAAGGCACCAAGTTCGGTCTCGCGAGCGAACTGGGTGTCGATCTCATCGGCGGCCAAGACGTCCGCGTCATGCGCGTTCCGGGCGATCTCTCCAACAAGATCGGCTACGTGATGAACCACCGCATCAACCCCAACGGTGGTGGCAGCCGCGTCAATCAATACACCTTGGCCTTCGACCTCTTCGTCGGAACCACGGGTCCGGGTGCCGCCTCGCTGTGGCAGACCAGCTCGTCGGCCAACACCGACGACGGCGACCTGTTCTGGCAAGGCAACAACTTCGGCCAGGGTGGCAACGGCTACAATGGCACGGGAGCCTTCACCGCGGGTGCTTGGCACCGCGTCGTTGCAGCCTATGACATGGCGGCCACTCCTCCGGTGGTCACCAAGTTCGTCGATGGCATCAAGCAGGACGATTGGACTGCCAACCAGAGCCTCGACAACACCCGCCGTTCCTTGTCCACCACTGCCATCCTCTTTGGTGACGGTGACCAGGACGAGCGTCGTGAGATGTTCGTCAGCTCCGTCCAGATCCGTTCCGGCAAGCTGTCGGATGCGGAAATGGTGGCGCTCGGTGTGCCTACCCCGGATGGCCTCCCGGTCCTCATTGGCGCGGCTGCTCCGGCCCCGACCCGTCCGGTCATCAAGCTCACCCGCAACACGGATGGTTCCGTGACCCTCTCCTGGACGGGTTCCGAGCCGTACGTCTTGGAGTCCAAGGCCTCCCTCTCGGATGCCTCCTGGAGCCCGGTGAGCGGCGTTGCCAACAACTCCGTTACCCTCACCGTGACTTCTGCCTCGGCGTTCTACCGCTTGAAGCAGTAACCGGTTGATCGGTTCACACGAGCGGCGATCCTTCGGGATCGCCGCTTTTTTTATGAATGCCACCCGGGTTTTTGCGTTATGGTTTACAGACGTAATGGATGCTCTCACCAACGCCTACCATCCGCCCCGAGTCTCCCGGGCAGCCTTGGCGTTGGCAGCGGGCCTGCAGGCCAGTGGGGCTGTGGATCCGATGGCGAACGCCCCGAAGGCCATTCCTTACCCGGACCATTCCCGGTTGCTGGAAGTTCGGGATGCCTCCGGCTCCGTTCGTCCGGTGAACCATCCGGCCGACTGGGCGGAACGGGCTTCGCACATCCGGGCGGGTCTTCAGCAGGCCATGGGTCCGCTGCCCGGCGCGGCAGCCCGGGTCCCGCTCGACCTGGAGGAGTGTGGCGAGACTCCCTCGGGAAAGTACCTGCGCCGCAAAATCCGATTCACCCCGGAACTCGGCGACCGGGTGCCTGCTTGGCTGCTCATCCCTCACGGTCTACGGCACCGGGCGCCGGCCATGCTCTGCCTGCATCAGACCACCGACATGGGCAAGGACGAGCCCGCCGGCTTGGGTGGCCGTGCGTCGCTGCATTACGCCCATGAACTGGCTGAGCGCGGTTATGTGTGCCTCGTTCCGGATTACCCCTCCTTCGGCGAATACCCCTACGATTTCGCCAAGCAGGGGGCGCACCATGCCAGCGGCTCCATCAAGGCCGTCTGGAACAACTTGCGTGCGGTGGATCTTCTGGAGTCGTTGCCGCAGGTGGATGCCGGGCGCATGGGCGTCATCGGCCATTCCCTCGGAGGGCACAATGCGCTCTTCACCGCTGTTTTTGATTCCCGCTTGAAGGCCGTCGTGACCAGTTGTGGGTTCACTCCATTTCATCACTACTACGGCGGCAAGGTGGCCGGTTGGACCAGTGATCGGTACATGCCTCGAATCCGGACGGTCTATGGCAATGACGCCCATCGGATTCCGTTCGACTTCTACGAGGTCCTAGGAGCCATCGCTCCGCGGGGGGTGTTTTCGAACTCACCGGTCCGGGACGACAATTTCGAAATAACCGGCGTTCGCAAGGCATTCGCGGCAGCGGCTCCGGTGTTTGCTCTGCACGCGGCAGAATCACGCCTGGTGCTCAGGACGCCGGATTCCGGGCATGATTTCCCGGAGGCCGAGCGCCAGGCAGCCTATGCGTGGCTGGACAGTGTTTTGCGCTGATCGGGAATGATTGGAGATGGATCGGTCGCGCTGGCTTCGCCTTCTTCTGCAAGAGCTTCGTTATTCGCTCGGTCCGGGTCGCAACCAGGGGCCTCCCATCAGCCTGCGCCTCGCTCTTGCCTCGTCTTGCCAAAGAATCCGTCATGTCATCCCTTTCCTCCCAACGGAATCGTTCCAACTGAACGAGAGGATAGCCCGAGCGGGGGAAGGGAATCTTGCTTGACCCAGGGGTGGCAGATCGCCGGGGATTGTCCGCATGCCGTCCACCGATGACATCGCGCGGTTCGGTCGAAGGGTTCAAGATCTCCTTCAAGAGATCGGCCCGGCGGATTTGGTGGAAATCCTCGACGCCTATCTCATCGATACCCGCGGTCGGATGGAACGGTTGCCGTGCCTTTTGAGCGATCGGGATTGCCCGCATCTGGCCCGGTGTGCCCATTCCATCCAAGGAGGTTCATCCATCTTTGGCCTGCTCGATCTCGAACGGGCCGCTCTGGAGGTGGAATTGGCCGCAGGCCTGCCGGAGAGTCCTGATCTGTTCCGACTCATCGCCGCATTGCGGGATCGGTACGCGGATTTGGAACCCACACTGCAGGCCGCCCATGCCACCCTGGTGGCGAGTCTCCGAGGATCTGGACCATCGGCGGCATGAAAAAACCCGCCCCAGAAAGGGGCGGGTGAGAGGGACAAATCGACGTTTCGAAGGAAACCCGGTGATCCGCTGGTGCGAAAAATTATTCCTCCACGAACCGGATCGAGCGCTTCTTCTCGGAGCGCTTGCGCTGGTTCTCGTCGAGGATCTTCTTGCGAAGGCGCAGGTTCTTCGGGGTCGCCTCGACGTACTCGTCGACGTCGATGTACTCGAGCGCACGCTCCAGGCTGAGCTTCAGCGGCGGGCTGAGCTGGATGCCCTTGCCGTCGCCCTGGGAGCGCATGTTGGTGAGCTTCTTTTCCTTCACCGGGTTGACCGGGATGTCGCTTTCGCGGGCGTTCTCACCGACGATCATGCCGATGTAGACATGGTCACCCGGTTCGATCATCAGGCGGCCGCGCTCCTGCACCATGTTCAGCGCGTAAGAGGTGGCTTCGCCGGCGTCCATGGACACCAGGGAGCCGTTCTTGCGGGCGGCGATCTCGCCGCGGTCTTCGCCGTACTCGTGGAAGAGGTGGCTGAGCACGCCCATGCCCTTGGTCATGTTGACCAAGTCGGTCTCGAAACCGATCAGGCCGCGCATCGGAGCCAGCGCCTCGACCGAGACGAGATTGCCGGTGTGGGTCATGTTGGTGATCTGCCCCTTGCGGAATGACAGGTTTTCCATGACCGAACCCAGGTTTTCGCTCGGGATTTCAACGAAGACCTTTTCGATGGGCTCCAAGGGATCGCCGTTCTCACCCTTTTTCCAGAGAACTTCGGGCCGGCTGACCAGCACCTCGTGGCCTTCGCGGCGCATTTGCTCGACCAGGATGGCGATTTGCATCTCGCCGCGTCCGGCCACGGAGAAAATCTTCGGATCGCTGGTCTGCGCGATGCGCAGGGCGACGTTGGTCCGGATCTCCTTCACCAGGCGGTCCCAGATGTGGCGGGCCGTGACGAGCTTGCCGTCTTGGCCGGCGAGAGGTCCGTCGTTGACGGCGAACTCCATCTGAATGGTCGGCGGATCGATGGGGATGTACGGCAGAGCCGGACGCGCCTCGCTGTCGCACAACGATTCACCAATGAAGACGTTCTCGAAACCCGCCACACCCACGATGTCACCGGCACCGGCCTCGTTGATCTCGATGCGCTTCATGCCCTCGAAGTGGTAGAGCATGGTGATCTTGCCCTTGGTGATCTTGCCGTTGCCGTGGCGGCAAATGGCAGGATCGCCCACCTTGAGGTGTCCTTCGACGATCTTGCCGAAAGCGATACGGCCCATGTAGTCGCTGTAGTCCAAGTTGGCCACCAGCAACTGGAAACCTTCGCCCGCCTTGGCGCGGGGCGGGGGGATGTGCTTCACGATGGCATCGAAGAGCGGCTCCATCGTGTCGGAGACGTCGGTCAGCTCGTTCTTGGCATAGCCCATCTTCGCCGAGCAATAGATGAAGGGGAAATCGAGCTGCTCGTCGGTCGCGTTGAGGCTCATGAAGAGCTCGAACACGAGGTCCAGCACCTTCTTCGGGTTGGCGTTGTCGCGATCGATCTTGTTGATGACCACGATGGGCTTGGCACCGGCCTCGAGAGCTTTGCGCAGCACGAATCGAGTCTGGGCCTGAGGACCTTCCGCCGAATCCACGACCAACAGCACGCCGTCGATCATGTTCATGATACGCTCGACCTCACCGCCGAAGTCGGCGTGTCCCGGAGTGTCCACAATGTTGATGTGGTTTTCCTTGTACTTGAACGCCGCGTTCTTGGCGCGAATCGTGATGCCCTTCTCCTTTTCCAGATCCATGGAGTCCATCAGGCGCTCGACCTGAGTCTCCGCCTGGTTGGCGCGGAAGGTTCCGGATTGCTTCAGAAGACAGTCGACGAGCGTGGTCTTGCCGTGGTCGACGTGGGCGATGATCGCGATGTTTCGGATGTGCTGCATAATGGCCGTTTCCCTCCAGTAGGGCCGGTCAGAATGCCGGCCGGGGGACAAACGTCAAGGTGCAGGAAGCCTCACCGAGCGTTCGTGTCGGTGACAATACGATGACGGAGGACGGTGTTCCGCCGCCGTTCGGGTGAGTTTTGATGGGTAAAATTCGGTCTACTGCGACGCGTTTTCAGCTGTTGTCGCCGTCGAGCAGGCCGCCCAAGCCGCCGAGAATGGAGCCTTCCTCGCGACGGCTTCCGCCTGCAGCGGGTGAGGCGGCGATGATTCGGTTGGCCAAGCGGCTCAGGGGCAGCGACTGGATCCAAATCTTGCCCGGGCCCTGCAGCGTGGCAAAAAAGAGGCCTTCTCCGCCGAAAAGGGCGGTTTTCACCTTGCCCACGTACTGGATGTCGAAGGCCACGGTGTTCTGGTAGGCCACGACGCATCCGGTGTCGACGCGCAGGGTCTCGCCTGGGGCCAGGACCTTTTCCATGAGCGTGCCGCCGGCGTGGACGAAGGCCCATCCGTCGCCTTGGAGGCGCTGCATGATGAAACCCTCACCACCAAAGAGGCCTGCCCCGAGCTTGCGTTGCAGGGCGATTCCCACGCTCACGCCCTTGGCGGCGCAGAGGAAAGAGTCCTTCTGGCAAATGAGTTCGCCACCGAGTTGAGCCAAGTTCACCGCGACGATCTTGCCCGGGTAGGGCGCTCCGAAGCCCACGCGGGACTTCCGAGGCGAGCGGTTCTGGAAGACGGTCATGAAAAGCGACTCACCGGTGAGCAGCCGCTTGCCGGCTCCGAGAAGGGCTCCCATGAATCCGCTTTGCTGGGAAGATCCGTCACCAAAGATGGTCTCCATCTCGATGCCCTCCTCCATGAACATCATGCCGCCGGCTTCGGCCACCACGGCTTCCATGGGGTCGAGTAGCACCTCGACATATTGAAGGTCATCTCCGCGGATCTCGTATTCGATTTCGTGCATCATGGCGTTCGGGGGGCAGGGATTGTGTCCGATTGTCCCCCTACGGAACTCCCGGTCGATCCCCGGGTCAAGTAGAGGTCCGTCACTCGGATTCCGACGGCGGGATCCGTCCGGACAAGAAGCACGGTTATCCGAGTGTCCAGGTTTGCCGTGTAAGACTGTCGAGGGCATCCTGCCCGCCCATGAAGTACCGTCGTTTTGGCCGGACCGGAATCCAGATGCCCGTCTTCTCGTGCGGTGGCATGCGCTACCAGCAGTCGTGGTCGGATATTCCGTGGGACCAGGTGCCTGCCGCCGGACAAGCCAATCTCGAGGCGACCATCGCGCGCTCCATGGAACTGGGCATCCATCACATCGAGACGGCCCGCGGCTACGGTTCTTCGGAAATGCAGCTGGGCCCCGTGCTGGCGAAGTATTCGCGCGAGTCGATGATCCTCCAGACCAAGGTCATGCCCAAGCCGACGGCGCAGGAGTTCCTCGAGACCTTCGAGACTTCCATGGCGTACTTGAAGCAAGACTACGTGGACCTGCTGTCCATCCATGGCATCAACAACCGCCAACACCTCGACGAAACGCTCCGCAAGGGCGGATGCCTGGAGGTTTGCCGGAAGCTCCAACGCGAGGGGCGCGTGCGCCATGTGGGCTTCAGCACCCATGCGACGCCGGATGTGATCTCCGAGGCCATCCGCAGCGACGAGTTCGATTACGTCAACTTGCACTGGTACTTCGTGAACGACCTCAACCGCGTCTGCGTGGCCGAGGCGGCCCAGCGCGACATGGGAGTCTTCATCATCAGTCCGAATGACAAGGGTGGGAAACTCTACCTCGAGTTGCCCAAGATGCGTTCGTTGTGTGCGCCATTGACGCCCATGCAGTTCAACGATCTCTACTGCCTGGCCCGTCCGGAGGTGCATACGCTGTCGCTGGGTGCGGCCAAACCGTCCGATTTCGATGAGCACATCGCTGGCCTTCAGCACTACGAGCAGGCGGCCCAGACGGTGGAGTCCATCGACCGCCATTTGCGTGAAGAAATGGAACGCGTGCTGGGGTCGGAGTGGTGCCGCCGCTGGTGGGCCGGGCTTCCGGAATTCGTGGCCGTGCCAGGCGAGGTCAATTTGGTGGAAATCCTCCGCATCTGGACCTATGCGAAGCCTCTGGAGCTGACCGAGTGGGCGAAGTTCCGCTACAACATGCTGGGCAATGCCGATCACTGGTTCCCGGGCGAACACGTCGAGAAACTCGACTGGTCACGGCTCGACGAAGCGATCCGCCGCAGCCCGTTCGCTGATCGTCTGGCTGGGATTCTTCGGGAAGCCCACGACCTGTTTCATGACGCTCCGGTCAAGCGTCTGAGCCAAAGCTGAAGGGCGTCCGTATCGGTCTGCCTCACTCGTACCGCAGCGAATCGATGGGATCGAGGTGGGCTGCTTTCCAGGCGGGGTAGGTGCCGAAGAGAATGCCGACGGCCGAGCAAATGGCCAGACCGATGCCCACCCAGTCCCACGGGATGACCGGCGGGGCCTTCACCACGAAGGACAGCAAGTTGCCGAAGAGGATGCCGCCGACAACGCCCAAGGCTCCGCCCACTTCGCTCAACAACACGGCTTCGGCGATGAATTGGAGCATCACGCTGCGCTTGCGCGCCCCGATGGCGCGACGAATGCCGATCTCGCGGGTCCGCTCGGTGACGCTCACCAGCATGATGTTCATGATGCCGATACCTGCGGCGATCAGGGCGATGCTGCTGATGGCGGCCACGCCGAGGCGGATGGCTGAGGTCAGGCTGCGGAATTGGCTCACTGCGGATTCGTTGGAGACGATCTCGAAGTCGTCGTCGTCGCCTGGCGCGACCCGGCGCATCGCCCGCATGACACCGCGTGCCTGCTCGACCATCTCGGCATAGGTTTCGCGGTTTGGGGCTTGGACTTGGAGTTGGACCGACAGGTTCTCACCGTACAGGCGTCGGGCCGTGCCCAGCGGAATGGCGATGAAGTTGTCGCGACTTTGGCCGAACAACGCGCCGCGTTGGGTCAGCACACCCACCACTTTGTAGCTGATGCCTTGGAACTTCACCGACTCGTTCAAAGGTGAACCCCGTGGGAACAGCTTGGCGGCCAGGTCGAATCCGAGGACGCAAATCAATCGCCCACTTTCGTCATCGGCCGCGCTGAACCCACGGCCTTCGCCCAAGGTGAGGTTCTGGGTGGTGAAGGAATCGGGTGTCATCCCGTTCCCGGGGATGTTGGGGTTGGTTCGCGCGTAGCGGGAGGAAGCCTCGCTGGATCCGAAGTTGGCATTGGCCGAAACGGCCTGCGCCAGCGTGACCCGACGTTCGAGCCGGTTGAGGTCCACGATGCGGAAGCGCTGCCGCCGCAAGTATTTCTCCCAATCGGCATCAT
>JARXAF010000132.1 GCA_029865985.1 Verrucomicrobiota bacterium
GCAGCCCGAGCGATGCTGGCACCGGTGCACGCCTTTCTGGGGGAGCGATTGGGGGCAGGTCTGGCGGATTCTCGGGGAGTGGCCGCCGACATTGCGCCGCTCTTGGAGCGGGGTGTTCCGGTGATGTCCTTGCACGTGGACCGGGCTCGTTATTTCCGAGTGCACCACACCGAGGCCGACACGGTGGACAAGGTGGATCCGGAAGCGCTGGCCCGTTGTTCAGCGGCCATGGCTGCGATGGTTTATGCCATCGCGGACCTGCCCGAGGCGCTGCCCAGATAAACCGTTCGAACGACTGAGGCTTTCTTCAAACAGGCGCTCAGCGCTGGGGCCGGCGGGCTCCGAGGAAGCGGGGCTTCCAGTAGGTGTCATCCAGCGAGGCAAAGCTCACCCCGGTGCCCACACTGCTGTGGGTGAACGATCGTTCGCCCACATAAACGCCCACATGGATGGGCGATAGGGAGTTGAGGTCGCCGAAGAAGACGATGTCGCCTGGTTCGAACGCGGCGATGCCCACGGGCTTGCCTGAGGTCCATATCTCGGCCGGGGTCGTTGCTACCGCGGTTGAAGCAACCTCTTTGTGGAGCTGCACCACGTAGCCCGCGCTGTCGGCCCCTTGACGGTCTGATCCGCCTTCGACGAATGGTGTGCCCCGCCATCCCTTGGCGGCGGTGACCCAGTCATTCGTGGCCTTGGGTTCCCGGTAAGGACGCAGCGGTGACGCCAACAACAGGGTGGTTGGCTTGAGGCTGGGCACGGAGCTGAGCGGGGCTGGTGGGTTGAGTTCCGGACGGAAGCCAGCCGGCGGATCCACCGCGAACACCGGAGCCGTGGGGCGGTAGGGAAGGCCAGTCGAGGTCACCACCGCCTCGTTGCCCTGAGGCTCGATCATTCGGGCTTTGGCCTTCGAACCGGAGGAACCGCAGCCAGGGGTGGTGGTCAACGCCAGAAGGGCCAGCAGGGTGGCTGGGAGGATCGTTGGAGTGGGCTTCATGAGGAATTACGGGTTGGCGGGCCGGAACTCGGCCTGTGCCTTGGGAAGGATTTGTTGGATCTTGGCGATGCGCTGCTGGTCCACGGGGTGAGTCCGCAGAAACCACGGTGTCTGGCTACCGGCCGCTTGATTGTGGGCGGCGAAGCGCTGCCAGAAACCCACAGCCTGTTTGGGATCGTAGCCGGCGCGGGCCATGAGGATGAGACCGATCTCATCGGCCGCACTTTCTTGCATCCGGCTGTGCGGCAGCGCGACGCCGACTTGGGAAACCGGCGCGTAGAGTTGTTGAAAATACGGACCGTATTCGCTTTGGGACATGGCCGTACCGCCGAGGATCCCGGCCAGCTCGATGCCTTTGGCCACGCTCATGCGCTCTCCGCCATGGCGTGCCACGGCATGGGCGACTTCATGTCCGATGACGGTGGCCAATCCAGACTCGTCTCGGGTGATGGACAAGATGCCGGTGTAGACACCGACTTTTCCGCCGGGTAGGCAGAAGGCGTTGGCCTGCGGGCTGTCGAAGAGCACGAACTCCCACTGGGCATTGGGCATGTCCGCCACCGCGGCGATGCGTCGGCCCACCTTTTCGAGCAGCGCCTTCTGAGAGGCGTCCTTGCTGATGGGGGTCTCCTTCTTGAGCGACTCGAAGGCGCTTAGGCCGAGGGATACCTCCTGGCTCGCCCCGGTCACCATGAACTGCTTTCGCCCGGTCACCGGTTCGGTCACGCAGCCGGCAGCCAGCAGAGCGAGGCTCAGCAGGAATCCCGTCGAGGATTGCGGGCGTTTTGGAGTCATTGGCTGGAATGGGAACACAGGAGCGATGAGCGAACAAGCCGGACCGCCAGAACACGGATCAACGCCCCTGCGATTTGCTTTCGAGCCGTATCGCGGCCGAACGACCATGACCATCGAGTCCTTCCAATCCAGCGAAGGCGGCGACTCCCTTGAGCGCCTTGCGCAAGGCGGGCTTGGAGTATTCTACCACGCTGGTGCGGCGCTGGAATTGGTCCACGGTGAGTCCGGCAAAGCTGCGGCCCGCGCCGCCGGTGGGCAGCACGTGGCTGGGCCCGGCGACATAATCGCCCAGAACCGTGGGAGAACCCTGCCCAAGGAAAATGGCTCCGGCGGCATGGATCCGCGGAACCAAAGCTCGAGGATTCCGGGTCATGATTTCGCAATGCTCCGGGGCCAGTCGGTTGACCAGCGCCACGGCCGCATCGAGGTCGCGGACTTGGATCAACCAGGTGTTGGCGTCGAGGACCTTCTGGATGAATTCCCGGCGCCCCAGTGTGGGCAGTTGGCGGGCGATCTCTTTTTCAACGGCCTTCAGTTGGTTGGCTGATGTGGTGACCATCCAGACGCGTTCGTGGCCCGAACCGTGTTCGGCTTGGGCGAGCAAGTCGGCCGCAATGAAGCGGGGGTCGGCCGAGTCGTCGGCCAACACCAGGGTTTCACTGGGGCCTGGCAAGAGGTCGACCGACACGTGCCCGAAGAGGAGGCGTTTGGCCGCGACGACGTAGGCGTTGCCAGGACCGAAGACCTTGTGAACCGGTCGGATGGTCTCGGTGCCATGCACCATCGCGGCGATGGCCTGCGAGCCGCCGACCCGATGGATCTCGGTGGCACCCGCGACATTGGCAGCGAAGAGCAGCGCTGGATTGATCGTGCCGTCCTTGCCGCACGGCGTGCACACCACGATCTCGGGACATCCCGCAACCTTGGCCAGCGTGATGGTCATCAGTGCGGTCGAGACCAATGGGGCGGTGCCGCCTGGAATATACACGCCGACCCGTTGGAAGGGTTGGAACACCTCGCCCACCTGGGCTCCATGGGAGTTCTTGGCCGACCAGTCCCGACGGCGAGAACGTTTCGAGAAGGCCGCGATGTTCTTGGCTGATTCGGTGACGGCGGTCCGCAATTCAGGGCCGGCCTTCAGTGAAGCTTGCATCCGCTCGGCCTGGGTCACCGGGATTTGCTCCGGCGTGAGGGTGGCCCCATCGAAGCGTTGGGTGAACTCCACCAAGGCGGCGTCACCGCGGGTGCGGACGGCCTCGATGATGGCTCGCGTGCGTTCCTCAATGACGGGGTCGAAGAGGGACGAGGCGGCTGCGGCCTGATTCAGGCGCGCGTCATGGTCGGCATCCGAGGCGCGGACGATATGCATGGGGATGAGGGTATGGGGGAGAGCGTTGAAGTCAAAACACGCAGGTGGACAACCCGGCGGTCAGCGAACCAGTGAATGACCGTATCACTTGATGCCCTTGAGGCGTTCTTCCCAGACCTTGTGCAGTTCGACCGTGGCGACCACGTCCCGCAGGCAGTATTCGGCGATGTCTCGGTGGCGGCCTTCGGCCAGCAAGGAACTGACATCCATGCCGCTGATGCCCATGGCCTTGGGGGAAGGGATCCCGAAGGCCTTGCAGTAGAAATCGAGGTTGAACTTGCGGGCGGCTCCCTCGCGGCCGCTGACATTGTAGAAGGTGAACTGTTCGGCCAGATCGCAGTGGGGCTCCGTTTGGTAGCGGTAACCCAGCCAGTCTTTGCGCGTGATGGGCACGTTGAGCAACGCTGAGCGCAGGTAGAGGAAGGGGACGTCGAAGCCGCGGCCGTTGAAGGTCACGATGCTGTCGTAGCGTTTGGCGACATCCCAGAAGGCCGTCAGGAGTTCCACCTCGTCGACTTGTGGGGCGAATTCCACGGCAGCGCCGGAGTTCTCGGATTCGGCCGATTCCAGGGCTTCCTCATCGAAGTCATCGGACTGGTAGAGGACCTGTCCTTTTCCGGAGTCGGCATTGATCATGGCGATGCACACCACCTGAGCGGTGAAGGGCCACAAGCTGAACTGCTGCGAAATCTCGGCCCGTTTGCGTGCCTTGTCTTCCTCGGTCGGTTGACGTTCGGCCTCGCGGAAAAGGTACTCCTGCTGAACCTCGTCGAAGTTTTCCAGTCCCACGGCAGAGGTTTCGATGTCGAAGACGAGTCGCGGCATGACCCCCTCTCTCTACACCCGCCCCGCACCCACACCAAGCCGCAAACACCTCACCCAACGGGGTCGGTCCCACACATTTACACAAAAGGTGCCACTCCATACTATCTCGCCAAAGAATCTCCACCCCTCTTTGAGCGGGTTATTGGTGTTCTGCACGGGCGCGTCTCGCCTTCACCGTCGTCGATTGCCGAGCGATTGAATGCCTGTCCTAGAAGGCGATGTCCCCCGAAGAACGGTTTCCACGCAACCGTGTCCAGATTCGCGGCTCAGCGTCGCGACGGGTCAGTCTCCGGATTCGGCCTCGAGGGTTTCCTCAACCATTTGTCGGATGGTTTTACGGAAGGCCGGGATGCCTTCGTCGAAGGCGGCCGAAATGGGTAGAACCGGAGTCTTGCGAACGCGGCGCTTGAAGGACTTCAGGTTCGCCTCCGCCGGTTCTTCATCCATCTTGTTGGCGACCACCAGGCGGGGGCGTTCCAAGAGGGTCGGATCGTACAGTTCGAGCTCTTCGAGCAGGCTGTTGTAGTCGTCCCAAGGGTGCCGGTTGTCCGTTCCGGCCATGTCCAGCAGGATGATCAGGATTTTGCACCGGGCGATGTGCCGCAGGAAGGCGTGCCCCAGACCAACATTGAGGTGAGCGCCAGCAATCAGGCCGGGCACGTCGCAGACGGTGAGCCGGTAATAATCTTCAGGATACTCCACGATGCCCACTTGGGGTGTCAGTGTCGTGAAGGGGTAGGCAGCGATTTTGGGGCGAGCCTTGGAAATGGCGGTCAATAGTGTGGACTTACCGGCATTCGGATATCCCACTAGTCCGACCTCGGCGAGCATGCGCAGTTCGAGGAGGAAGTCTCCTTCGTCACCGGCTTCGCCGGGTTGTGCGTACCGAGGTGTCTGACGGGCGGCTGTGGCAAAATTGCGGTTGCCCAGTCCACCGCGGCCTCCTTTGCAGAGAATGAAGCGCTGTCCGTGCTCGGTGAGATCACAAACCCGTTCACCCTTCTGTGCGTCGCGTCGTTGTGAACCGCTGCGGCCGTCCTCTACTTCTTCTTCGGCGCTGAGGTCCAACTCCATGGCCTGGACTCCCCCGGAGTTGCGGATAACCGGTCGGTCGGCTCCAGCTGCAGGAATGGTGGAAGGATCTTCTGGCTCTTCGGATTCCGTGACGCCCTCCGGCAGCTCTGGCTCGCGGTAGACACGCCATACTATGGTCCCGCAGGGCACCTTGATGATCAGGTCTTTGCCGGCCTTGCCGTCCATGCCCTTGCCCATGCCGCCTTCGCCACTCTCAGCCAAGAGGTTGGAGACGAAGAACTGTTGGATCAGGTTGTTGAGGTCATGGTCGGCCTCCAGGATCACATCACCGCCTCGACCGCCATTGCCGCCGCTGGGTCCTCCCTTGGGGATGTAGGCTTCCCGGTGGAAGGCGATGGCGCCCTTGCCTCCATGGCCTGCACGAGCGTGGACCTTGACCTCATCAACGAACATAACCTGAGAGTACGGGGGACGACAAAAAAAGCGAGGCTCCGTGGAGCCGGGGTGAAAGAAGAAAAAGGGCGAGGCCCAAGGAGCCTCGCCCAAGAGAGTGTTATAACCGTGCGGCTGTTGCAACTGCGCCGCCGGCGAACCGAACGGCTTCTTGAGGAACAGCAATCTGAGGACAGCAAACCAAGAACAGCAATCCTGTATCAGCCGGTTGACCGGCTATCGACGACCTGTGCCGCACTGCGACATCGGGCGACGATTAAATACAGGTGTTATGCTGTCAGGCGACTGCTTCGACGGGAGGCACGATGCTCACGCGGGAGCGAGCCTTGTCGAACAGGACGGTGCCGTCGGTGAGAGCGAACAGGGTCCAGTCGCGACCGGTGCCGACGTTGGAACCAGCGGAGAACTTGGAACCGCGCTGGCGGACCAAGATGCTGCCGGCGGTCACGAACTCGGAACCGTATGCCTTGACGCCCAGACGCTTGCTGACGCTATCGCGTCCGTTGCGTGAACTGCCTTGACCTTTCTTGTGAGCCATATGCCTAGAGTGTTAGCCGTTGATCGTTGTCGATTGATCGTTAGCCGTTGATCTCGGTGACCTTCACCACAGTCAGTTCCTGACGGTGGCCGATCTTCTTGTGATAACCCTTGCGACGACGCATCTTGAAGGCGACGACCTTGTCGCCGCGGATGTGTTCCACAACATCGGCCTTGATCGTCGCTCCGGCGATGACCGGATTGCCGACGGTGACGTTGCCCTCCTTGTTGATGAGGAGGACGCGGTCGAAGGTGTGGACCTGACCCGCGGTGGCGGGCAGGAGTTCGATCTCGATGGTGTCGCCTGCAGCGACGCGGTACTGCTTACCGCCGGTTTCCAGAACAGCGTACATAAAAACTTTCCCCCGACAGGGGGACGTGGAAGGAAGCAAACACCGGGATCGGTGTCAACGCCCGTTTTTTTAGCACTGAAGACCTTGGGTTCGTTTCCGGGGTCATTCCAGAGGCGCAACAAGAGGCTCAACGGGTGCGTTGCCACGCCTCGAATGCGCCTGCGAAAGGCTCGATCAGGCGGGCCTCCCTTGGGATTGTGTTTCCAACGGTTGCGCGGTAGCAAGCCCGTCTGAGGGTTGATCTCGGTTATTTCCGCGGGTTTTGGACAGTCAACGAACCGAAGATCTTTGCGTCTTCTCAATTGGTCCTGCTCGACCTGGAAGCCTTGGATCCAGATCCTGCAACTCGGTGATGCGTTGAAACTTGGTCATCTCGATCCATGAGTTCTATTCCTGTTGGCTGGCCTGCGGAGGTATTGATCCGTTCGACCGACCCTTCCGATGCCACTTCGCTGAGTCAGGCGATCGGTCAGGTGGCCCGCGAGCGGCGCTGGTTGGCCGCCGTCGAACCGTTCTCGGAAGCCGAGACCCGCATGTTCGTTCAATTGAATCGGGCGGTGGGTGTGCCGCAATTCGTCGCTGTTTACGAAATGGAGGTCATCGGGTGGTGTGACGTCGTTCGGCTCTATTCCTATCCAGGGTATGAGCACAACGGTCGGCTGGGAATGGGGGTGATCTCGGGTTGGCGGGGTCGTGGTTTGGGGCGAGCCCTCTTGGACCGGGCCCTCGAAGCAGCGCCCGCAGCGGGGTTCCGACGGGTTGAACTCGAGGTCTATGCCTCAAATACGACTGCCTTGGGGTTATATCGCAGTCGGGGTTTTGAGGTGGAGGGGGTCAAACGCGCCATGCGCATCCTCGACGGACGAGTCGATGACGTGGTTTGCATGGCCCGGTCGGAGGGGGAAGGTGCGGTTGGCGCTGTGTGACGCAAGAAGTTGTCGGTTTGATTTGCATTTGTTGCCAGTGGTTCGTGTTGCGTTTTATGAATAACGTGTATCAGAATTACTTTTTCATATAAGCGTGTCTGACAAAGCGGCCGAATGTTGGAGTGTAGAATATTGAGGCAGAATTGGAATCCAGTGACGAAAAGGGTCGAAGTGCCGCGCGGATGGCAGGTTTTGGCGATGCCTTCAGGGAATTCTGCTCAGACCCGCAGAAGGCGGTTTCTTGGATCGGAAGCGCACTTCGAAGGATGAGCAATGTCTGAAAAATCGGGACTTTGTGAAAAAATTCACAAAAGCCGCTTGCTGCTGACGGGATCGAAAACATAGTTTGCGGCGTCCGCGGGGAACACTCCCCGCCCTTTTGGTTTATGGATGCAACGTCCCCAGCTGTGATCGGCGGTAAGACCACTACCGAGTTCGGGTATAACTCGAAAATCGAGGGTGAAGTCGTTCATACGACGGTGGATGCAGCCCTCAATTGGTTCCGCAAGAACTCGCTCTGGCCCATGCCCATGGGTCTGGCTTGTTGCGGGATCGAGTTGATGGCTGTCGGTGCCAGCCGTTTTGATATTTCCCGATTTGGATCGGAAGTGATGCGGTTTTCCCCCCGGCAGTCGGATGTCATGATCGTGGCCGGTACGGTGACTTATAAGATGGCCCTGGCCGTCCGCCGCATTTATGAGCAGATGGCCGAGCCCAAGTGGGTCATTGCCATGGGTGCCTGTGCTTCCACCGGTGGCATGTACCGCAGCTATGCGGTGCTGCAAGGGGTCGACAACATCATCCCGGTCGACGTTTACGTGGCCGGATGCCCTCCGCGCCCGGAAGCCTTGCTGGACGCTCTGATGCGGCTCCAAAACAAGGTGGCCCACGAGTCCATCACCCGTGACCTCAAGCGGGATGTTGCCCCGGAGAAGTATGGTCGCATGGGTCTGGAACTGGGTGTCCACGGCGAGGTGCTGCAACAAAAACCCTGATCTCAAGCCTTCCTCCCAGTGCCGACCTCCCTTGAACTCGCCGGCCAGCTTCGTGAGAAGTTTGGCGACCTGATCTCCGAGCCCCTGGAATTCCGGGGCGAAGTCACCCTGACCATCGCCAACCCCGAGCGCATCGCCGAGGTGTGTCAGCATGCCAAGACGGTTCTGGGTTTTGACCTGCTGCTCGACCTAAGCAGTGTGGACAACTACGGCGATGATCCCCGTTGGACGGTGGTCTATGAGCTTTCTGGCATCGGTCATGGGCAGCACTTGCGCCTCAAGACCCATGTCAGTGAAGAATCTTCTACGCTGCCGACCGTGTCTCAGGTGTGGCGCACGGCCGATTGGCATGAACGAGAGGCCTACGATATGATGGGAATCACCTTCTCAGGCCATCCGGACCTGCGTCGGATCCTCATGTGGGATGGCTACCCTTACTTTCCTCTGCGCAAGGATTTCCCGTTGGCCGGTAAGCCAACCCTCCTGCCGGACACTGCCTTCACCCAACCCGCCCCCTTGGAGGGTGGTCCTTTTGTGACCCTGCCCGGCGGCAAGGATTCTGCGGCCCGCGAACCCCGCGTCCGAACCCCGGAAGAATAGACCATGGCGACTCAAACCATCGAATTCAAAGACGCTGCGGCCCGGGCAGCCCAAGCGGTCCAGGCTGGAGGCTCGAACTCAAGCGATGAGCTTCTGGATCTTCACGGAGACAAGTTGGTCCTCAACATGGGGCCATCGCATCCCTCGACTCACGGGGTGTTGCGCATCGTCATCGAGCTGGACGGTGAGACCATCACCAAGGCCATTCCGGACGTCGGATATTTGCACCGGGGCGATGAGAAGATCGCCGAGAACATGACCTACAACCAGTTCGTGCCCTACACGGACCGGTTGGACTACCTCGCACCCTTGGCCAACAACGTGGCCTATGCGTTGGCGGTCGAGAAACTCATGGGCATTGACACCCAGTTGCCCCCGCGCTGCCAGTACTTGCGCGTGGTTTGCTGTGAGTTGGCCCGCATTTCCGCCCATCTGTTGGGTCTGGGTGCATTCGCGATGGACGTGGGTGCGCTGACGGTGTTCCTGCACACCTTCACCGAGCGCGAGAAGATCTACAACTTGTGCGAGTCCCTCACCGGGGCGCGCTTCACCACCAGTTACACCCGCATCGGCGGCATGACCCGCGATTGCCCTCCGGGCTGGGTGGCGGCGGTGCGCAAGTTCCTCGACGAGGTGGTCGTCAACTTCGACGAGTCTGAGACGCTGCTCACGCGCAATCGCATCTTCGTCGACCGCACCCGCGATGTCGGCGTGATCTCCAAGGAGTTGGCCATCGACTACGGCCTGACCGGCCCCAATTTGCGGGGCAGCGGTGTGGACTACGATGTCCGCAAAGCGCATCCCTATCTGGTCTACAAGGACCTCGATTTCGACATCCCGGTGGGATCGGTGGGGGATTCGTACGATCGATATCTCGTTCGCATGGAAGAGATGCGGCAAAGTGTGCGCATCATCCGCCAGTGCCTCGACCGCCTGCCTGGCGGCCCCGACAATGCCGGCAAGGAGCCCATCAATGTGGCCGACGGCAAGGTCGTCCTGCCGCCCAAGAACAAGGTGATGACCAGCATGGAAGAGCTGATCCACCAGTTCATGATCGTCACCCAGGGTGTCAACGCCCCGGCTGGTGAGGTTTATTTCGGGGCCGAAAACCCCAAGGGCGAACTCGGTTTCTACATCAACAGCCGCGGAGGCGGCACGCCCTACCGCCTCAAGATTCGCGCCCCATCGTTTGTGAATCTGGGCATCCTCCCGGCGGTGTTGCCGGGGCATCTCATGAGCGATGTGGTTTCCATCCTGGGATCCTTCGATTTCGTGATGGGCGAGTGCGACCGATAACCGGAATTCACCGATGAGCTTTTCCGTTCCCGCCAGTTTAGAAGCCGAGCTCGATGAGCTCACCACGCACTATCCGGTCAAGCGGAGTGCCTCGCTGATGTTCCTGCACGCGTTGCAGGAGCACTTCGGGTACGTATCGAAAGACGCCGTGGAGTGGACCGCCCGCAAGTTGGGGCTCCAGCCGATCAACGTGTACGAGTTGGTGACGTTTTATCCCATGTTCCGCCAGGAACCGCTGGGCAAGACGCACATCAAGGTGTGTCGGACCCTGAGCTGCTCCTTGGCTGGCAGTGCCGACCTTCGGAATCAGTTCTGCACCAAGCTCGGCCTGGATCCCCACGCCCATGCACCGCAGACGACGCCCGATGGGAAGTTTACCGTCGAGTTCGTGGAGTGTCTGGCCAGTTGCGGCACCGCACCGGTGGTGCTGGTCAACGAAGACCTCCACCACAAGGTTGGTGCGGCCGCCGCGGATGCCATTTTGAAGCAGGGAGAAAAAGCCTGATGCATTCCCGGCTCACCCATCCTAGTAGCGTTGCCGTTGTGTGTCCGACCACCCCGTGGTCGGCCAACGCGTCGGTGGCGACTGCAGTGGTTGCGGTGGTTGCGGTGGGTAGAGGATTCGCGGTGGTTGGGGAGTTTTGCTCCACAGAAACCGCCAATGGAGTCCGCAATAAAGCTGGGGCCCAGAGATTTCCGAGCCAAAAAGGTCTCAGGAAATCAAAAGTCGGCATTGCCAAAGCCGGCTGTTCTAAAGGCTTCGCAAAAACCGAAGGCCTGGAAAAAACCGAAGGCCTCGGAGAAGCAAACGTTTTGGAAAATTCGGTCCCAGAGAGTGGTTGCCCGACATGGATTCGAACCATGACAAACAGATTCAGAGACTGTTGTGCTACCATTACACCATCGGGCAGCCGGAACCGAAGCCGCGACCTTACTAAGAACTGACTCTGAGTCAAGAAAAGCCATGCCGGAACCTTTCAAATTGATCCTCAAGAACCTCGACGAGCCGGGCTACACGCCGGACATCGGGTGTTACCAGCGACAGGGTGGCTATGAGGCGCTCAAGCGGGCTTTGGCCATGCCGGCTCGGGATTTGCCCGATGGCAAGAAACTCAGCCCACAAGAAGCCTTGCGTGAAGACGTCAAGGCCTCGGGTTTGCGCGGTCGCGGTGGTGCCGGTTTCTCGGCCGGTCTCAAGTGGAGTTTCGTGGACCGCCGCAGCGGCAAGCCCATTTATCTGATTTGCAACGCGGACGAGTCCGAGCCGGGCACGTTCAAGGACCGCCAGATTCTTCACAAGGATCCGCACCAGTTGATCGAGGGGATGATCATCTCCTGCTGGGCCAATGACGTGAAGTTGGCCTACATCTACATCCGGGGCGAAATGCCCCATGCGGCCAAGTTGTTGAATCAGGCGCTCAAGGAAGCCCGGGCAGCCGGATTTCTGGGCAAGAATATTTTGGGCACGGGTTACGATTTGGAGATCCACGTGCATCGCGGCGCTGGCGCCTACATTTGCGGCGAGGAAACCGGTTTGATCGAATCCCTCGAGGGCAAGCGGGCCTATCCACGGATCAAGCCCCCGTACTTCCCGGCGGTCTTGGGGCTCTACATGTGCCCGACCATCGTGAACAACGTCGAGACGCTGTGTCACGTGAAGCACATCGTGCTCATGGGTCCCACCGAATACGCCAAGCTGGGCACGCCCAACAACACCGGCACCCGCATCGTCAGCCTCAGCGGCGATGTCCAGAAGCCGGGTTACTACGAGATCCAGGTCGGTCGGGTCACGCTGGGTGAACTGATCTTCGACCCGAACCTCGGTGGCGGACTCAAGCCGGGGCGCTCGCTCAAGGCCATCATCCCGGGCGGATCTTCCTCGAAGGTCCTGAAGGCCGGCGAGGTCTTCAAACTCAACCGCAAGGGGGCTGATGGCCAAATGACCAAGGTCGATGTCCCCATGCTCGACCTGCCCTACGATTTCGATTCCCTGCAGCAGGCGGGAACCATGTCCGGCTCCAGTGCGGTCATCGTGCTGGATGATTCCCGAAGCATGGTCCAGACGCTCGGCAATCTCTCCGAGTTCTACGCCCACGAGAGCTGCGGCCAGTGCACCCCGTGCCGCGAGGGAGCCCTTTGGCTCTCCAAGGCCACTCACCGCCTGTCTCATGGCGAAGGTCGCAAGGCCGATGCCGATTATCTCACGCACATTGCTCAGAATATCCAGGGCCGGACCATTTGTGCCTTCGGCGAGGCGGCCTCTTGGCCGGTCTTGAGCTTTGTGAAGAAATTCCGGGACGAGTTCGAAGCCCAGGGTGCGGCCGATGAGGCGGCCCAGGCGAAGTCCCCAGGAACTTCGTCGCACAAGTCGTCCGACTCCCGTTCGGCGGCAGGAAGCCTTCAAACCCACTGATTTCCGATGTCCGCTCCCGCTGCTCCCTCCACGCCCCCGGCTCCCGCGCCTGCTCCGGCGGCCCCGCCGGTCGAGACCATGACTGTGACGGTCAACGGCAAGACCTTGCAGGTGCCCAAGACCATGCCGGACTGGCAGGGCAAGCCTGCGCCGACGACCATGCTGCAGGCCGCCAAGATCGCCGGCGTGGACATCCCGCACTACTGCTACCACGACAAATTGCCGGTCGCCGGCAACTGCCGCATGTGTCTGGTCGAGTTCGGCACGCCGATGGTCGGCCCCGATCGCAAGCCGGTGCTCAACGAAGATGGCACACCCAAGATCGCCAAGTCGGTGCTGCCCTATGAGCCGGGAACCCCGCGTGGTGCCATCGCCTGCGCGACCCCGATCTCGCCGGGCATGGAGATTTACGCCAATTCGAAGGCCACTGAGCAAATGCGCGAGTCGGTGCTCGAATCGTTGCTGATCAACCACCCGCTCGACTGTCCCATTTGCGATCAGGCTGGCGAGTGCAAGCTCCAGGAATACTCGGTCCAGCACGGCAAGGCCGGCAGCCAATTCGTTGAAGCCAAGGTCCACAAGCCCAAGGCGGTCGATCTCGGTCCGCGCATCGTTCTCGATGACGAGCGTTGCATCTTGTGCACCCGGTGCATCCGCTTCACCCGCGACATCGCCGGAGATGATGCGTTGGGCATCGTCAACCGCGGTTCGTACAACACGATCAGTGCTTTCGAGCCGGGCAAGTTCGACAACAACTACACGCTCAACACCGTCGACCTGTGTCCGGTGGGTGCGCTGACTTCCAAGGATTTCCGCTTCAAGATGCGGGTCTGGTTCCTCAAGGAGACCAAGAGCCTCTGCACCAGTTGCGGCACCGGCTGCAACATCACCATCGGTTCCCGCGAGGGAGTCATCCATCGCTATGAACCGCGTGAAAACGACGCGGTGAATGGGCCGTGGATGTGCGACAGCGGACGTTTGAATTATCGCTGGGTGGGTCGCGCCGATCGCCTGAAGCAAGTTCTGCGGACCGCGGCCGATGGCACGCGCCAACCGGTTTCTTGGAATACCGCCATCGAGTCGGCCGCCCTCATCCTGACCCACTCTCCCCAAGGCAGTGTGGCCTTCGTGGTGTCGGGTCGTCAGACCAACGAAGAGCTCTTCCTGCTCAAGAAGCTGGCCACCCACACCGGGGCCATGACCGATGCGGTTGCCCGCGATGGCGAGCCTGACCGCTTGCTGGTGAGCGAAGACCGCAATCCCAACAGCAATGGCGTCCGGTTGACCGGTATGGCCTTCACCGAGTTTGGATTCAACCTGACGAAGATCGCCGACGGCATAGCCCAAGGCCGGATCAAGACGTTGGTTGTCTTCGGCGAAGACGTCACCCGGGTGGGCATCGGCTCCGAATTGTTGGCCAAGCTCGATGCGCTCATCGTCAGCGACATCTTGCCCAATGCCACCACGGCCGCGGCCACCCTCTTGCTCCCAGGTGCAGCCCATGCCGAGAAGCGGGGCACTTTCGTCAACGTCAAGGGACGGCTGCAGAAGTTCCACAAGGCGGTCGAGGCTCCGGGCGAGGCTCGCGCGGAGTGGGAATTCCTCCACGAGTTGGTGCACTCGCTGACCGGCCACAACGGGTACCGGACCATCGAAGGCCTCTTCAACCAAATGGCCGCCGAGGTGCCGGCCTTCGCCGGGCTCGAATGGGCCAAGGTGGGTGACACTGGAGTCACGGTTCAGATCTGAACGACCATGGAAGCGATCAATTATCTCAGTCCGACCGCACAAATGATCCTCTTCAGCGCGCTGAAGATCGGTGTGGTCTTCGGTGTGGTGATGACGGCCGTCGCGTACGCGGTCCTCGTGGAGCGCAAGGTTTCGGCGTGGATCCAGAACCGCGTCGGCCCAAACCGCACGGCTCCTTTCTTCACTCAGTACCTCCCCGTGATCGGTCCATTCCTGGTGAGGTTGGGTATTTTCCAGCCGGCGGCCGACGGTCTGAAATTCCTGCTCAAGGAAGACTTCACGCCCAGCTATGTCCGCAAGGTGTACTTCTGGCTGGCTCCGGCCATCACGGTGATTCCGGCCTTGTTGACGGTCGCTGTGATCCCCTTCGGCTCCAACCTTGGCAGCGAGAAGATGGTCATCGCCGATCTGAACGTCGGCATTCTCTACACCTTCGGAATCGTTTCGCTCGGCGTCTACGGCATCGTCTTGGCGGGTTACGGTTCCAATTCCAAATACCCTTTCTTGGGAAGCATCCGCTCCAGCGCCCAGATGATTTCGTACGAGATCGCCATGGGCATGAGCGTGATCCCCATCTTCATCCTCACCGAGAGCCTCAACTTGAGTGACATCATCCGCTACCAGGCCGAGCACGGTTGGATGATCATCAAGCAGCCACTGGCCTTCGTCATCTTCATGATCGCGGCCTTCGCCGAGACCAACCGTCTGCCCTTCGACCTTCCGGAGTCCGAATCCGAACTCGTGGGTGGATATCATACCGAGTACAGCTCGATGAAGTTCGCCCTCTTCTTCCTCGGTGAGTACGCCAACATGATCGCTTCGTCGGCCATGATGGTGACGCTCTTCTTGGGCGGCTGGACGATGCCCTTCATCGATGCGCTCAGTCTGCCGGCCAACTCGCTGCTGCTGGGCCTCATTCACATCGGCGTGTTCTTCGCCAAGATGGCCTTTTTCATGATCGTTTTCATCTGGGTGCGTTGGATGCTTCCACGCTTCCGGTACGATCAATTGATGGACCTCGGATGGCGGCGCTTCATTCCCATGGCCTTGGCCAACATCGTGGTGACCGCGATCGTGGTCGCCTTGTTCAACAACTGATCCGCCCACAGACACCATGAGCACCAAAGTCGTTGATCGCGCCCCGCTGACCTTCTACGAGCGCACCTACCTGCCCACCATCCTCGGCGGCCTCAAGGTCACAGCCAAGCACTTCGCGGACACCGTCTTCAAAGGCAAGACCGTGACCATGGAGTATCCCGAGGAGCGCTGGGTGGTGCCCGAGGGTTACCGCGGAGCCCCGTATCTGGTGAAGGATCAGGACGGAGCCACCAAGTGCGTGAGCTGCCAGCTGTGCGAATTCGTCTGCCCGCCCAAGGCCATCCGCATCACACCGCCTGGAGCCGAGGGTCAGCCGGCGGACCGTAAGAATGCCGAGAAGATGCCGCGGGAGTTCGAGATCAACATGCTCCGGTGCATCTTCTGTGGCATGTGCCAAGAGGTGTGTCCCGAAGAGGCCATCTTCCTCCAGAAAGACTACTCCATCACCGGCGAGAACCGTGAATCGATGATCTTCAACAAGGAGAAGCTCCTGACGTTGGGTGGCACCCACGCCGGTATCCAGAAGTGGAAGAACAAGCTGGAAGAGGCCCAAGCCCAGGAATCCTTTCCGGTCGACGCCCACTAGAGAAGCCCGAGCCCCAGAGATTCCAACGATCCAAGATACCGGACCTCACTGGAGACCCACCCCTTCAAGACATGCCCCAGTTCACCGATCTTCTCTTTTACGCGCTGGCCGGACTCACCCTGCTCTTCGGGTTCCTGACCGTGCTCAATCCGCTGAGCCGTAGCCCGGTTACCAGCGCCATGTTTTTGGTGCTGACCATCATTTCCATGGCCGGTCTTTTCGTGCTGTTGCACGCCTTCTTCCTCGCGGCGGTTCAGGTGCTCGTCTATGCGGGAGCGGTCATGGTGGTGTTCCTGTTCGTCATCATGCTCCTGGACCTCAAGGAGGACGAACGGCGGCACTTCAACAAGGTTGCTGTCGGTCTGGGCGGATTGTCCGCACTGGCGATTGCTGGCTCTCTGGTGGCTTCCGTGGTGAAGAGCGTTCCGGTCTCCGCCACGGCCGGCCGGATGGCTGAGGGCGATACCAAGGCCCTCGGTCGACTGCTATTCGAGTCCCACGTCCTGCCCTTCGAGATCCTCTCCGTGCTCCTCCTGGTTGCCATGGTTGGGGCGATCTTGATCACCAAGAAGGACCTCCGTTGAAGTTCTCCGGATCCCAGATTCTTTCCAACCCGAGTGCGTCCCACCTGAACCCGACTTTCCTGTGACTCCCGGACTTCACCACTACCTGATCGTCAGCGCGCTGCTCTTCAGCCTGGGTCTGCTGGGCGTGGTCGCGCGCCGCAACCTCTTCGTGATCTTCATGGGTCTCGAATTGATGCTCAATGCGGCCAACCTCGCGCTGGTGGCCTTCTCTCGATACCACAACAACCTCAATGGCCAGGTGATGGTATTCTTCATCATCACCGTCGCTGCAGCCGAGGTGGCTGTGGGCCTCGCGCTCCTCGTGGCGCTGTACCGCAAGCGCCAGACGGCGCATGTGGAAGACCTGACTTCCCTGAAACTCTGATCGACCGCCATGGAACACGCCGCCGTAGCACAGCATGCCGTTGAATCCGGCTCGAAGATCCAGGATCTGGCCTGGGCCATCCTCATCCTGCCGCTGGTGATGGCCTTCGGGACGGCCGTCCTCATCCCGAAGAACCGCTCACTGTCCGCAGTCTTCAACATCAGCGGGGTGGTCGTTGCCTTCCTGCTCAGCTTCACCCTGTTCTGCGTTTTCGGCGGCCAGTCGGCCGATGCGACGCCGTTCCACTGGCTTCCGGTGTCCGGTCTGGATGCACAAATCGGCCTGCACATCGATGCCTTGGCGACGTTGATGCTGATGGTGGTCACCGGCGTGGGATCGCTGGTGATGATTTACTCCACCGGCTACATGCATGACGACCGGTCCTATACCCGGTTCTTCTCCACGCTGAGCCTGTTCGTGTTCTCCATGCTGGGTATCGTCCTGGCCAACAACCTCCTGATGCTCTTCGTGTTCTGGGAGTTGGTGGGTGTGTCGTCCTACTTGTTGATCGGGTTCTGGTACGAGAAACCCTCCGCGGGCGACGCTTCCAAGAAAGCCTTCCTCACCAACCGCATTGGCGACTTCGGATTCATGCTGGGCATCCTGGCCATCTGGAGTGTGGCAGGGACTCTCGACATCGCCGCTCTCAAGGCCCAGTTCATCGCCAACCCGGCGTTGCTCGGACCTTGGGCCGGCTTGGCGGGCTTGCTGATTTTCATGGGAGCGATGGGCAAGAGCGCGCAGTTCCCGCTGCACGTGTGGTTGCCGGACGCCATGGAAGGCCCGACCCCCGTTTCTGCGTTGATCCATGCGGCCACCATGGTCGCGGCCGGCGTGTACATGCTTTGCCGCGTGTTCTTCTTGTACACGGCGACTCCGGGTTGGCCCGCCGCGCTGTGCTTCTTGGATGGAATTTCCGCGGCGACAATCATCACCTGCATCGGTGGATTCACCGCGCTGTTCGCGGCCGTCATCGCGGTGCAGCAAGACGACATCAAGCGCATCCTCGCCTACTCCACCTTGTCGCAATTGGGCCTGATGGTCATGGCCGTGGGATTGGGCGCCAAGACCGGTGACGCATCGGCTTCCATGTACCATTTGGTCACGCACGCCGGATTCAAGGCCATGCTCTTCCTCGGGGCCGGTTCGGTGATCCACGCCTGCCACCACGAGCAGGACATTTGGAAGATGGGTGGTCTGCGCACCAAGATGCCCAAGACCTTCTGGACTTTTGCGTTAGGCACGGCCGCCTTGGCTGGTTTGCCGCCCTTGAGCGGATTCTACTCCAAGGATGAGATCTTGGCCGTGGCGCTGGAAGCCAATCCCATCTTCTTCGGAGTGGGAGTGCTGGTGACGGTGCTCACTACCTTCTACATGAGCCGTCTGGTGCTCGTGGCCTTCTTCGGCAAGCCTCGCGGCGAGGGAGCCGACCACGCCCACGAATCCCCGGCGAGCATGACCACTCCCTTGCTGGTGCTGGCGGTGCCTAGTGCTTTCATCGCTTGGCTGCCGCTCGGAGAATTTTTGAGCAACCACTTCAAGCCCGGTCATGCGGCCCACGGTGGGGATATTCTGTTTGGACCGTTCAACCACAACCCCATCGCCGCCTTCTTCGGGTTGGGTGCGGCGCTCTTCGGGTTTTCGCTGGCCTACTCGCTGTACGGGAAATCCCCGGCGCAAGATCCGCTGTCGCCCAAATTGGGTTTGCTGTCGCAGGCCATGCGCAACCGGTTCTACATCGATGAGATTTACGACGGCATCGTGGTTCCCCTCCACAACCTGCTCTCTCAAGTGGCTGATGCCATCGACCGCTGGTTGATTTCCGGTCTGGCCGTCCGCGGTCTCGCCGGTGTGGTGGAAATCGCCGGCCGGGCCTTGCGTCTGGTCCAGACCGGCAGCATCCAGACCTACGCCTTCCTGTTCACGGCCGGCGTGCTCCTCATTGTCCTCCTTGCCCTGAAGTAACCGCCATGGACTCCCTGACCTCCGTCATCCTCGCCCCGGTCATCACGGCCGTGCTGCTGTTGTTGATCCCGGGCAATTTCCGGGTCGTGCTGCGCTTGGCGGCCATCCTGGGCTCTGCCTGGACGGCCTGGACCGCCGTCGCCCTCTTCTCCCGATTCCATGCCGGCCAAGAGGGGCTGCAATTCGAGTCGCTGGTGCCTTGGGTCACCGTGGGCTCGGTGAATCTCGCCTACCACGTCGGTGCTGATGGTTTGAACATCGGACTCATTCTCGTCACGGGTCTCGTGGGGTTTGCCGCGGTGCTGGTGTCTTGGAACATCGAGCGTCACGTGAAGCTCTTCTACGTGCTGTTGATGCTCATGATCGCCGGGGCCATGGGCGCCTTCGCCTCGCTCGATTTGTTCTTCTTCTACTTCTTCAACGAATTGGCGCTGGTTCCCACCTTCATCATGATTGGTGTTTGGGGTCGGGGTGAAGACCGCAACTGGGCGGCTTTCAAAATCACCCTGTATCTGACCCTCGGAGCGCTCACCGCCTTGGTAGGCCTCATCGCGTTCTACGTGGCTGCTGGGGCGAACAGTCTGGATGTCACCGTGCTGAAGGCGCATCTGGCGACCCATCCGCTGCCGGCCAGCACCCAGACTTGGATCTTCCCGCTCATCGTCTTTGGCTTTGCCACACTGGTGGGCTTGTTCCCGTTCCATTCCTGGGCTCCGGTGGGTTATGCCGCCGCACCCACGGCCACGGCCATGATGCACGCGGGTATTCTCAAGAAGGCGGGCTTGTACGCGATCCTTCGGGTGGCGATCCCGCTCATGCCCGACGGCGCACATCGCTGGTTGCCGGTGGTGGCCGTGCTGGCTGTTGGCAATTTGCTTCACTGTGCCTGGGTGGCCTTGCGTCAGAAGGATCTGAACTTGCTGATCGGCAACTCGAGTCTGGCGCACATGGGTTTTGCGTTCCTCGGCATCGCCAGCCTCACGGTCATTGGTGTCACCGGAACTGTCCTGGTGATGGTGGCCCACGCGCTGCTCGCCGGACTGAGCTTCGCCTTGAGCGGTTATCTCGAAACCCAGACTGGCACGCTAGACATGACCCGCATGGGCGGTCTACTGCGCCGCATGCCGTTCTACGGCACAGCGATGATCATGGGCTTCATGGCCAGTTGCGGCCTGCCGGGATTCGCCAATTTCGCCGGTGAAGCCACCGTTCTCTTCGGTTCCTGGAAGTCCCTCCCGTGGTTGGTGATCATCGCGGCCTGGAGTGGGTTGGTCATCGGGGCCGTGGCCATGCTTCGGGCCTTGCGCGCCGTATTGCAGGGGCCGGAGAAGCCAGAGTTTTCGAGGGTTTCGGATACCGATTACTGGCGTCGCCTGCCGTTCGTGATGCTCTTGAGCGCCATGGTGCTCTTCGGCGTGTCTCCGGGCATCCTGACCTCCCGCATTGAACCGGCAGCCAAGGCGGTCGTGGCCGCTCACCGGACGCCTTCACAGGCCGGTGAGTCCAAGGCCCAACCGGCCGCTATTCCCGCCGCCGCCACCGCCACCCCGGGTCATTCCGGACACTGAGCGCAGACCAAGCCTTTGCAGCCATGAATTATTCGCTGATTACGTTGGAAATCCTGGCAGTCCTGCTGGGTCTGACCGTGCTGTTGGCCGACCTGTGGGTTTCGCCCTCGTCCCGCAAGGCGCTGGGTCTTGGCCTGGTGGCCGCCCTGGGTTGCCTGTTGGCCTTTGCCGTGGGATCGCTGGCCCCCCAGTCCGGGTCTGCCTTTTCCGGCTTGTTCGTGGTCGATGACCTCGCCCGCTACTTCAAGGGATTCTTCATCTTTGCCGCTCTGGCCGTGGTGGTGATGGCGGTGGATTTCGCCCCGAAATTCGGAGCCGGACTCTCGGAGTTCTTTGCACTCACCGTTTTCGCCTTGGTCGGAATGCTCTTCGCCGCTTCGGCCAATGACCTGGTTTTGCTCTTCGTGAGCCTGGAGTTGATCACTGTGACCTTCTTCGTGCTCAACAGCTTCCAGCGGACCCGTTTGGCTTCGTTGGAGGCGGGTGTAAAGTACCTGATTCTCGGTGGTGTCTCCTCGGCCTTCATGGTGTTCGGCATCGCGCTGATCTTTGGAACGGCCAATTCCACCAACTTCTCCGTGTTGTTCGCCAAGCAGAAGGAGTTGTCTCAATCCGCGCTGTTCCTCATGGGACTGCTGCTCGTTCTGGTCGGACTGGGTTTCAAGATGGCGGCGGTTCCCTTCCAGATGTGGGCGCCCGATGTGTATCAAGGATCGCCGGCTCCTGCGACCGCCTTCCTGGCCGTCGGTTCCAAGGCTGCGGGTTTTGTGCTGCTCATCCGACTGCTGGTCGGAACCGTGCCGCAGATCACGACGGAATGGCATCGCCTGTTCGTGGTGATGTCGGGTGCGACCATTCTCTTTGGAAGCCTGTGTGCCATCCCGCAACGCAATCTCAAGCGGTTGATGGGTTACTCATCCATTGCCAATGCCGGCTACCTGCTTTTGGGAATTGTCGCTGGATCGGCGGCTGGTTCGACGGCGATCTTGTATTATCTTGGTGGCTACGCGTTCACGGTGTTGGCGGCCTTCACGGTCATTAGCGCCATCGCCAACCACGTGGAGAGCGATGACATCAGCGCCCTTTCGGGTCTGGGTCAGCGGTCGCCGTTCCTGGCTGCTGTCTTGACCATGGCGATCGTTTCCCTGGCCGGCATTCCGCCGATGGCGGGATTCTTCGGCAAGGTGCTGCTCCTCAAGAGTGTTCTCGATGTGGCTGCGGGCCATCCGGAGCTGTATGCCCTCATCGCGGTGGCGGTCGTGGGCGTTGTTATCTCGCTCTACTACTACTTCGGAGTCATCCGCGCGATTTACTGGGGCGGACAATCGTCCAACCTTTCCACCATTCCCGTTTCATTGGCCACCCGTGTGGTTCTCGTGGCGTGTGTGGCGGGCATCTTGGTTCTGGGCATCTTTCCTCAGGGTTTGTTGAAGATCGCCGATCAGGCCGTGGCCGGTCTCTCCCACTCGTCGACACCGGCTGCCCACAAAGCGGCCCACTGACTCAACGAAGTCGCTAGCACCGTCCGCGCCGGGTTATACCGGCTCTGAGTCAGCTGATCCGTGATCGTGTCTGCAACCGACCCCTTCCAAAGGGTCGGATTCCCCTGGCCTCGGACCAATAAGTTCAAGGCGGCGTCCCATCTCCAGTTGGAACAAGGCTGACTGGTCGCTGGTCCTTCCCTTGGGGTGCCTGTTCGTGGGACGAGCCGACGGCGTTCCGGAAACCCAGTCCGCTCCAGAGCTTTCCCAAAACCGGGATCCCGAAAGCCTTCCTGCGCCTCCATGCCCCCCAGCGCCATCACCCCAACACACCGGGTCCATGATGATTATTTTTCCTCACTGGTGACAATTACACCCCATAGAGGGACAGGCTCCCAAACAACCCAGCGGCAGCGGGACCGGGCCGGAGCGAGCATAGGAACGTCGACATCCTGATCCCCCTCGCGCGACAGCGCGAAAGCCCAGCCGGCCCCAACGTTCCCTGCGAGCGCAGGGCCGATCCCGCGGAGCCCCCACCACCCCCAGCGCCATCACCCCAACACACCGGGTCAACGATGATTGTTTTTCCTCACTGGCGACAATCACCCCCCCCAATAGAGGGACAGGCTCCCAATCAACCCAGCGGCAGCGGGACCGGGCCGGAGCGAGCATAGGAACGTCGACATCCTGATCCCCCTCGCGCGACAGCGCGAAAGCCCAGCCGGCCCCAACGTTCCCTGCGAGCGCAGGACCGATCCCGCGGAGCCCCCACCCGAGAGCTTGCCCCACGAAGCCCCCCAGCCATCCCCACAAGCCTGTCCCCCAAGTCCCTCCCCGAATCCCCCAAACTCCATAGGCCACTTTTCTGACGTGCGCCTTTCACCTCGATACCTTTCAATCTCCTTCCTGGTCATGTCTGTTCCGACTCATCCGATCGAATTGTTGCGCTTCAACACCTGCGGCTCGGTGGACGATGGGAAGTCCACCCTCATCGGCCGCCT
>JARXAF010000015.1 GCA_029865985.1 Verrucomicrobiota bacterium
GGCTTCGTCTCGCGGACCATCGTCTCTGAACGAATAACCTTTCCCTCCGAGTCGAGGACCAGCTCTACGGCCTGATTGGGTGCCTTGGCAACCACTCGATAGACCGTCCGACCGTCTTCGTAGACTTCGGCCACTCGCCGGATGGGAATCTCACCGACAGCCTGTTGCACCGTCCGTTGCATACCGTCCGACAAACCTCCAAGCTCTATGTCGACTCGACGCGTCACCACCTGTCCCTTTTCGTCCAAGGCCAACTCCACGCCCCGACCATCCTGGGTTTTGGATTCCAAAGAATAGAAAACCTTGCCGTCGGATTGTTTGATGTGTGCTCCCTCGATCGACACGTCTCCGAGTTGCTGGGCAATCCCTGCCAAGACCAACTCAGGTATCCCGGATCGATCCACCCAACCATTCCGGATATAGGAAGGGATGGATCCGGCTTTACCATTTTCGGTTCGGGCACCGGTCGCACGCGAAGCGGCTTGTGCTGCACCCTCGACCGCCCGGAACCGCTCTTCGATCAGCCGCCGCAAGGAGGCGATCTCGCTGCGGATCGCGGTCAGTTCCGATGCAGTTTGGGCTCCGAGATTTTCACCGCCGAGAGGCGCCGTCGGCACCGGCGCTTCCACGGTCGGTTCCGACTGCAATTCTGTGATTCGACCACGAAGACGGCGCACCTCGATTTGATTCCAACCACCCCAGACAACCACCCCTAAAATTCCCACCCATACCACCCAGCGTCGTTGCATGTCTCAGTTATTCCGCTCTGCTGCCCCGTGGCAAACCTTCAATTGATAACCTTCAGGACGAGGCGGACATTCGTTGGTGATACCCCCTTTCGCCGGTAGCCGGAATGGCTTGAGAGTTGCCCGAAAACGTCTCCGAAAACGAGCCAGCGCACCGGGTTCGACGGATTGAGGCGTGGCACCGCGGAGGCGCTTCTGCGATACCCTGCGGCCGGGTCATGTCACCGGAACTCGACCGCCCGAGGTTCCCGACGTCGGGCCATCCAACCCCAGTGGAGCATCAGCCCCACGAAGAAGATCCACTCCCAAAGCGGCGTCGAATGGAGGCCGTCGCCGGGCCAATGGCGCAGACTGCGGTCTTCTCGGCAGAGTCGTTCCCAATCCATCAATTCATAGAATCCGAAGGCCGAGACACAGGCGTACAGGTGGAAGGGCCACAGGCTGCGAAGGGCACGACCCGCCAGAAAGTACGCGACTGCATCGAGAACGACTCCGAGTCCCAGAATTGGAATACCCCAAAGAGCAATGCGGGTGTGAAACTGACCACTGGTCATTCCAAACCAATGGCCTGAGCGGCTGTCCGGGATCCACACCGTCAACAGTATCATCACCAGGCCGATAGCCAGCGTGAAGCTGGAGGCACCACTGAGGCTCGCCCAATTCCGCGCCCAACGCCGATGATGGAGCACCAACAGGTCCGCCATCCATAGCAACAGCGCCGTCATGCCTAACTGATAAATTCGCCAGCCGGCGGGGTTCCGATCGGCATCCGGCGAGCCCAGGTAGGAAATGGTGCACCGCATCGGTGAATACCGGTTCTCGGACGGATAAAGTCCCCAGGCCACCACCATCCCGATGATCCCCAGACACAGCAGCCTCCGGCGTCGCATTGAGCCGTCGTCCAGAAATCGTCGCAGGATCTCACGCATTGGGTGAGCCAGAGGATGACCCAGGCGCAGCCGGCGGCACAACGGGTGAAGTATGCCGGCAGCTCACCATGGGCTTCTGTGAAAGACGCTGAGGCTCCGATTGAGCTCCATGCGCCAGCGGTGTGGAGGGAGATATCCACTCCGGGTTTTCCATCGTTTTCTTTCAGACGGACACCGGGGATGCTCCGGCCATGTCGATCCGGCATCTTTTGAAGGCCAGTGTTCCCGTGCTGATGGGGTTGTGGTGTGGCTTGGCTAACACCTGGGGCGCTGAATTGAGGGTACCCGCCTTCACGGCCTACACCCTGCCCGACACCGATTCACCCCGCATCTCTGAGCGCGGCGGGGTGCGCGGGTGGACAGACCCCGCACAAACGGTGCACTGGTACGGACGCCTCAACCAACCCGGCGCGCTCCAAGCGAAGCTTCGCTTGCGCCTGCCCGATGGGGCCGAATCCAAGTTGCGCCTCACCGTGGCGGGAGGATTTCGGGAGGTGACGGTCAAGGGCGTGTCCGGTTCAGAGCCATTGACCGCCGACTTCGGCACGTTTTCGGTCGAACGCCCCGGCTATCAGGAATTCCGCTTGGAATCGATCAATCCGAAGGGCCAAGACGCCGGCCAACTCGAGGCCCTGGTGCTCGACGGTCCCGGCGTCGAAGGCGCCCACTTCAACCTCAAGGAACGTCGCAACGCCGCCTCGGTTCACCTCAGCTACAAGGCTCCCACCAATGCCATCGCCGCGTTCTATTGCGAAGTGACTGCGGTCGAGGAACCGGTGACCACGTTCTACATGGCCTGCGGTTGGCACCGGGGCTATTTCGGCATGCAAGTCAACAGCCCCACCGAGCGGCGGATCATCTTTTCGGTCTGGGATAGCGGCGAAGAAGCAGTCGACCGCAACAAGGTCTCCGCCGAGAAGCGAGTCCAACTCCTGGGCAAGGGCGACGGGGTTTACTCCGGAGATTTCGGCAACGAAGGCACCGGTGGCCACAGCCATCTCAAGTACCCGTGGAAGACCGGCCAAACCCAGCGCTTCCTGGTCACCGCCCAGCCAACCAACCAGACCTTCACGGTCTATTCCGGATACTACCACCATCCCGACAGCCACCGATGGATGCTCATTTCGTCGTGGAAAGCCCCGCGCGAGGGCGGATGGCTGCGCGGTCCGCACAGCTTCAGCGAGAACTTTTGGGGCAGTACAGGCCACCTGCCCCGCAAGGCGCTGTATGGTCGCCAATGGATCCGCACTCCCGGCGGCGACTGGCTCGAAATCACCGAGGCCAGCTTCAGCCACGACCCCACGGGCAAGAGCGATCGATTGGATCGGTTCATGGGTGTCGAGAAGGGGCAGTTCTTCTTGAGCCACGGCGGATTCCTCGAGGGCACCATGCCCTTCGGCCAACGCTTCACCCGCCCCGCCACCGTTGAACCCCCGAAGGATTTGCTCGAGTTCTTCCGTTAAATCACCGCTCAAACGGAACTCCGATCAGGAACACCCCCGGTTGCCACAACCAGCAATACCCGCCACCTTGCCAAAACAACGATCATGAGTTCCCAAGGAATCGCACGTGTCATCGGAGTCGGGCTGCTGCTCTTCAGCGGCCTCATCATGGCCACCTCGGGAACCTTTGTGGTCAAGCCCGGGTTTCGCGGGATCGAGGTGACCATGGGTCGGGTCTCACCGGACTTCAAACCGGAGGGCTTCGGCATGAAGGCCCCGTTCGTCACCGAGATCATCCCGATCTCCGTGCGCCAGCAAACCGCCGAAGAGTTGGCCGAGTGCTATTCGTCGGACCTCCAGCAAATCCGGGTGGACTTGCGCCTGCTCTACCGGATTCCCGAGGCTTCAGTCGTCAAACTGTTCCAGGATTACGATGGCAACCCATTCGAAAGCTTGGTCGCTCCTCGAGTCCAAGAAGCGCTGAAAGAGGTCGCCGCGATGCAGAGCGCAGAGTTGATCGTGAAGAACCGCGAGCAAATCAAAACCCGGTCGCTGGAAATCGCCCGCCGCAAGATCGGCTCGCTCGTAGTTTTGGAGGACATCGTCATCCAGAACATCTCGCTCACCCGCGAACTCGAGCACGCCATCGAGGCCAAGATGGTTCAAGAACAGGAGGCCTCGAAATCCAAGTACTTCCAGCAACGAGTCCAAATCGAGGCCGACACGGCGGTGATCAAAGCCAAGGGCGAGGCCGAGTCGATCATCATTCGGGGTGATGCGCTCAAGAAGAACCCGGCCTTCGTGGATCTGCAAATCGTGGACCGTTGGGACGGCATCGCTCCACTGGTCATCGGTGGCAAAGACCAAATCTTGTTGAACTTCCAGGACCTCGAACGACTCAAAGGCCAAAAGACGGATCCTTCAGGAAACCGCCCGGCGACTCCCGCCGCTGCCACCTCGCCGGCCCCCAGGAACATCAAGCGCTGACGCCATGAACCCTCAAACCGCTTCCCGTCTCATCGTCGCCTCGATCGCGTTCTTCGTGGCGCTGCTGGTGCTCAACTCGGCGTCGTATATCATCGAACCCGGCACCCGCGGGCTCAAGGTGACCCTCGGCAAGACGCAGGAGGGATTCCTGCCCGAGGGCTTCGGGTTCAAGACCCCGTTCATCACCAGCATCGTGCGGGTCAATGTCCGCCAACGCACTCGGGCGCTGACGGCCGACTGTTTTTCCTCGGACTTGCAACAGGTGAAGATCGACCTCCGGGTTCTCTTCCGCATCCCGGAGGCGTCGGTCGTTCCGATCTACCGCGAGTTCGCCGGCGATCCCTTCGATAGCCTGATTGCGCCGCGGATCCAAGAGGCCATCAAGGAAGTCACGGCGATGATGACGGCGGAGCAGGTCGTCAAGAACCGCGAGGAGATCAAGAAGAAGTCCATGGCTCTGGCCAGTCAGAAGATCGGGCCACTGTTGTTGGTCGAAGACATCGTCCTGCGCGACATTGATCTCTCGCCGGAGTTGGAAAAGGCCATCGAAGCCAAGATGGTGGCTGAGCAGCAGGCCAACCAAGCCCGCTTCACCCAGGTCCAGACCCAAACCGAATCTGAAACCGCGGTGATCAGCGCCAAGGGCGAAGCCGAGGCCATCCGGGTCCGCGGCGAGGCCCTGCGGCAAAGCCCATCCTTCCTGCGTTGGAAGATCGTCGAACGCTGGAACGGGCGTTCACCCATGGTCATTCCGCCACCTTCCGATCACAACGCGGCCGGCCTGTTGCTCCCGATCAGTCCGGCGGAAACCCCGTCCACGCCATGACCTCACGCCGACGGGCCGCGATCCAGGCACTGTTCCTGGCTGCCTTGGGCTTGTTCCTGATCTGGATCTTCCCCAGCGCCGCGGCCTTCACCGAGATGGCGGCTCGCGAACTGCGCTACTTGTGGTGGCTCGTGCTGATGATCGGCGTCGGTGCGTGGCTCATCTGGGGCTACGGACGAAAGCCCAAGGAATAGTCAGGACGGCTCGCGGCAGTGTCGTCCAGCGGCCGCCTGACTCCCGCGAAAATCTGCCACATCCAGGGGATGTCCCTCTCTTTGAATCCAGGCAACGTCCTGAAACGAGCGATCGCTGCACCAGCTGAGACACTGTCGCCGGTGGCATAATTCCCAACTCCAAGACACCAACCGCCGCGGCTTCGAAGGCTCCGTGGGCGTCGGCTCAACCTCCGCGCACGAGCTTGAGG
>JARXAF010000030.1 GCA_029865985.1 Verrucomicrobiota bacterium
CCGGCGCTTTCGGCCCTGCTGCTCCGCGATCATCACGCGCCCAAGGATGGCCTCACCCGGGTTCTGGATCGCCTGCTGGGTTGGTTCTTCAGGCCCTTCAACCGATTCTTTGATTGGGCATCGGGTCAGTATTCCAAGGCCGTGGCGCGGGTGATCCGAGTGAGTGTCGTGGCCTTGGCGGTGTACGTGGGTTTGATCTTCCTGACGGGGCGGATCTTTCAGGCGGTTCCGGCCGGATTCATCCCGTCGCAAGACAAGCAGTTCCTCATCTGCGTCGCTCAATTGCCGGACGCAGCTTCTCTGGATCGCACCGACGCGGTCATTCGACGCATGAGTGATTTGGCCATGAAGGTGCCCGGCGTGGCGGCCTCGGTGGCTTTCCCGGGTCTTTCGCCCAATGGGTTCACGGCCAGTCCCAACTCGGGCATCGCCTTCATCACGCTGGAAGACTTCGAAAAGCGGCGGAGCCCGGATCTCTCGGCCAACGCCATCATCGGCAAGCTGTACCAGGCTTTTGGTGAGATCCAGGAGGCGCGAATGATCGTCATCAACGCCCCGGCGGTGAATGGCTTGAGCACGGGCGGCGGCTTCAAGATGTACGTCGAGGACCGGGCCAACCTCGGCCCCGAGGCGCTTTACGGTGCGACTTGGGGAACCATTGGCGCGGCCTACGCCACCAATGTGCTGCAAGGGGTCTACTCGACGTATCAAATCAACGTGCCCCAGATCGACCTCGACGTGGACCGCGTGAAGGCCAAGTCGCTGGGGGTATCACTGAGCAGTTTGTACGAGACCTTGCAAGTCTACCTGGGCTCGCTCTACGTGAACGACTTCAATCAGTTCGGTCGCACTTATCAGGTGGTGGCCCAGGCCGAGTCGAAGTTCCGCGATGGGGCCGACGACATCCGCCGTCTCAAGGTCCGCAACGAGCGCGGACAGATGGTGCCCATCGGTACTTTGGTGACGGTGCGTGAGGCCTTCGGTCCCGACCGCGTGATGCGCTACAACGGCTATCCGGCTGCAGAAATCAATGGTGCCCCGGCCCCGGGCTACAGCTCGGGCCAGGCCGAGGCCTTCATCGAGGGTTTGGTGAAGCAGACGCTGCCACCGGGCATGGCCTATGAGTGGACCGAGCTGACCTACCAGCAGCGCATCGCCGGCAACACCGCCATGTATATCTTCCCGCTGTGCATCCTGCTGGTTTTTCTGGTTCTGGCGGCCCAGTACGAAAGCCTCAGTTTGCCGTTGGTCATCATCCTCATTGTGCCCATGACCTTGCTCAGCGCCATGGTGGGTGTCTTGCTCAAGGGTTCTGACAACAACATCTTCACCCAAATTGGGCTGATCGTTCTGGTCGGATTGGCCTGCAAGAACGCCATCCTCATCGTGGAGTTCGCCCGGGAGAAACAGCGTGAGGGACAAGATCCGGTTTCGGCCGCGCTCGAGGCCTGCAAGCTGCGCCTGCGGCCGATCTTGATGACTTCCATCGCCTTCATCGCGGGGGTGTATCCCTTGGTGATTTCCTCCGGAGCGGGTGCTGAGATGCGGCAGGCCATGGGAGTTGCGGTGTTCGCAGGCATGATCGGCGTCACCGTCTTCGGGCTCTTCCTGACGCCGGTTTTCTACGTGGAAATCATGAAGCGGGTGGGGCGGTCTGCTGCCAAGTAGGCACACTGGGCTGGAGCAGTGGATTGGGGTGGATTGCGTCTCTCTGGCCGATCCGGTCGGAGTAGGGATTGGGTTGTTTTAAAACAGGCCAAAAATACATGTTTTATTGGGTTTTGACGCTTTATTGGGAAAACCCCTGAAAACAGTTGCGGGCGATCTGAGGCGGGCGTACCAATCGCTTTAATCCCCCCGGAAGTCTCCAGAAAATCCATACCCCTTTAGCTTTATTGCTCAAGGGTTAGGCTGGGCGTCTGTTCTTAGACCAAGGGTGTGATTCACGCATTAACACATCCGCTATGAAACCCACCAAATCACTGCCGTTCCTCACCGCCGCGCTGCTGGCGGGTCAGGTCTACGGTCAAGCGCTTCCGACCAAGCCAGAAGACAATGGTGTCAGCCCTGTGGGCGACACCGTGTATGTCAACACCTCCGATACCATCAACAATAGCAAAACCGAAAGCCTCGGTGTGGCCATTGGCCGGAATGGCAACGTCATTGTCGGGTGGGAGGATGACGGTTCCGATCTGACCGATCTGGAAGCCGTTTGGACCTTGTTTGACCGCGACAGCAAGCCGGTCACCGCAGAGACGACCATTACTTCGGTTGATCCTGCTTTTGCCGGACAAACGCTCACGTCGCGTTTTCTATCCTACTTCCGTAAGGACGGTAGCGCTATTTCTGGACGCACGGGTTGGGGACCCAAGATCAAGTCCAACCTCTTCGGGGACGGTTTGGGCATGGGCTCGACCTCATTTGACCTCGGCCTGGAGGTGGTGGAGTTCGCTGGCTATCAGGATGCCGGCGATTGGCCCGCGGTGCAGTTGCTGACCGACGCGGGCACCCCGGTGGGGATCGTGAATGGCGTTCCTGTTGAATACGGAGCCCGTCCCGGAAACATCCGCATCGGCGACTGGGAGTTTCTCTCCACCGGTAATGTGGTGGTTATCGGTGAAAGCCGTCAGGGCGATGATTTGGTCACGCTTTACAAGGGCGATGCCGCGGCCAACCACGTGACCGTTCGTGTGGTGGACAAGACCGGCAAGGAGATCAAGGCCACCCAGTTGGCCAGCGCCACCGCCACCAAGGCTGAAATGTGGCATGGTTCCGGTGTCACCAAGAGCGGCTTCGCGGTGCGTTTTTCGGACAACGGCGCGGGTCGCGTCCGGTTGTTTGACAATGCGGGCACGGCGGTTTCCACCAACATCGATTTGGCCGCGGTCTCGGGCAATCCGATCGCCGGCAATGGCGGACGCGGTGACGGCGTGGGTTTCCATGGCAATGGTAATGATGCCTACGCTTCGGTGGCCATCGGCAAGGATGCCGACGGCAAGAACCACGTCTGGCTCACGGTCCTCAATGCCAACGGCACGCTGCGGTGGAGCAAGACGGTGGCCGATGACATGGAGCTTCTGGCACCGGGGCGTTGCGATGTGGGTATCGATTCCCTCGGGCGCGTTGCCGTGGTCTTCGACGACACGGCGGGTGCTGTCGGCAATGGTCGGATCATCTTGGGTCGAGTGTTTGACGCCGCGGGCAAACCCCTGGGTAAGACCTTCTACGTCAGCGAGAAGGAGCTTCCGGCTCCGGAGACCCTCGAATCCAAGAACGCCCGCGTGGCCTTCCGCAACGACTCCATCGCCGTGGTTTGGGAGAGCCGCAACAGTGGCGAGCCTGAAAAACGGGTCGTGGCTCTTCGCCAATTTGTGATCCCGGTGCGTCCGGGCAGCATCGAGTCGGCGGGTCTCAAGCGCATCGTCTCCGACACCCCGGTGATCGTTCCGACGGCTGATGCGCTGGGCAACTGGGAGCCTTTCGCTTCCGTGGTGGGCACCTCCACGTTCCTCATCGAGGCCAATACCTTTGCCGAAGACAGCACGACTCAGCAGCGCTATGTGGTGGCCATGCAGCCGGCAGCCGGTGGTGCGATGAAGTTGGGCGAGGCCTTCTTCAACGACGCCGGTGTTCCATTCAAGGGGGCGATCAATGCCTCCCGGCAGAACGGCAATCCGGGCCGGGTCGCGGGTGATCCCCGACCGGGTGCGGTGAACTTCATCACGGGAGCCGAGGCGTCCCCGCATGTGGTGGAGGGGTTCAACAGCGACAATCGCTTCACCGGCGGCTTCGATCGTCTGGGTGATGGTCGCTATGGCACGGTGCAGACCTTCAAGCTCGATCCGACCACGCTGACCCAGACGGCCTTGAGCAAGGCGCAGGATTCGGCCAACGGCCGCCGCGCATCTGGTTCGGCCCCGGGCAACCAGATTTCCCGCTTCGGCGGTGATGTCGCCGCCCTGAGCGACGGCAACTTCGTTTCGGTGGTCGAAGATCGCTCGAACCAATTGCGTCCCGACGGCAACTGCGCCACGGCGACCCTCTTCTCGGCGGATGGCAAGGTGGTGAAGGAAGCCTTCAAGGTCGCCGACGGAGATCTGTGGGGCAACGTGGCCGCCTTCAAGGGGGGCTTCGCGGTGCGTGTCGCGGGCAAGTTCTACTTCTACAACAATGCCGGCGAACTCCAGGGCGAACCGGTGGCGCAGACGACTTCGGGTGAGAACTTTGACGGTGGACGCGGCGACGGCACCCGCCTGGGTGGCCATATCAACCAACCCTGGGTGTTCCTTGTGGGCCGGGTTGTGAATTCCACGGCCGTTCGTGTGGCCATTTGGGATGGAACCACCCGCACGCTGGCGGCTCTGGCCGATGTCAGCGAGGGCGGTTTCCGGGCTGATGCCGATCGTGCGGTGGTCGCCGCCGACGGTCTGGGCCGCTTCACGGTGTCGTGGGTTTCCAAGCCCGATGGCTATGAAGCCCAGCAGGTGGCGGCCCGCGTGTTTGAATTCGACGCGGCCACCAAGACGGTGAAGCCGCTCACGCCGAGCTTCCTGCCCTTCGTCAACACTTCGCCGGTGGGTGGCATCCGCTCGGTCGGTATGAGTGTGGCGATGACCACGAAGCAAATTCTCGTCGCTGCCAAGGGCGAGATCAACTTGCAGAACAAGCCCGATCAGGGCGCCGACTCCACCAAGGAGATCAATTTCTACACGGTGATTTCCCACCCGGCTCCTAAAGACGACACGACGCCTGCGGTCGGTGGTTCCACCACCACGGCGCCACGCATCTCGGTGGCCTTGGTGAATGGTCAGCTCTCGATCACATCCGATCCGCAACCGTTGCCAGCTGGATTCGTTTTCGAGGTCGCTCCGAGTCTGAACGGTCCGTGGGTGCCGCAATCGGGTGCCAATACCCCGATCGCTCTGCCGTTGGGCAATGATTCCGCCCGATTCCTCCGCGCCATCCAGCGCTGAGAACGGGGTTGAGTTCACGAAGGGGGGTGGAGTCATCCACTCCCCTTTTCCTTAGCCGGAACGATTCAATTGGATCGGTCGTGCTGGCTGCGTCTTCTTCCGCAAGAGCTTCGTTGTTCACTCGTTACGGGCCTTCAATCGGCCCGCGCCTCGCTCT
>JARXAF010000139.1 GCA_029865985.1 Verrucomicrobiota bacterium
GCGCTGTAATCGGTTCCAAGAACTTTGTGGAATCCATGGCCCTCTATCATCAAAATTGGCTCCAAAAAAAACGCCAACCGTCCGCACACCCGCTATCCCAGTTAAAAAACTCAACCCTCTTCAGCCTCAGGCCCTTGCGAAGAGCGACGAGTGGTTAGCGGGAGCGGTCTAAACCGGATCGGATCGGTAGGGATGAAAGTGATGTCGCGGCGTTTTCTTTCGTAAGACGAGGCGGGAGTGAGGAGTCGGCCAAGCTGAGGCTCGAGCTTGAGGCCCGTAACGATTGAAAAACGAGGCTAATGCGGACGAAGATGCAGCCCGCACGAGCGATCCAACTAAATCGTTAGCAAAGTCTATCTTCGACGGATAAGTCCCGGCCGTTTCGTCCCTCGGAATCATTGCTCCCACGGATGCGTCCGCAGCGCTCTCGGAAATCACCAAAATCAGAATTAAGCGTAGGCGCAGCCCTGAAACGAATTGGGATACCGTAAATCAGACTCTATGTCTCGGTATCAACTCCTTTCAGCTCTATTCAGAGCCCAACGACTCAATGTTAGCGCAGCAGGTAAAAAAGCCTTTTGGAAGCGACGCTTGATCCCACAAGTCAGATCGGGGTCTCCTGCAGCCAATCCCATGATATCTCCGACGTGTTCCGCAAAACGATCTCGGACCAAGTTGACTAGCCTGTCCCCTACTCGGGCTAGCCTGTCCCTGATTGCGCTGATTGCTCTAGTTTTGATGGTGGGCCAAATGCCGCAAACAAGCCTCCGGGCTGATGGCCCAGCAGACAATTCGGCCGACAAAGTGCGACGAGTTCCACCCTCGGGCGTCGCCCTGTCCGATGATGTCCGCGACGAGCTCATTTCAGGAGTCCAGTCACTCGGAAAAAATCTAACCACAGCCAGGTACCGATGGGCCAAGGATTCCCAGCAACTCAAGCGGGTGGCAGACATCGAGATTTTCCACAAGTCGGTGGATTGGGCCGTTCGATACGGTGAAATTTTTAAGACCAACGAGGTGGGTTCAGCCCGACTTCAACTGAAAACGGCGGCCGAACGGCTGCAGGCGCTGGATGAGGGACAGGCTCCATGGTTAGAAACTTCTGGTCCCATGGTTGGTGGGTATGTGTCCCGGATCGACGGATCGGTGCAGCCATTTGGGTTGGTAATTCCCCAAAGCTGGAAGCCCAACTCGGGAAGATCATGGCGCTTGGATTTCTGGTTCCACGGGCGTGGCGAAACACTGAGTGAACTGGCCTTCATCGCCGACCGGATGAAAAACCTCGGAGAATTCGCTCCGCCTGACACTTTCGTGCTCCACCTCTACGGACGCTATTGCAACGGCAGCCGTTTCGCCGGGGAAACCGACTTCTGGGAGGCTTTCGAAGAAGTCAAACGACGTTATCCAATCGATGAAAACCGGTTGGTGGTCCGTGGGTTCTCCTTAGGCGGAGCTTCCGCGTGGCACTTCGCCGTGCACCACGCGGCTCGATGGGCCGCTGCCGCTCCCGGGGCCGGATTCAGCGAAACAGCCGATTTTCTGCGCGTATTCCAACAGGAACAACTCAAACCAGCCCTTTGGGAACAGAAACTCTGGCGACTCCATGATGCCACCGCCAATGCTCTAAATGTCGCAATGGTTCCGCTGATCGCCTACAGCGGTGAGGACGACCGTCAGATCCAGGCAGCGGAGGCGATGAGGTCCGCGCTGCGGGCCGAGGGAATGGAACTCACCCATCTCATCGGTCCCAAGACGGGGCACAAATACGAGGCCGGAGCCAAGGCTGAGCTGAATCGGAGACTGGATGCCTTGGCAGCCGCAGGTCGGGTCCGGGTACCCCATGAAGTGCGGATGGTGACCCATTCTCTGCGTTACCCGCGGATGGCCTGGGTGACGGTCGATGCGTTGACCGAACACTGGGAACCGGGCCGGGTGATCGCGCGCCTGCCGGATGGGGACAGGCTCTTGCGGATCGAGACCGATGGCGTCGAGGCGCTGACGCTGGATTTCGGCCCGGGTGAGGCTCCATTCCCGGTCCACCAACCCGTTCAAGTGGCGTTCGCCGGATCGGACAACGCCGTAATCCTGGAATCGAACCGCCCCGGAACCGATCGGTCGTGGAAGGCCAGCTTTCACCGGAGGAACGGGGTATGGAGAACCGGCCCCGATCTATCGGGCGGCTTGCACAAACGGCACGGCCTTCAAGGACCGATCGACGACGCATTCATGGACTCGTTCATGATGGTGATGCCCTCGGGAACGCCGTTGAACCCCAAGGTGGGGCAATGGGTGGACAGCGAAGCTTCCCGTGCCGTGGAGCATTGGCGTCGCCATTATCGCGGAGACGCGCGTCGGAAAAACGATAGGGAGATCTCGGAGTCCGACATCCGCGAGCACAACCTCGTTCTGTGGGGAGACCCCTCCAGCAACCAATTGCTCGCCAAACTGGCGCCATCATTACCCATTCGTTGGGAAAAGAACCAGATCGTGGTTGGAAATCAGACCTTCGCCACCGACACCCACGCTCCGATTCTGATCTTCCCAAACCCGTTGAATCCCACCCGCTATATCGTGCTGAACAGCGGGTTCACCTTCCGGGATTACGACTATCTGAACAATGCGCGTCAGACGCCCAAGCTGCCGGATTGGGCCATCATCGACCTTCGCCAAGCTCCCAATGCCCGAACCCCAGGCGGGATTTCCGCCGCAGGGTTCTTTGGTGAACGTTGGGAACTGCGCTGACCTCGCGCGATCCAAAGAGACCCCTCAGATGAGGGTCTTGGCTTTGGCCAGGGCCTCGTCCAATCGAGCGACATCCTTGCCGCCACCGCGGGCTCCGTCCGGACGCCCGCCTCCCTTGCCACCAATGATCGGGGCAATCGTTTGGATCAGTTTGCCTGCCTGAACCTTGGCTGTGAACTCCGGGCTCACCGCAGCGACCAAAGCAACCGCACCCGCCGAATGACCGCCAAGCAGGATGACGCCGTTGAACAGCGATTTCAACGCATCCACCACCGTCTGCAGAGACTCTCCATCGGCCTCGCCCAGATTCAGAATCAAGGCAGGCACACCATTCAGAGTCTCGGACTTCACCAACAACTCGCGTGCTTTGCCAGCAGCCTCGCGTTGGGCCGCCGCCTTGAGTGACTTCTCCAGTTCGCGACTGTGGGCCAACAAACCTTCGAGCTTCTTCTCCAATTCACCCAGCGGGCTGTTGAGTTTACCAGCCAATGAGCGGATCAGCGCCTCATCGGCACGCGCTTTGTCCAAAGCCGGCAATCCAGCGATGGCCTCGATGCGGCGCACCCCAGCGGCCACGGCCGACTCGGCCAAAATGCGGAACATTCCGATCTCACCGGTGGCCCGGGTGTGAGTACCGCCGCAGAGTTCCATGGAATACCCATTCAACTGCGCGGCCTGTCCACCGATCTGAACAACACGGACAACGTCTCCGTATTTGTCGCCGAAGAATTGCAGCACATCCTTGCGGTTCTTCACTTCGGCGTGCGGCACCTCGACCCACCCCACGTGGGCGTTCTCGAGAATGCGTTCATTGACCAACCGCTCGATGTCGATGACTTGCTGAGCGGTCAACGCGGCGCTGTTGAAATCGAAGGTCAGCTTCTCAGGGGTGACATTGGACCCCTTCTGGGAGGCCTCCTTGCTAGCCACTTCGTGCAACGCCCAATGCAGAAGATGAGTCACCGTGTGATGACGCTCGATGGCGTGACGACGTGCGGCATCGACGCGGAGGTTCACCGAAGAGCCCACCGACGGAGACTCGCCGCCTTCGATGAAATGCAGCCACACATTGCCAGATTTCTGAGTATTGGCGATGCGCCAAAGCTGTCCGGAACCACTGATTTCACCGGTGTCGCCCACCTGCCCACCCATCTCCGCGTAGCAGGCCGAGGCGTCCAAGATAATGGCGGTCTTGTCCTTGAGTTCAACGACCTCCAAGACCTTTGCTCCGATTTCCAAGGCGTCATATCCGAGGAACTGCGTCGAAGACTTCGTCTCGATCTGCGACAGTTCGATGACCTGCTTTTTCTGCGAGGCGCGGGCACGGGCACGTTGCTCTTCCATCAGAGCTTCAAAACCTGCCTTGTCCACCGAAAGTCCACGCTCGCGAGCCATGAGTTCGGTGAGGTCGATCGGGAAGCCCTGCTCGTCATACAGACGGAATGCGAAGGCCCCGGAAATCTGCGAACACCCAGCCTGCGAAGCCTCTTTTTCGAACAGTTCGATACCGCGGTCCAAGGTGCGATTAAAGGCCTCTTCCTCAAGACGGAGAACGTCTTTCACCTGCTGCTTGCGGGAGCGAATCTCCGGAAAAACCTCGCCCATGGTCCGTGAAAGCACTTCGACCAGCTTGTAGAAAAACGGCTCATGGAACCCGAGTGTCCGTCCGTACCGCACCGCGCGACGCAAGATGCGGCGAAGGACATAATTGCGGTCACTGTTGCCCGGTTGGATACCGTCGGCGATGGCGAAACTCAGCGTTCGAATATGGTCGGCAATGACCCGGAAGGCCACGTCCACCTTCTCTTGCTCGGTGTCGCCGGTGCTGCCCTGCTTCGGCAACGTGGAACCGTATTTCTGGCCACTGAGCTGTTCGATCTCGTCGAAGATCGGGCGGAAAATATCGGTCTCGTAGTTTGAAATCTTCGCGTTCTGAAAGTCCGTGAGTCCACGGGTGCCTTGAATGATCGAAGTTACCCGTTCAAAGCCCATGCCCGTATCGACGTGCTGCGCCGGCAGCGCTGTGAAAGAGCCATCTGGATTGGCGTTGTACTGGATGAAGACGTTGTTCCAGATCTCGATGCACCGCGCGTCCGAACCGTTGACCAACTTGGCTCCTTCGGACTGCTCCTCAATCGAGGTCTCGCGGGGGCCGGGGCGCAAATCGACATGAATTTCGGTGCACGGACCGCAGGGGCCGGTTTCGCCCATCATCCAGAAGTTGTCCTTCTTGCCGCCGTTGACGATGTGGATTTCCGGATCCAGACCGACCGACCGGAACTTCGCCGCCCACAGTTCCCAGGCTTCTTGATCGCGCTGAGCCGGATCCTTCTTAGCCGCATTGGGCTGATAAATCGTCGCATAGACGCGCTGCGGCGGAAACTTCCAGACCTCGATCACCAACTCCCAGGCCCAATCGATGGCGTCCTTCTTGAAATAGTCGCCAAAGGACCAATTCCCCAGCATTTCGAAAAAGGTGTGGTGATAGGTGTCCAGGCCGACGTCATCCAAATCGTTGTGTTTGCCACCGGCGCGGATGCACTTCTGGGTGTCAGCGGCCCGGGTATCGAGTGCCGGGACCGAACCGGCCCACTTGGAGACATCGGCTTTTCGTTCGCCCAAGAAAATAGGAACGAACTGATTCATGCCGGCATTGGTGAACAGCAGGTTGGGGCTGTCCGGCAAGAGGCTGGAGCTGGGGACGATCGTGTGCTGCTTGGAACGGAAGAAGTCCAAGAACGACTGGCGAATCTGGGCGGACGTCATGGTATACGATTTTGGGATTTCAAAACACCCCGGAAACAGGCCGCGGAGATTAGAGATTGGCCGGAAAATAGGAAGAACCCTGTTTAAGCCGGTTTCGTAAACTACGGGCTCAGTGCATCCTTCGTCACCCCGCTTGGGTTCCCCTGACGAGGGGGATCGGGGTTTCAAAGAGTTTCATCGGTTTGACTCAAGCCTTTCGATGGAGTGACCGATAAGCCACTTACATCAAAATCAAAGGGTGTCCGCCGCGAAACCATCCCAAGCTCTGATCCTCCTGGTCGATGACGACATCGATTTGCGCGGCATCCTCCATCGTTTTCTGGAGCGGTCCGGATTCTCAGTCGCGACAGCTGGCAACGGTCGAGAAGCTTTGGAACGTTTAGAAATCCAGCACGTCGACCTGCTGCTAACAGACCTGATGATGCCGGAAATCTCCGGGATCGAGCTCATCCAAACCGTGCGGCGAACGAACTTGTTGATTCCGATCATTGCCATGTCAGCCGATGCGGATCTGCGAAACGATCGTTCTCTGGAATTGGCGGCTCTAGCGGGAGCGCAAGTGGTCCTCGAAAAACCGTTCGCCATGAACCGTCTGATCCGAGAGCTTCACCGCCTTCTGGCGGCCCCTGAAATCCCTTGAGGCGCGCCGGTCGTTGCATGACTGGTTCACACATCTCGTTTTTTTCACTCGCGGCAACCCTTCTCTGTGGATGCGGTTCCATCAGTGGTCCCTCCATGACCTACACATCGGCTCGGGTCACCGGCCGAATCACCGACTCGGTCACCGGAGAGCCTGTCCCCAATGCCATGGTGGGGCGAACTCTCTGGACCCACCGACATGCCACAGGTGGTTTCCTGAGGGCAGCCGAAGAACAAGTGTTGCGGCAGGATTTCGCAAACAGCGACGCCGACGGAAGGTTTGTTCTTCCAGAGCAACGGGTTGCCCTGCTGTTTTCATTGGGTGAAACCCGGCCCAATCTGCGCCTGGCCGTCAGCCATTCTCGATACACTGCATGGACGACGAACTACCCGGTGTCGGCTCTGGATAAAGACCCGAGTCGCCCCAGCTTGGATACTGGCTCGCTTTCACTGTCTCCCCGCAAACCCTAACTCAATGCTGTGAGAGCATTTCGAGGTTGTTTCATCCAACGGTCCTGAAAACAGCCTGTCCCTAATCCGGTCCGATCTGACCTCTGACCTAAAACCGCTCACCATCAGTACTTTCCATTTCCATCGGTTGATAGCCGGCCTCCTAACTCAAGAAATCACCCACGCGCCAGAGCCTGTCCCCTCCTTTTATCATGAATCTGCGAAGAAAACTGAGTTGGATCCTGATCACTCTTTTAGGGACAGGCTCCTTTTTGACGGCGATGGCTGGCACCCCGACCCAACGCCCCAATGTGGTCCTGATTCTGGCGGATGATTTGGGGTTCTCCGATCTCGGATGTTACGGAGGCGAAATCCCAACACCCCACCTCGACGCCCTCGCCTCGGGCGGACTTCGCTACACCCAGTTTTACAATACGGCTCGCTGTTGGCCCTCCCGCGCGGCCGCCCTGACCGGGTACTACGCGCAGCAAGTGCGCCGCGATACCGTCCCTGGCACCCCAAGCGGCACCAACGGAAAACGCCCCTCCTGGGCCAAACTCCTGCCCGAATACCTGAAGACCCTGGGCTATCGCTCCTACCATTCCGGGAAATGGCATGTGGATGGCAAGCCGCTGGCCAATGGATTTGAGCGGTCGTATCGA